>NZ_JACSLQ010000002.1:0-425193 GCF_018618205.1 Exiguobacterium sp. s157
CCAGGCAAGATCGTTCCGCAATAGCTCAGTGGTAGAGCAACCGGCTGTTAACCGGTAGGTCGTAGGTTCAAATCCTACTTGCGGAGCCAATTAAGGCCCGTTGGTCAAGCGGTTAAGACACCGCCCTTTCACGGCGGTAACACGGGTTCGAATCCCGTACGGGTCACCATTTGGAGGATTAGCTCAGCTGGGAGAGCACCTGCCTTACAAGCAGGGGGTCGGCGGTTCGATCCCGTCATCCTCCACCATCTTTTTAATAAATAATCAAACCATATATGCCGGTGTAGCTCAGTTGGTAGAGCATCTGACTTGTAATCAGAGGGTCGAGGGTTCGAATCCTTTCGCCGGCACTCCTTGGGGGGGTAGCGAAGTGGCTAAACGCGGCGGACTGTAAATCCGCTCCCTCGGGTTCGGCGGTTCGAATCCGCCCCCCCCCACCAGGTTTGAGCCATTAGCTCAGTTGGTAGAGCATCTGACTTTTAATCAGAGGGTCGCAGGTTCGAGCCCTGCATGGCTCATTTTTATGCGGAAGTAGTTCAGTGGTAGAATACGACCTTGCCAAGGTCGGGGTCGCGGGTTCGAATCCCGTCTTCCGCTCCATATTATTCCCTTGACGGGGCCTTAGCTCAGCTGGGAGAGCGCCTGCCTTGCACGCAGGAGGTCAGCGGTTCGATCCCGCTAGGCTCCACCATTTGTTTTTTTCTTAAGTTACTTATGACTTAAGTTTTTTTTTGCCTAAATCCATGAACCATTCACTTGAGAGTACAGAGAAAGGCAGCCTGCCACCATTCAGGCTGCCTTTTTGTATGTTTATTCATCATTGTGTGAAGTTGAACCACGAGTTTGGTAGCGTTTACAATGAAGCTATAAACGTTCAAGGGGGAATGGGGATGAATTGGTCATATATTGAAGTACCGCTACGTTATGGACAGGGGAAACATGGCGTAGAACAAGGTCCATCAAAATTACGGACACTCGGATTGGAAACACTATTGCCAGCAGAAACGAAGCAACAGACGATCCGTGTCTTACCTGAATCTGAAATGATTAACAGTGAAGAGCATTTGAAGCGGGTAGATGGAGTCTTATACACGGTCCAAGAACTCGCGGAGGTCGTCGATGCAGACATTCAAGCGAAGCGATTCCCGTTGATCGTTGGGGGCGATCACAGCATGGCAATCGGAACGCTGGCGGGTCTTGCCAAAACGGGGCCATACGGTGTCATCTGGGTCGATGCGCACGCTGACCTGAACACGGGTGAGACCTCACCATCGGGCAATATTCATGGGATGCCACTTGCTGCGGCGATGGGGATGGGAGATATCCGCCTGACTGAGGTCGGTGGACGTGAACCGAAACTCGCGCCCGAACATTTGGTCTATATGGCGCTTCGGGATATTGACGAAGGTGAAATTCGAGAGATCAATCGACTCGGTATTAAAGTCATCACAGTCGAAGAGATTCGGACACGGGGCGTCGACGTCATGATGGACGAGGCACTCGCTTATTTGCGCGCACGTGTGGACCGGTTCTATCTTAGCTTCGATATGGATAGCTTGGATGCGAAACTTGTTCCAGGTACCGGCACGCCAGTCGATCAAGGACTGACCGCCGAAGAAGGCAAAGCCATCTTGGCCGAAGTGATGAAGGCTGACGATTTGATTGCGGTCGAACTCGTAGAATTAAATCCATCGCTCGATCATGATGACACAACGGCCCAGTTGGCGTTCGAGTTATGTAAGACGATTTTGAAATCCAAAGAAAACCTGTTATTGGAAAGTGAAACTGTCTGACGACCTTACAGTTTCCAAGTCTGTTTGCTACAATGGACTTGGAAACTTTTTTTATTGTCATGCGATTTTAATGAAACCTACATAGAGACAAATCCGTATAGAAGGATGACCGCATAGGTTGCGGAGAGGGGAAGTGGACTGATGGAACGGCTGACCACCCGTTTAGTCGACGAATTAAGGTCGGGGAATCATGATTCGTTTGCTGAGCTGGTAGAACTGTACAAGGATGGTGTCTTTGCTGTCGCTTATAAGATATTATATGATCGAGGCGAAGCGGAAGATGCTGCCCAGGAGACGTTTATTCGGGCGTATACCCGAATCGATACGTATGATCCCCAGTACAAGTTCAAGACGTGGATTTACCGGATTGCGACAAACGTGGCAATCGACCGTCTGAGAAAGCGAAAGCCGGAATACTCAATGGATGCCGAGATTGCGGGCACCGATGGCTTGACCTATCAGGACCACTTGGCTGATGAAGCACCCCAACCCGACGCCCAAGTCGTTCATCGCGAAATTCGAGGTGAGATGCATGAAGCGATTAAACAGCTGCCCGACAAGTATCGGATTCCATTGCTGTTGAAATACGTGGATGACTTATCGCTGAAGGAAATTAGCGTCATGATCGATATGCCGGTTGCTACGGTTAAAACAAGGATCTTCCGGGGAAGAGAAATGTTAAAAACAATCTTTCAAAACAGGGAGGGGTTCAATTGACTCCTGAAGAAAAAGTACAACAATATTTGGAAGATGGCATCCTGCCCGAAGAATCTGACGAACTACGTCAATTGTTGGAGGACGATGAGTTATATGAAGCGTACCTCCACTACGAACGAATAGATGCCGAACTGAAGGCCTTACCACGGCCCAAACTATCCGATGATTTTACAGCCCGTGTCATGGCGTCCTTACCGGAAGCGAAAGCACGGGTCGAGGTCGCACCAGTGACTCGATTTGAAGAAAAAGTCCGGACGAAACAGAAACCACAATCTAAATGGATGACGTGGTTCCGTAAGCATCCAGGACTGATGGCGGCCGCTCTCTTCTTTAGTTTGATGTCGAGCGCGACACTTGGCTTATGGAATGAATCGACGGAGACGATGACATACACGAAAGTGCCGGGCATCGTTGTGACATCGAACGAGGTGGTCGTCCCACAAGGTGTAACCGTCGAGCGGGACATCACGGTGCAAGGCGGTGACCTCCGGATTGAAGGGACGGTCAACGGGAACGCGACGGCCGTAAATGGTCGGGCTTATCTGGCTAGCGCTGGAGAAGTCACGGGAGAACTCGAACAAATCGATCGGATGTTTGAGTGGATGTGGTATTCGTTCAAACAAATCTTCTAAAAGAGGGCGCCGGAGACGGCGTCTTTTTTGTTCGTTTCAATCTGGTTTCGTTTTATCGTCTGGCGATGCGTGGTTTCAGAAATGTGATATAATGTAATTTGCACGAATTGGCTAGGTAGTTGAGGAGGGGAGCATTTGCCGCTACTTGAACAGGTTTCATTCTTATCATTCTTTAGTCTTTCAGAAAACGTACATTGGTACGATTATTTGAATGACGTTTTAGATATTGTCGTCGTCACGTATGTCATCTATAAATTGATGATGATTGTACGTGGGACAAAAGCGGTCCAATTGATTAAAGGGATTTCCATCATCCTTGTCAGCTGGTTCCTCAGCGGATTCTTTGGGTTGAAGACGTTACAGTTCTTATTGAACCAGGTCATCACCTACGGATTACTTGGGATTATCATCATCTTCCAACCGGAACTCCGACGTGGGCTCGAGCATCTAGGGCGAACGAGTAACTTGTTCGGTCGCACGAGCACGAGTGACGAGGATAAACAGCGTCAAATGATTGAAGCGATTGTCAGCTCGGCACAATATATGTCAAAACGTCGCATCGGTGCGCTGATTGCGATTGAACGCGATACGGGATTGAATGAGTATGTCGAGACCGGGATCCGCATGGATTCACACATCACGTCACAACTGATTATCAACCTGTTCATTCCGAACACCCCGCTCCATGATGGGGCAATGATTATCCAAGATGGGAAAATTGCGGCAGCAGCCTGTTATTTACCATTGTCGGAAAGTCCACATATCGATAAAGCGCTAGGTACCCGACACCGGGCCGCCATCGGGGTCAGTGAAGTGACGGATAGCGTGACGCTCACCGTCTCTGAAGAAACAGGCGCCGTGTCGCTCGCGATTGCGGGACGTCTGTATCGAGAGTTGGATGAGGAGGGACTTCGTAATAAATTGATCCAAGAACTCGTTATTGAAGAAAAAGAGACGACACTCTCGTTCTTCAATAAAAAAGGGGGGGACAAGTAAGTGATTGATCAGTGGTTACAACATAAATGGTTTCTCCGCGTCATCGCACTTGCTTTAGCCATCCTACTTTATTTCATGGTCGCCGAGACGAGTTCGTCGACTAACTCCACAAACGCCCTCCCGATTGTCGGACAAAGTTCGATGACACTCGACGTTCCCGTCGAAGTGTTCTTCGATGAGGTGCAGTACGTGGCATATAACGTCCCAGAAGAAATGAGCGTCGAATTGCAAGGTCCGTCCAGCAGTTTGACGATGACCAAGTTGGTGAAAGATTATCAAGTCTTCGTCGATTTAACGAACCTTGGGACAGGCTTCCATCGCGTTCCGGTCGAGGCACGCGGCTTTGGCGGAGACGTCAACGTCGAACTCGAGCGGGATACGGTCGAAATCTATATTGACCGCAAACAGACGGTCGAAGTCCCGGTATCGGTCAACTTATTGAATAAAGACCAATTGCCAGAAGGAAAAGTGGTCGGTGACGCCGACATCGAACCGACGACAGTGAAAGTGTCGGGCGGTGCCAGTCGGATTCAAAACGTTCAAGAAATCACGTTAAACGTCGATGTCGCCAATCAAAGTCAAACGTTCACGCGTGAATTGACGCCAACGATTTTAGATGCCAATGGCAATCCGCTCAATGTTACCGTCGAACCGAACATCATCAGTGTGTCGGTCCAGGTCTACGAACAAAGTGCCGTCTTCCCGATTGAGGCGGTGACGACCGGTGACGTGGCCGATGACTTCAGACTCGTCGACACGTTGCTAGAAGAGACGGAAGTCCGTGTCTTTGCGCCACAAGACGTGCTCGATGCAATCGACACCGTCGAGACGGAGCCGATCGATTTAGACGGCATCGACAAGACCGGAAAAGTGACCGCAACGCTCGCCGTGCCGGAGGGTGCCTCATCGCTTGAGATGAAGCAAGTGGAAGTCCAATTGCTCGTTCGAGCGGCGGATGAGTCGCGAGACGACACGGGTGAATTGACGGAACGAGTCCGATTGACAGTACCTGTGACCGTACGAGGATATGACCGAACGAACTTTACGCTCCAAGCCCCTGAAGTGATCGGGGTCACCTTGTCCGGGAAGCGGTCCCTCTTAGAGAGCATCACGTCGAACAGTGTGAGTGTGACCTTGGATTTGACGGGCCTCCCGAGCGGGTTACACGGGGTCGACGTCGACTATGAAGTACCAAAAGGTGTGACCGTCGTCTCACCGAAGACAATCGACATCGAGTTAACGAGCGTCGATGAACAAACCGAAACGTCCTCGATTCAATGAGGCGTTCAATCATACAAAAGTGAGGAATTGAATTTATGGGTAAATATTTTGGAACTGATGGAGTCCGCGGTGTCGCGAACTCAGAATTGACAGCAGAGTTAGCATATCGTTTAGGTCGTGCGGGCGGCTACGTGTTATCGAAACACTTGCCAGCCGGCGAACAGCCAAAAGTATTGATTGGCCGTGACACACGCATTTCAGGTCATATGCTTGAAGGTGCGCTCATCGCGGGTCTCCTATCAATCGGAGCCGAAGTGATGCGTCTCGGCGTCATCTCGACGCCAGGTGTCGCTTATTTGACGAAGTCGCTCGATGCGACGGCTGGTGTCATGATCTCGGCATCGCACAACCCGGTAGCCGATAACGGCATCAAGTTCTTCGGTAGCGACGGCTTCAAGCTCGACGACGCGACAGAAGCGGAAATCGAAGCGATTTTGGATGCGGCGGAAGACACGTTGCCACGCCCGGTCGGAAAAGACCTCGGCTTTGTCTCAGACTACTACGAGGGTGCACAGAAGTACCTTCAAATGTTGAAACAGACGGTTGACGAAGATTTCGACGGTCTCCATATTGCCCTTGACTGCGCCCATGGTGCGACGAGCGGATTGGCAGCACGTCTGTTTGCTGACCTCGAAGCGAACGTCTCGACGATCGGCAACTCGCCGAACGGCTTGAACATCAACGAAGGTGTCGGCTCGACACACCCTGAGCATTTGGCACAGTTCGTTCGTGAAAAAGGAGCGGACATGGGTCTCGCCTTTGACGGCGACGGCGACCGCTTGATTGCAATCGATGAGAACGGTGATATCGTCGACGGCGATAAAATCATGTACATCTGCGGGAAGTACTTGAGCGAGAAAGGCCGTCTCAAAGACAACACGATTGTCGCGACGGTCATGAGTAACCTCGGCTTCCATAAAGCGGTTGAAGATGCTGGTATGACGGCGCTTCAGACGGCGGTCGGTGACCGTTATGTCGTCGAAGAGATGAAGAAACACAACTACACACTCGGTGGCGAGCAGTCGGGTCACCTCATCTTCCTCGACCACTCGACGACGGGAGACGGCATGCTCTCTGGCGTTCAACTCGCCCAAATCGTGAAGACGACAGGCCGCAAGCTATCAGAACTCGCGGCTGAGATGCCGGTCTACCCACAAAAACTCGTCAACATCCGTGTCACAGACAAAAACGAGGCGATGAACGGCGACCGCGTTCTCGCGACGATTCAAGAAGCGGAAGCAGAAATGAACGGCAACGGCCGCATCCTCGTCCGCGCTTCTGGTACGGAACCGCTCGTGCGCGTCATGGCGGAAGCACCGACATCAGAAGAGTGTGACCGTTATGTCGAACGAATTGCACAAGTTGTTCGCGAAGATTACGGTGTAGAAGGATAATTTTGTCGAAATAGGGAATAAAACAAGGGAATCCGTCTGCGGGTTCCCTTTTTGTTTCCGTTTTGTCACTGTGAAATTATGTGATTTTCTTGACGAATGGAGGTGTGATTTGTACTATTAAGAGCGTGCCCTTAGAAACGGAAGGACACCCAGTACGAAACAAGCGCCAGAACTCTACGGAGTTGACGAGGTTGGAGGTTATCGAGTTTTCGGCGGATGCCTCCTAGTCGCCTGTCACGACTACAAGCAAACCCTCAAAACGCCCGGGCGACCGGACGGCCAAAGGGGAGCGCGTTGACAGCTCTTAGAAAAAGCCCGTTTCCTTTTTCGAGAAATCGAAAATAAAGGGAGATTTTTGTATGTGTGGAATTGTAGGAATGATTGGGAACACCGGAGCGAAGGAAATCCTTCTCAAAGGTCTTGAAAAACTTGAGTACCGTGGTTATGACTCGGCAGGTCTTGCTTTGATGCATGATAACGTGAACGTGCATAAAGAAGTCGGCCGAATCGCTGCGCTACGCGAAGTCGTCCCAGCAGAAGTAGATGGCACGATCGGAATCGGTCACACACGTTGGGCGACACACGGCGTGCCGAGCGTCCCGAACGCCCACCCGCACCAGAGCACGACGGGCCGCTTCACGCTCGTCCACAACGGTGTCATCGAGAACGACGAGCAGATTAAGGCGACGCTCGACGTCCCGTTCCTCTCGGAGACGGACACGGAAGTCATCGTCCAGTTGATGGAGAAGAACTTCGTCGAACTTGGCGACGTCGAGGCGGCGTTCCGCAAGACGTTGGCTGAGCTCCACGGCTCGTACGCGATCGCGATGATCGACTCAGAGGATCAAGAGCGCCTCTACATCGGTAAGAACAAGTCACCACTCCTCGTCGGACTCGGCGACGGCACGTTCAACGTCGTGGCGTCTGACGCGATGGCGATGCTCCAAGTGACAGACCAGTACCTCGAGCTCCACGACGGCGAGATCGTCATCTTGACGCGCGAATCGGCGACGATCAAGACGCTCGACGGCGAGGTCCTCGAACGTGCCCCGTACACGGCCGAGATCGATGCGTCAGACATCGAGAAGGGCACGTACGCGCACTACATGTTGAAGGAGATGGACGAGCAACCGGCCGTCATCCGCAACATCATCCAGCACTACCAGAACGAGAACGGTGACATCGAGCTGACGGAAGGCGTGCGCTCGCTCGTCTCGGAAGCGGATCGCATCTACATCGTCGCTTGCGGTACGAGTTACCACGCTGGTCTTGTCGGCAAGCAATTGATTGAGCGCGTCGCAGGTGTGCCGACAGAAGTGCACGTCGCTTCTGAGTTCGGTTACAACATGCCACTCCTCACAGAGAAGCCGTTGTTCCTCTTTATCTCACAATCAGGTGAGACAGCGGACAGCCGTGCGGTCCTCGTCGAAGTGAAGAAGCGCGGCTACAAGGCGCTTACACTCACGAACGTTGCCGGTTCGACGCTCTCGCGTGAAGCGAACGAGACGATGCTCCTCCACGCCGGCCCGGAAATTGCGGTCGCATCGACGAAAGCATACACGGCCCAAATCGCCGTGCTCGCCATCCTCGCCTACGACATCGCTCGTGCGAACGGCAAGAAGCTTCCGTTTGACCTCATGACAGAGCTCGCGCGTATCGCGACGATCATGGACTCGGTCATGGCTCAAAAAGAAATCTTTGAGCAATTGGCAGACAAGTTCTTGAAAGAGTCACGCAACGCGTTCTTCCTCGGTCGCGGTATGGATTCATACGTCGGTCTCGAAGGTGCCCTCAAGCTCAAAGAGATCTCGTATATCCAAGCAGAAGGCTACCCAGGTGGTGAGCTCAAGCACGGACCAATCGCCTTGATTGAAGATGGCACACCGGTCATCACACTCGTCTCGCAACCGAACACGCACCTCAACATCCGCGGAAACATTAAGGAAGTTGTCGCTCGTGGTGCCGTTGCCTGCACGATTTCGATGGAAGGCATGGAACACGAGAGCGATGCTTTCGTATTGCCGCGTGTCGAACCACTTCTTACACCGCTCGTGACGGTGTTACCGCTTCAACTCATTTCTTATTACGCGGCACTTGCGCGTGATTGCGATGTCGACAAGCCACGTAACTTGGCGAAATCAGTCACAGTCGAATAAATGATAGGCCAAGATCTTTCGGGATCTTGGCTTTTTTTGTTGTGATTTACGTCATGCGAACCGGCTTGTATACTGAAGGTATAACGACTAAGGAGAGAACGCCATGCAAATCCAACTATTTGACACATTCATCCTGCCGGAGGACGTGCGTTCATAAGTTGGCCACCTCCTCCGATGATTCACTGTATTGGAACAATCCTATCGGAGGAATATACAATTGAAGATTCAACAGCTGTATTATGCAGTATCGAGTTCGCGTTCGCTCATCATACAGATGGTGTTCACGTTGAACGCCATCTATTATGTGATGACCGCCGAGTTGAATGCGTTACAACTCGTCTTGATCGGAACGATATTAGAAGTATCAATTTTACTATTTGAGCTACCGACCGGTCTCGTCGCCGATTTATATGGGCGGAAGCGGTCGATGGTCATCGGAATCGGTTTGATTGGACTGGCCCATTTGCTAGAAGGGGGCATCCCTGAATTTTGGGCCATCGCGGTCGCGTCAGCGTTATGGGGTATCGGCTGGACGTTCATCAGCGGGGCCGAACAGGCATGGATTGCCGATGAGATGGGGAATGACGGCTTAGAACAAGTGTTTTTGCGAGGTGCACAGTATAGCTCGCTCGGCCGCTTCGTCGGGATTGGGTTCGCCGTCCTCCTCGCTGAAGTCACGTCTGTCCAAATGACAATCGTGCTTGCCGGGGGGATGTTGGTGACGCTCGCGATCATCGCATGGCGCGTCTTGCCAGAGACGCGGTTCGAACCGATCACGCGAGCCGATACGTCGAATCTCGTGCAAGCGAAACGGACGGTTCGGGACGGATACACCCATATCCGTGGCAATTCGATTCTCGTCGGCTTGGCTGCCATCACGCTCGTCTGGGGTCTCGCTAGTGAAGGATTCGACCGGTTATGGGGCGCGCATTTGATTGAGACGTTCCAGTTGTCGGAACAGGCGGCCGTGTATTGGTTCGGCTTGTTCTATGCCGTCGCGTTTCTACTCAACATGTTGGTGTTGAAAGGTGTCGAGCTATACGTCAAAGGACGCTATGCGACGACCTTGTTTTGGTTCAACGTGCTGCTCATCATCGCGATGCTTGCTTTCGCCTCGGTCGGACAGTTTTGGTTGGCCGTGTTGCTGTATTGGACGATTGCGGCACTGCGTAACGTGCACTATCCGCTCATGAGCGTTATGACGAACGAGCGGCTCCCATCGAAAGGCCGGGCGACGATTTTGTCGATGTTCGGTCAGGTCGACGCGTTCGGTCAAGTCGCTGGGGGTCCGCTGATTGGATTGCTCGCCCTTTACACGTCGATTCAAGGAGGGCTTGGGGCAGCGGCGCTCTTGCTCCTCCCGATGTTGGTTTTCTTGAGAAAAATCAAGCACCATTGAGGCACAGACCGTCCCGTGATTCGTTTGGGGACGGTCTTTTTGTGACGATGTGGAGAATTCGATTGGAAACCGCCAACTAGAAAGAGAGAACTCGTTTCATAGTTGAAAAAGTGGTCAATAGGATAGTAGGACGCATAAAAGGGGATGAGCATCATGAACATTGTCCATGGAAGTCACCGGACGCATTGGGCAATCGGGTTGTTGATTGGTTTAGTGTCGTTCCTACTCAGCAGTTTCCTCTTCAGTCTCTTCATTGAAGCCGGTGTGCTCGTCACGTTCCTCACCGGTGTCGTCGGCAGCATCTTGTTGTTCTTATTGCTCGGTCACCGAGAACACTTGATTCGAAATGTCGGTTTGAGCACGATTGGCATGGTCGCCTCCATCTTGCTCGGGTTTGCGGTCGGTGAAACGTTCGCAGCCATCTTCCCGACGCTCGGTGACACGTACGGAAACACGGCATTCCTGATTATGGTGACGACGGCCTTCGGTACGATGCTCGGCGTCATCGTGTACGGGAAGAAGGCACTCGGCTTCTTCCTATTGGCCAGCTTCGTCACGGCACTCGTGTTGACCGTCTTGATTGAAGTCACGAACGTGATGCAAGGCCAGTTCTGGCAAGGGGTTGATTTGAATTACGTGCTCATCGTGACGACAATCGGAGCGGTGGCCGGTTTCGCGCTCGGACTATTCGAGGATGTGAAGCATGCGCATTAATTAAAAGATCGCCGCGAGGCGGTCTTTTAATGTGTCAAAGCGATAACAAATCATCGTATCGGTCTCAAAAACGTCTCATCACCTTAGCAGCAGGGTAACGTATACACATAAAGACGTAAGGGAGAGATTCGATGAGACAGAAAAAATGGATGACGGGTTTGAGCGCGATGTTGCTCGCGACGACTTTGGCAGCTTGTGGAGATGCCGAGGAGGAGCAGACGAGCGACTCGACAGAAGAACATTCGGACCATTCGATGATGGACCATTCGGGATCAGGAGAGGTGCCGAGCGGGTTAAGTGAAGCGACAGATCCGACGTTCCCGGTCGGGTCGACCGCGATGATGACGGCCGACCATATGCCGGGCATGGATGGCACCGAGGCGATAATCGTCGGTGCATATGACACGACCGTCTATTCGGTCTCTTATACCCCGAGGGATGGGGGCAATCCGGTCGAGGATCACAAGTGGGTCATTCACGAAGAACTCGACAATCCAGGCGAGGCACCGTTAGAAGAAGGGACCGAAGCCACTCTGGCCACAGACCATATGGACGGGATGGACGGCGCCGAGGCGACGATTGATTCGGCCGAACAGACGACGGTGTATATGGTCGACTTCACGACAAACGACGGGGAAGACGTCACGAACCACAAATGGGTCACAGAGGATGAACTCGAAGCCCTAAAATAAAGATCAACCTCAGGATATCCTGAGGTTTTTATTTATTAACGACGATTATTTATTGATAAACGATAAAAAACAGATTATGATGAAGGTATCAAACGAGGTGAGGTGTCTGAATCATGAAACGAGAGACGGTTTTTTTACGGTTGGCCGTATTCGTTCTGGCTGTCCCGATTGTGGCGGCCTGCTTGTTTTTGCTTCCGTACATTTGGCGCGAGGCGGTCGAGAGTGGGAGTTGGATTGAGGACTCGATTCGTCCGATTGTGATTGGTATGTATGTATCGGCCATCCCGTTCTTCATTGCGTTGTTCCAAGCGTTCATGCTGCTCCGGTTGATCGACCGCGACGAAGGGTTCTCGTATCGGGCTGTCCAATCACTCCGCACAATCAAGTATTGTGCGTTGGCAATCACGGCCGTCTATATCGGAACGCTCCCGTTCTTCTACTGGTTCGCCGAGCGAGATGATGCGCCTGGGTTCCTTCTCATCGGGCTCGTCTTTGTGTTTGCCGCGTTCGTCGTCGCCGTATTCGCGGAACTGTTACAGAAACTATTGAAGCGTGCCATCGACATGAAGCAAGAAAATGATTTGACGGTCTGAGGTGAGACATATGGCGATTATCGTAAATCTTGACGTAATGTTGGCGAAACGAAAGATGAGTGTGACCGAGCTGTCTGAAAAAGTGGGCATCACGATGGCGAACTTGTCGATTTTAAAGACCGGCAAAGCGAAAGCGATTCGTTTCTCGACGCTCGAAGCAATCTGTCAGGCGCTCGACTGTCAGCCGGGCGACATTTTAGAATATCGGGAAGATTGATGGACAGGGCGATTACCCTGTTTTTTTGTGGAGTTTGAAACATTTTCCATCACGTTGCGTATAAGACAGGAAAGAAGAACGAAAAGGGGAAACAAGATGATTCAGACATGGAATGAACGGGCGCGCGCCGCAGTAAAAGGGAAGACGGGTACATTGATTATCTGGTCATTTGTGTGCTCGATTGTATTAGAGATTGGATTGATGATGGATCCGTATTATTTCGGGTTCGAATATGATTCATTGGCACTCACTCTGATCAGTCTAGCGGGTCTCATCTTGTACGCGGGACTGCTCCCGGTCATCATCGGTTACAACTGGTTGATGTTAGAAACGGTCCGCGGGAAGTCGTCGTCGTTACGCGATGTCTTTACGCCGTTCCGACATCGCTACGGTAAACATTTGCTTGCCGGATTGCTCGTCATGTTGTTCCAAGTGCTATGGTCATTGTTACTACTTGTACCGGGCATCGTGAAGTACTTCTCGTACGCCTTCACCTTCTTTATCTTGCGCGACGAGCCCGATTTGTCCATCACAGAGGCGATCACGAAATCACGGACGTTGATGCGCGGACGAAAGTGGGATGCGTTCAAACTGATTTTGCCTTTCATCCCGATGTATCTAGTTGGTTGGATTTTTTTCATACAACTCGACATGATGTTTCTCGGATCGTGGATTTACCTCGTTGCCTTGACACTGATTCGCCCGTTCATCGTCAGCCGTTTCGCTGTCATGTATGAAGACACGCGCCGTGAGTATGATGAGCAATGGAATCGATCGGCGTGAAGCGCATCGGTTCCGGCGACGGGTCCTCGGTCATGATACAATCTTCCTGACAGAAGGGGGAATGGACATGAACATTGGTATTATTGGTGCCGGACTGAGCGGGATTGTCGCAGCACGCGACCTCGCCCGTCACGGTCATACAGTTGAATTGATTGAAAAGAGTCGGAGCGTCGGGGGACGCTTGGCGACGAGACGGATCGGAGACGGCAAAGCCGATCACGGGGCTGTCTATTTCACCGTACGAGGGGAAGAACTCAAACAAGATGTCGCCGACTGGCAGACGAAAGGGTGGGTCAACGTGTGGTACGCCGACCCGTATCCGCGCTACGTCGCCGTCGACGGGATGAACGTCTTGGCCAAACGGTTGGCTGACGGATTGACCGTCCATTTGAACGAACGGGTCGAGACGGTCACGACACGAGATGGTCAGGTCAGCGTCCAGACGGATGTGACGACGCGACAGTATGACCGTCTCCTCATCACGTCGCCGCTCCCGCAGACGCTCGACTTGCTCGCAGATTTTCCGGTCGATGCGGCGTTACGTGAATTGACGTACGCCCCGACGTTTGTCGGTTTGTTCGAATTGGCAAGCGATACTCCCATCGGTCCGGACGGGATTCTCGATACAGACTTGGCGCCGGGTATCTTGAAAGTCATCAACAACCGCCAAAAAGGCATCTCGGCGACCGAACTCGTCAGCGTCTATATGGACGAGTCGTGGAGCGAGGAGTGGTATGAACGAGCGGACGAAGACACGCTTCGTGAGATTGAGCGCCTGTTGCAAACGGTGACAGGGTCGGCGGTGATTCAATCGAGGCAGTTGAAACGGTGGCGCTATGCGCAGGCGACCGACGTCTGGAACGAGCCTTACCATCGATTGCGTGACGAGCCGATTTTCTTGGCCGGTGACGTCTTCCTCGAGCCGGATGACGCTTCAGGCCGGACTCGGTTCGAGAGCGCGTACGTCTCAGGACTCCGTGTCGCGGAAGCGATGCGCTAAACCTTCTTCGGAAGGTTTTTTTCATGACCGTGCCGAATAGTCAGACATATGAATTGGAGAGGGGAATCAGACATGGGGATGGTTGGCGCATACATGCGGGTATCGGTCGAAGAGTTGACAGCACTGCTTCAAGAGCCGGAGCGTTTCGAGCAACTGTTAGAAGATGAGGAACGACAGACCGATATCGATAAGGCGTGGCACGGTCTTTACTTTTTATTGACCGGGGCGACCGATTTGAACGAGATCGACCGTCATTCGCTCGGGAAGGCAGTCTTCGGAGGGGATGTCATCGACGAAGAGACGGGCATCGCCTATTTGATGCCGGGAGAAGTCGAGGACTTGTCGACCCGACTTCAATACATCGAGCTGGAGGCGCTAGAAGCGCGTTACGATGTCACGACGATGAATGAGCAGGAACTGTACCCATTTGAACGGGAGTGGGGACTCGAGGAAAAACAGTACTTATTGGACCAGTTCGATGAGTTGAAACGTGTCTTCGCCCAGGCGTCGAGACAGCGGGAGGCGCTCGTCACATGGATCGGGTAAGCGTAAAGGCGTTACGTCTTCAAGATGAGGCGTTGCTGTATGAGTTCGAGTGCGAGAATCGCACGTATTTCGAGCGTTCGGTTCCGAGCCGAGGCGACACCTACTATGAGCCGGAATCATTCCATCAGGCGTTGCAGCAACTATTGAGCGAGCAGACGAACGGGGACGGGTACTATTACTTGATTTGGCGCGACGACACAATCGTCGGGCGTCTGAACGTTCATCATACCGATGCCGACACTGGCGAGGTCGGTTACCGGGTCGGAGCGGGGCATGGGGGACGCGGGTATGCCACGGCGGCCCTGCGACAATTGTTGACGTTCAAGTTGCCTGGATTCAATCGATTGAGAGCCGAGACGACAAGCGACAATGTGGCGTCCCAACATGTATTAAGGGGTGCCGGTTTTATCCATGATGGCGAGGCACGACAGATGGAATGGGAAGGACAAACGCTGACGTTTTATACGTATGTATATCCACTCGACCGATGAAGGAGCGACTTCATCGGTCGTTTTAGTTGACCGTTCTTAGTTTAGGGCATAAACTATCTTTATCTAGTTTAGGGGGTAAACCAAAATGAAAGAATTGATGCGGGAGGCCGTCCAGTTGTTCGAAGAGGTCATGTTCCAAGGTGCGGAGCATGTCATCGAGGCGATGGACGGTGACGTCTGGCATGACTATTCGCTTGAACAGCTGCAGCTGCTCAAGCTGCTCGAACAGTTCGGTCCGATTCAAGCCGGCCAGTTGGCCCAAAAACAACGAGTTCATAAGAGCGCCGTCTCCAACCGGTTAAAAAAGCTCGTCGACAAAGAGCTCGTCGTCAGTCGACGCGGGCATGACCAGCGCGAGCGGTTGATTGAGTTGACGGAAGCCGGACATCGCATCGTCGAAGAAGCGGATGCGGCCGTCTACCGTTATGTCGAATCGTTGCTCGACGGAAATATCGAAGAGACAGAAATCGAACAGTTCGTCCGGACGTTCCGGAAAATTAAACAGCTGCTTCGAATTGGGGAGGAATAACACGTGCATAAAATCATCCAATGGCGCTGGGGCATCTTAATCGGTCTCATCGTCTTGACAGCCGCCTTGTTTGTGGCGGCCCCGAACTTGACGAAGCAGGCCGAACAAGCCGGCAGCTTCCAATTATCAGAGGATATGGACTCGCAGCGGGCGCAGGACATCTTGAACGCCGCCGGGAAGAGCGACAAGACAATTTCACTCGTCTATGAGTTCGAAACGCTCGGTGATGCCGAACGGGCCGATATTTCCCGGGTCATCGACGAGATGGAACAAAACGACACGGTCGTCAAAGACGTACTCGACCCGTTTGAAAGTGAAGAGACGGAAGCACAGCTCGTCTCGGAGGACGGCCGCATCGTGCTCGTCCCAATCACGGTCGAAGGGTCGATGGAAGACATCAACGCCTTCGCAGACGACGTGCGGGCGAACATTCTCCCGGAAGACGAGACGGTCTACATCACAGGTGAAGAAATCATCAACAACGATGTGAACTTGAGTGCGCAGGAAGGCTTGAAGAAGACGGAAATCATCACGGTCGTCCTCATTTTCGGACTGCTCCTACTCGTGTTCCGCTCAATCGTGACACCGTTCATCCCGCTCATTGCGGTCGGATTCACGTATTTATTGAGCCAATCGTTCGTCGCATTCTTTGTTGATTGGTTTGGTTTCCCGGTCTCGAACTATACGCAGATTTTCCTCGTGGCCATCTTGTTCGGGATTGGAACCGACTATTGTATTTTGCTGCTCAGCCGGTATAAAGAAGAGCTCGGCGCGGGTCACGCGATTGAAGATGCCATCGTCAACACGTACAAAACGGCAGGGCGGACAGTCCTCATCAGCGGTCTCGCCGTGTTCGTCGGCTTTGCGGCTATCGGTTTCGCCGATTTCCCAATCTTCAAATCAGCCGTCGCCGTCGCGGTCGGGATTGCTGTCTTACTGTTAATCTTGTTCACGGTCGTGCCGTTCTTTATGGCGACGCTCAAGCATCGTTTGTTCTGGCCCTCGAAAAAGGCGGGCGAACATCACGACAGCCGCCTCTGGGCCGGATTCAGCCGCATCTCGGTCAATCGGCCGTTCGTCTCGATTCTCGTCGTCGCGTTGATTACCGTACCGGTGTTGTTCACGTATGACGATGCCCGGTCATTCAATACGGTCGATGAGATCGGTGACGATTATGATTCCGTACGCGGCCTCAACTTGATTTCAGAAGGATTCGGGCAAGGGGAGTCGCTGCCAGTCCAAGTCATTTTGAAACAAGACGGCGACCTCTCCGAAGCGGAGATTCCGTATATCGAGAAGTTCTCGAGTGAACTTGAAAAAATCGATGGGGTGAGCGGCGTCCGTTCGGTGACGCGTCCGACCGGTGACGTCATCGATGACTTTTACGTGGACACCCAGCTCGAACAAGTGAGTGCAGGATTGACGGAAGCCGAGACTGGCCTCGGTGACGTCCAGGATGGACTCACGCAAGTGGAAGCTGGTCTTGACGCCGTCGTCAATCAATTGCCGGGCGGTTCAACGAACGCCGGTGCCCCGCTCGCGGAAGCGGCAGCGGGACTCGGTCAATTGAACGCTCAGCTCGGTCTGATTGGCCAAGGACTCACGGCGACGCAAAATATTCCTGCGACCGTAACGCAGCTCGGGCAAGTGTCGGCCGGTCTCGGTCAAATCGAGGCAGGCATTAACGAGGCAGCTACGGCATTGACAGCACAAGGCGCCCAAGCCGGGGAACTCGGAACGGGTCTCGGACAACTCGCTGCTGGTGTCGGTGAAGCGAACGCAGGGCTCGTTCAAATCGAGACAGGCATCAATGAAGTGGCAGCATTCCTATCAGACCTGAGTAGCTCGGACAGCCTGCGCGATACGGGCGTCTATCTACCGGAAGGGACGCTCACGTCAGAGGAGTTCGCTCCAGCTGTCGAGCGCTACGTATTTGACGACGGGACGGCGACACAGCTCGAAGTCATCCTCGAGATGGACCCATATTCGCCGGAAGCGATTGACACGGTCGAGACCGTGAAAGCGACGATGGACCGGGTCGTCACCGATACGCCGTTCGCGGAGGCAACGATTGGGTATGCCGGTATCTCGAGCATTAACAGCGACTTGAATGAGACGTCGACGAACGACTTCAATCGGACCGTCGCCATCATGCTCGTGACGCTGTTCATCGTTTTGACGGTGTTGTTCCGGTCGATGATCATGCCGCTCTATATGATCGGCTCGCTCTTATTGACGTATTACACGTCAGCAGCCATCACGGAGCTCATCTTCGTCGAAGGACTCGGCTATGACGGCATCAGTTGGGCCGTTCCGTTCTTCGGATTCGTCATGTTGATCGCGCTTGGCATCGACTATTCGATTTTCCTGCTCGACCGGTTCCGCGAGGAGTCGATTAACGGAATGACGGTGCGCGACGCGCTCGTCCATTCGATGACGAAGATGGGGACGGTCATCATGACCGCGGCCGTCATTCTTGCCGGTACGTTCGGGGCGATGATCCCGTCTGGCGTGCTCAGTCTCGTCCAGATTGCGACGATCGTCATCACCGGACTGTTGTTATACGGATTGATTGTGTTGCCACTGCTCATCCCAGCAATCACGGTATCGTTCGGGGACGGGGTATGGTGGCCGTTCAAACAAAAAAGTAAAGATAGAGACTAAATTTTGCGATGGACAGCACAACAATTGTTGTGCTGTTTTTATTTGTTGAGTCAATGTCAGCGAAATGGAGAAAGACGGACTTGAGATTAATAAAAATACGCCGAAATATAATATAGATCTTTATTCTATTGAAAGTAGGCAATAATTATGGTGAATCATTTTGAAAAAATGAGTTCGTTGTTTGTATCGCGCATGGTGATTATTTTATTTTTCCTCTCTTATCCGATCATGGGTGTTTTGTATTGGATGGGGGAGCTCGCGGGGCAAGGCGCAGTCAATTTTATTCTGATAGGCGGTGTCATTCAAGCCGCATCATGGCTGGGCCATCGCTTCTATGTGGAACATACTTGGTTGAAGTATGGGCTCGTCACGTTGATGTACATTGCAGCTTCAGCAATTATCTTGACGCTGCCAGGTACTGCGATTCAAAATATCGTCTTTCTGTATATCGTATTGATGTTGATGTACTTGAATCGGCATCTTGTGCTGTACGGCAGCATTCTCGCGCTTATCGTATCGGTCGGAGCTGTATTGATTGGGCGTTTTTCATTTGAAACGCCGCTCGATCTCGTCATTTGGTTCACTGTGCTCACAATGGCTTTGTCTGGCGCATACTTTGTGTCATTCTTTGGTGCGAAGTTGTTACATGAGACGTTCACGCAACAAGAAAAGTCAGAACAACACGCTAGCGAAATCGAGCTAACGATGGCGAAGACGACAGCGAGTGCGACCACACTTCATGGGGCCGTCTTCACGATGAATGATTCAGTCGACTCTGTCACAAATGCTTCGGAGCAAGTGACAGAACAAATCGGTTTGATGACGAAACGGACGTCGGAACAAGCAGGTCTGATTCAAAACGTCGCTTCGCAAATTCGTTCAACTGTACAGGCGTTTGAGCGGATGCAACAACAGCTCCAGGAGACGACGTCTCAAGTGAGTGGGGTCTTGCAGGACGCTCATGTATCGCATGAAAATATGGACTCGACAGAACGGTCGCTCGCTGAACTGAACTTAAGTATCAGTGAAGTCAATCATGCGTTTAAAGGATTGGCGGAGCGTTTCCAAGAAGTGCGGACCATCACGGGTACGATCCAGCAGATTTCGTCTCAGACAAACCTGCTGTCGCTCAACGCTTCAATTGAAGCAGCGCGAGCGGGGGAACACGGAAAAGGATTTGCAGTCGTCGCGTCCGAAATTCGGAATCTATCGGCTCAAACGGCCCAAGCCTCATCTCAAATCAATGATATTATCCAACTCGTCATGCAGGAGGTGCAAGTGACGGAACGTGCAATCGACGGTAGTACAGAACGTTTATCGACGCAGGAAGAACAAGTCCGTAAGAGCGGGACATCGATTCTCTCCATGATCCAAACGACAGGAACGGTCGCAAGCACCGTGGATGAGACGTCGACACAGCTCCAAGTCGTCGCATCAGAACTGAACAAAGTTCACCAAGTGACTTCCCAAATGTCGGCACTAATGACAGCGCTCGAAGTGAACAGTCAAGACGTTCATGTGCTGACGATGTCACAGCAAGAAGCGTTAGCTTCGTTGAAAGATCAAATTGAAGAACTGAACGAGATTGCGAACGAACTCGTCTAAACGATGGACACGCCTTTACAAATAGGCGTGTCCATTTGCGTATACATCTCTTCCAAAACGGGAACAGTTTTGCGTCAGTCCTAAAATGAGGAGGAATCGCATATGGCAATTACAATCACCGCTATTTTGAAGGCACATCCGGGGAAAGAGGACGAGTTACGGCAAGCGCTCGATGAGGTCATTCCTCCGTCGCGACAAGAGAAGGGGTGCCTGACGTATGTGCTCCATGAGTCAATCGATGCCCCGGGCACGTTCGTGTTCTATGAAAAGTACGAAGACGAGATGGCGCTTGACCATCACATCAACTCACCACATTACCAAGCATACCGAAAGGCAGCTGAGACGCTACTCGCCGTCCGTGACGTGTACCGTCTGCGTGAAGTCTGAAAGGAGAAAGGATTATGATTACTCAACCGATTATCCCGTGCATTTGGTTCGAAGGCGACGTCGAGGCGATTGCGGAGTGGTACGTGTCGAGATTTCCTGATTCATTCGTCGACTATACGACGAAACTGACGGATACGCCATCAGGTGAGACGACGATTGTGACCGTCTCGCTGGCGGGACAGTTCTTTCAACTGCTCGGTGCTGGTCCGCTGAAGGAGCGCAACCCGTCCATCTCATACATGGTTGCGTTCCCGACGTCGGAAGAAGTGGAGACGCTGTGGAACGAGCTTGTGGAGGGGGCAGAGGTGCTCATGCCGCTCGACACGTATGATTTCAGTGAGCGCTACGGCTGGTTGAAAGACAAGTACGGTGTCTCCTGGCAAATCATGCATAGCGGCGGGATGGACATCCAGACGGTGACCCCGTGCTTCTTGTTCGTCGGAGACGTGTTCGGTCGGGCCGAGGCGGCGATGAACGACTGGATCTCCATCTTCCCGGATTCTTATGTGCTCGAAGACCATATGATTCGTTACGAAGCGACAGACGGTCCAGAGTTGGAAGGGAAGCTCAATTACGCCCGCTTCGTCTTGTCCGGACGCGAGTTCGTCGCCATGGACAGCGCGGAGAATCATCAATTCGCCTTCAATGAGATGCAGTCGCTGATCGCATTTTGTGAGTCGCAAGCCGAGATTGACGAGTACTGGGCCAAGCTGTCGGCCGTCCCGGAAGCGGAACAGTGCGGCTGGCTCCAAGACCGGTATGGTGTCTCCTGGCAAATCGTGCCTTGGGAGATGGAAGAGATGCTGACGACCGGAACAAAGGAACAATTGGCGCGCGTGACGCAAGCGTTCTTACCGATGAAGAAAATCGATGTCGCCGCTTTACGAAACGTCTACTGACCAAAACAAGCCGTCCCGATTACTTCGGGGCGGCTTGTTTGTCGTTTGGTGTGAAGTCGGACAGGGCGTCCTTCTCAATCATTGTATCGGATAAGCGAAGCTGTTCGGCGGCCTCGTCAATGTATGGTTCACATGCTTGAAGCGGTAAGTCATCACCGGTTTCGACCGAATAACACATGCCGCCACCGACCGGCTCTGTCAAATCCGGGACAAAATAGAGGTCGTCGTAGCGGAACGAGCCGTTCCGGAACACGGTCAAATTGGGCTCGTCGTCGAGGAGCGAACTTCCAAGCATGTACGTCGGTGTCATCCCGAGCAAATCGAGGATGGTCGGGGCCAAATCGACTTGACCGCCGCTCGCATTCACCGTCTGACCTCGTTCGAGTCCGGCCGGTTTGATGAATAACGGGACGGAACGGTCAAGCTGGAACAGGTCGACCGTGGAGTCGGCACCTGCTTTCACGGCCATCTCGTCACCGGCAGCGGTCAATCCGCTGTCGTGGTCGCCATAAAAGACGACCAAGGCGTCGTCCCACGTTCCGTTGGCTTTCAGTCGTTCAATCATGAGACCGACGGCGGCATCGGTGTAGTGGACGGTATGATAATAGTCTTGGAGGAGCGGGTCCTCGTATTCCGATAAATCCAACCGTTTCTCCTCGTCCGGAATCTCATACGGCGTATGGCTCGTCAACGCGACCATGAAGGAATAGAACGGCTCGTCCAACGTGTCCAAGTGGTCGACCGATGTCGTCAGGAACTCCTTGTCGCCGACGGCCATACCGATGACCGGATCGGCCGGATAATCGTCTTGGTGGAAGAAGTGATTGTAGCCAATCTGCTCATAGAAGTTGGCACGATTCCAAAACTCCTTGTCGAACGCATGCATCGCGGCCGTATCATAGCCGGCTCGTCGTAACTGCTCAGGCAAGGCGTCAAACGTGTTCGTCGCATACTGCGTGTATACCGACCCCGATTTGACAGGGTATAGCGAGGCGTTGACGGTGAATTCCGCATCAGACGTCCGTCCCTCGTGCGTCTGATGATAAAAATTCGGGAAATACAGCATCTTGTCGAGGAGCGCATTCAGATTCGGCGTCAGTTCTTGCCCGTTAACCGTCTGGCCGATTACGGACGCTTGGAACGACTCGAGTTGGACGACGATGACGTTCGTATCGGCTGTGGTCTCAACTGGTTCGGTCGCTAACGCTTCGATTTGGTTGCGCTCCCGTTCTGTCAGGTCGTCATCGAGATGAAGGGCGTCCTGAATGCCGCGGAATGCATCGAGGCCGTGATAGCCCCAAAAGCCGAGCTGATAATACTCGCGCATATTCGAAATCGAGCTTTTCCGGTGATCTGTTTCGGCGTAATGAACGACGGTCGGGACGGTAAAGACGATGAAGCCGATAAGAAAACCGGCGACCGCCAAACGGCGACCGAGACGTTTCGGTTCCGTGATGGGGTGTCGCTTCATATAGAGGAGGACAGCCGCGTAGACGAGCAAGTCCGTGAACAAGATGAAGTCGGGCGCTTGAATCAGTGTCAGAAAGCCGCCCCCGACGTCTCCCATCTGGCCGATATCAGACAGTAGGGCGGCCGACAGCAAGTTACCGAAATAGCGGTAGTACCAGACGTCCGAGATGAGGAGCGTGCTGTGCAGAAACAGCGACGCGAACAAAATCCAGCGGCGCGTCTGTTGTTTTATGAGTAGCGCCCAACTCGTCATCATCAAGATGGTCGCTAGATTGATGAACAAAAAGCGCAGGTCGAACGCGCTCGCCGTCAACAGACTGAATAGGAACAGCTTGGCGAGGGAGAGCGATAAGTAACTCCAATAATCGAGATATTTCATGAAAGGCCTCCAAACGTTACGGACAAAGTGTGTTCTCTGTCATGTACCTGTTCGAAGACGGCGAAAAACATGAGGGTGTGCGATTTTAGCAATAAAAAAAGCGAGGCAGCGCCTCACTTGATGACAAACGTGTCCCGGAGCTCGATAATCGTGCCTTCCGGGGCTTTTAGTTTACTTAAATATCCATCGACGACGAAGTAGATGTTCCCGCCGCGCTTTGGTAGGAACGTCACGCCAAGTGATTCTAGCCGTCTCACTTCCGCTTCGAGGTCATCGACATAAAGCGCGAAGTGGACCGGGCCGGCCACATGCTTCGAATACGGTGACAACGTCTCATCGACTTTCGCCGTTTGGAGCTCGATATAAAAATCACCGAGTTTAAGCCAGCTATTGAACGCGCGCGTATGAAAGTCGGGCGACTCCTGAACGAGCTCGAAGCCGAGCGCCTCATAAAATCGTTTGGATGCCTCATAGTCGGGCGTTTGGATGCAGAGATGGTGGATTTGTTTCATGATGTCACTCCTTTCTTTTAGTTTATCCAATCAACGTTCTGAACGGAACTTTTCTTCACGTGAGACGTATAGGACACCAAGGAGGGAATGATGATGAAAATCCAATACGAATTGACAGAAGACGACTATATCCGGTTCAACTTGAGCCATATTAAACGTTCGAAAACAGGAAAGCGGATGATCCTCTTACAGCGAATCATCGGACCACTTATCTTTTTAGGCGCTGCTTTCGTGCTGGCGACGTGGCTCCAAGAGACGGACTGGTGGCTATATGGCATATACGGGGTCGCGAGTATTCTTTGGTTCCTGTATTATCCGAAATACTTTGAACGGCATGTCCGGAAGCAGACGCGGCGTCTCATCGACGAACGTAGCAACGAAGGCATGATTGGCCCCCACACGATGGATTTGGAGGAGACTGGTCTGCGCGATTTAAATGAGTTCGGCGAGACGCGTGTGTCATGGGCAGGAATCAAGGAAGTCGTCGAGGAGGACGATTATGTGTATCTATACAACTCCTCGGTCAGCGCCTATATCTTGCCGAAGCGCGGACTGGACATGGAAGAGGTGCGCCGATGGCTGCCGATACGCTGACGATTCAACTTGTCGATGACACAAACCGGGAGGCTGTTGTCGCCTTGACCGTCGCTTCTGACCAAGCTCGCTTTATCGAAACAAACGCCGAATCGCTTCGCGAGATGGAAACCGATGTCAAATATGCGTGGCAGTGCTATGCGCTTTGTCGCGATGAGCATCCCGTCGGCTTCATGATGATTGGGGCCGAGAACAAGGTGGAGCGTTACATCTGGCTCGATCGATTTATGATCGATGTGACAGAGCAAGGGAAAGGCATCGGTTCAACATGTTTACAACTTACGATTCAGTGGATGAAAGAACGCTTCGATGTCGATGACCTCATCCTCAGTCTGCATCCGATGAACGAACCGGCGAAACGGTTCTATGCGAAGGGGGGATTTGTCGACAGTGGCCTGATTGATGAGGCGAACGGGGAAGAGATTTGGGTGTATCACGTCAAACAGGGACAGCCGTCATAAGTCGGCCGTCCCTGTTTTCGTCGTCGTTGAGCCTTGAACAGCACTGCCCGCTTTGAAAAAGAGAACGATCGCAGCCACTCCGAAAATCGAGATGAACACGTTTTGGAGCAGCACATCGACGAACATCGGCTCGCTGGAGAACGTGCCCGTCGCAATTTGAGCATTCCAGCGGGTGAACGTGGCGATGCGTTCAAGCGTGTACAAGAGACCGGACATGAACAAGCAAGCGGTGGCAACCAGTAATAGCGTCAATCGATTCAAAAAATGACCTCCTAATATCTGATATCCTGATTTTACCATTTACTATCAGTGGGAGGGAAGTACTTATCGCTTCGCCGTGAGCGGTCGCAATTGTTTGACCCGAGCCAAGACAATCCAGCCGAGCACGGACCCAGTCACGCTCGAGGCAAGGAAGGCTGGAAAGAAGAACAGCGCCCCGAACTCGGTCCCCATCAATAACTTGGCATACGGGACGGCGACGAGCGAAGCGATGAGGCCGGTCCCGATGACTTCACCAAATGCGGCGAAGGCTACGCGGTTCGTCCTCATATAAAAGATACCTGCGAGCAGTGCGCCAATCATGCCACCAGGGAACGCGAGGAGCGACCCAGTACCGGTCATGACACGGACGAGTCCGGTCACGAACGCGACGAGAACGGCCCCGATCGGTCCGACGGTGACGGCGGCGATGACGTTCACCATATGTTGAATCGGATAGGCACGGGCGACACCGGTCGGAATCGAGATGAACAGGGAACCGATGACGGCGATGGCGACGAGCATCGCCATCCAAGTGAGTTGTTGAATACGCATAGATAGTCTCCTTTCAAAATGAAAACGCCACTTCTCCAAGTGGAAAAGTGGCGTGGAAAAACAGACGAATCCCACACCACTTCCCTACGCTGGTATGAGCCAGATCAGGTTCGAAGGGTCCGGCGCATGCCGTCTCAGCCCGAAGGCTCCCCTAGTGGTCGTTTATTAACATGAGTATAGCATACCGTCATTTGACGCGGTCGAGCTTTCGTGGTCGGAACGTGACATAGATGATGCCGATGAATAGGCCGTACAACAAAAGGGAGAAGACGAGATTGATCAGCCACGGGAGTGTCCCCATGAACGCGGCGACGGACGCGTTTTGAAACCAGACGAGCGAGAGCGACAGCCCGACAAAGCTGAGAACGAGCGTTGTCCAAAAGCCGACAGCTCGGCGCTTGAACAGATGCCAAACGAGCAGCCCGATGGTGAGACTGACGACGGCCGTCGCCCCTAAGTACATATACAAGATGGCATCGACCGGGTATGAGTAATATACAACGTCCATATCGTTTCCTCCTAGGAGATGATGAAAGAAAGGGTGAACAGGATGAGACAGGCAATCCCATGGCGTGACCGATCGTTTCGTGAACGGTTCGAACGATGGATTGAGGCAAACGTGCAGAATGCGAGGTGGCACGTGATCAAAGATACCGATTTGACGTACTTGCTTGTTGGCGCGCTCAATGAGGAACGTTACTACGCCAAAGCGGTGACCGATATCAGCCGCGGCGAGGCCGGATTGTCGGCGTTTCTGGCCGAGCGGCATCCAAATCTCGTCCCCGACGTCATCGCCATCGATTCAGCTCAGAATTGGCTGCTCATGCGAGACATCAGCGGAGAGGTGTTACGTGCACGGCCGGACGTGAGTCGATACGAAGCGGCGTTGCGTCAATACGCACAGCTGCAGCGACAGGAGGTCGACCAGATCGAGACCTGCTTGTCTTACGGCATCCCGGACCGTCGACCGGCCAAGTTGAAGGGCGAAATTCGCACGTATTTACCTGAGCTCTGCGCCGGGCTCGAGCAATACAAAGCCGAGGCTATGCTCGCGCTTCAAGATGAATTGATCGCGATGTGCGATGAGCTGGCGATTGGGATGCCGATGAGTCTCGAGCACGGTGATTTACACGGCGGCAACATCTTCTGGCGGGAACGGACGAATGATTTGTGTATCCTCGACTGGGGCGACGCGACCGTCACGCATCCGTTTTTCAGCGTGCGCGTGTTTTGGAACGCGCTGTACGACTTATTGCCGGAAGAAGACGAGGTCGCCTGGTATGAACAGATTCAAACGATGCGTACGGTTTACTTGGAAGCGTGGAGCGGCGTCGCACCCAAGGACGTACTTTGGCGTCATCTATTGATCGCCGAAGAGCTCGGTTGCGTCTATCGTGCCTTGTCGTGGCATGTGTATGTGACGAGGTACCGGTACGATGTAGCTGAGTCGAGCGATAAGCCGGCGCAATGGCTCAATTTGCTACTCGAGTACCGGGACTTGAAACGACGTGTCCCATAAGTCATTCATGTTTCTCGAGTAGGTTTTCATAATCCGTCTCGCTCCAAAACAGCGGAGCAATCGACTCCGGCCCTTTGAAGATCTCACCGTCCCGGTCATAGACGATGGCATAGCCACCCTCGACCTCAAAGACGATCAAATCGGCCTTCACTTCCTTGACCCCGTTCCCAGCGATGATGACGTTCTCGAGCGGGTCACGCGCGACTTGCACGCCCCATTCGTCGAGCTCGACGATGAGTGCGGACGTATAAGCGTGACGGTTATAGAGCGCCTGAAACTCGTCTTCGGTCAAAACGACGTCCGTCGGTGGGGCACTCGTCCCATATTTCCGTTTTTCAATCTCTTCGACGAATTGAAGGAACGATGCTTCTTGCCAAAACAGCGGGGCGACCGACTCGGGACCGTTAGCGATGTCCCCGTTCTCGCTCTCATAGACGGTGGCGTACGTGCCGTCATCGAGTTTGAACGGATGAATATCGGCGTATGTATGCTGGATGCCGTCGCCGGCGATGACGACGTGCTCGAACGTCTCGCGGAACGGTTTGAGACCATCGTTCTCGAGTGCCGTCAAGAGCGGCGCTACTTTTTCGTATTGGTCGAAGACGTCCTTAAAATCTTCTCGCGTCCAAGCGGTGATGTCTTCGGACGACGGCTCATTTGTATCGGCTGGGACGATGGGTTGCTCAACGGAATCGGTGCACCCGGTCAATAAAAACACACTGAATCCGAGTAGGCCTAGGCGTTTCATCAATCAAACCTCCTAAGAAAGTTACATTTTTTTCCTGTTATCAATGAGCGTAGCATGTTTGCCAGTCATTGAGAACCCGGGTACTTTCTCGCTCAGGGTTGCCGCTTCAAGTAGCGGTCGAGTGCCTCGTGAAAGCGTTGTTGCTGCTCGAACGGGATGTCATGATCGGATGCGGGACCATAGCGAATCAGATGATAGAGCGAGGCATCGATATCTGTCAGCTCGATGCGCTCGAACCAGTCGACGACCGTCTCATTCGTCCGAAGTTTTAACTCAGGGGCGAGCGACGCGTTGAACGTGATCAGCCAATCCCTCAGTTCGATATTCGTGAGCATCGGGAACGTCCGTGCCTCAATCGATGTGTCCGCGTTGAGAGACAGTGGCGCCAAGGCATTCTGTCTACTAGAAAACGTGAATCCTTTCCCCCGTCGACGACGCAGCCATCTACGCACGCCATAGACGGTCAACCCGATGGCGGCAAGGAAGGCGAACAATGTGCCGAGTCCGCCTGGGGCATCACCATTCCCGCTACCAAATTTGAATTTGAGCATGTCTTCCTTCACTTGCCGTTCTCCATCGTTTCCCTTCTCATCGGTAGAACCCAAATCAATACCACCTTTTGGCGGTGGTGCCTCTTCTGGCTTGCCCATTTCGATCACACTGATTGGAGCAGGTGTATTGATTGTTTGGAACCAACTGAACGTCTCCTTGCTGATAAAGACGAACATCACTACGAGACAAGCTGTCACAACAAGGAACCCTATAAATCGAGATGACCACTTCATCTTTTCCCTCCTTATCGGAATGTTCAGACTATTTATTGTCTATATTACCATAAACAGGTAAACTTCGAATAAGACATCTACCAACGGAGGGGAACGAAATGGGAATCGAAGCGGTCATCAAACAGTTGAATGAAGTGTATTTGGGGAAAGGTGAAGTCGTCCGGCTCTGCTGCACGGCGCTTCTCGCCGAAGGGCACATCTTGCTCGAGGACGTACCTGGAACGGGGAAGACGTTGCTCGCCAAAGCGATCGCCGGCAGTTTGGACGGGTCATTCTCGCGCATCCAATTTACGGCCGATTTGCTCCCGTCCGACGTCATCGGGACCGACTACTTCAATATGAAGACGCAAGGCTTTGACCATCGGCAAGGTCCGATTTTCGCGAACGTCGTCCTGATTGATGAAATCAACCGGGCCGTCCCGCGCACCCAGTCGGCGCTGCTCGAAGCGATGGAGGAACGACAAGTCTCAATTGGTGGGAAGACGTATCCGATGCCGAAACCGTTCTTTGTCATCGCCACGCAGAACCCGATTGAATCGGCCGGGACGTTCCCGCTCCCAGACGCGCAACTTGACCGGTTCCTCATCTCGATTCCGGTCGGCTATCCGGACGCCGCCGAAGAGCGGGAACTGTTGTTGCAAGTGTTGACCGAGACCCGCAAACACATCGAAGCCGTGACGTCACTCGCCTCGCTGCAAGAAGCACAAGCCGAGACGAGACAAGTCGCGATTCAAGACGATGTCCTCGATTATATGCTCGGTCTCGTCCATGCGACCCGGGCGCACGCGTCTGTCGAGGTCGGGGTCAGCCCGCGCGGCGCGATCGCGTTGCTCCGCGCGTGTCAAAGCTATGCCTATTTGGCCGGCCGGCTATATGTCATCCCGGAAGACGTCAAAGCCGTGGCGCCGTACGTGCTCGCCCATCGCATCAGCTTGACGCTCGAAGGCGGCATCAAGTCGACCAAAGCGAACGTCGTCGCGCACATTCTGGACACGGTGCCCGTGCCGGTCGAGGGCTGACGGATGATCCTGTCCACGCACGCCTCGTTGCAGCGCCGGCTCCTCCCTATATATCTCGTGAGCGGAGCCATACTCGTGTTCTTCCCGTACGTCTATGGGTTGGGCTATCTATGTTTCATTATAGCGAGTGCGATTTGGATGCTCGAGCGGACGCGGCAACAACTTGAGCGGCACATCGATCTCCGGTTCACACAATACGAAGAATTGCTGTTTGTCGGAGATGAGAGTCGGCTCGTGTTGGTGGTTGATGGGGTGGACGAGTTGAATCGGCTCGGACTACCACTACGGGTTCGTTTGAAGTCGAGCTCAGGGATCAGCTTTCCGGCGCATGAGCGCCTTCCGAACGTGCTCGACTATGAGGTCGATGTCGGTCGAGCCCGGCACGAATTGGTCGTGCGCGCCGAGTATCGCGGTCCAGCCATGTTCGAGGAATGCGTCATCGCCGTCACGCTCCCGTTTCGCCTTGGGACGTATTTGTATGAACGACCGGTCGATACAGAGTGGACCGTGCTTCCATCGCTCCTGTTACATCCACCGGTCGGGACGAAGCGGCTAGCGCTCGGGGACCGGCCACTTTTGGCGTCACCGCTTCGAAATCCGTTGCAACTGATCGGGTCGAAACCGTATGAAGGGGAACCGGTGAAGGAGATCGATTGGTATGCGACCGCAAAACTCGGACGACTGCAGTCGAAAGTGTTTCAACAGACGACGCTCGATACGTTCACGTTCGCCTTGGATTTGACCGGTCCGTCCGGTTATACGCTCCATCACGACTTTGAATCGCTCATCAGCCAAACCGCCTTCGTCACATCGCGCCTGTTAAAAGAGGACTGCAAAATCGAGTTGTTCTTGAATCGATTCAATGAGGATGGGACGATGCTCCATGTCCCGCTTCAGGAAGGCGAGCGCGGCATACGCTTCATCTTGCTACAGTTAGCGACGATTCACCCAGGCAATCGCTTCATCTCGACAGACGCCTTTACGCGGATGGTCGAGCGAAAACGATTGAAGCAAAGCCACCTCGTCTCGTTCAATCAACACAATCTGTACGATTGAACAGGGAAATGTCGGATTTTGGCGAACTCTTTACGTATGAATTGGGTCAAAAGGAGAGAGACATATGCCAAAACGGAAATTTGCCAATCGTCGAGACTGGGAACGGATTTTGCAACATCGCTACGCGCAAATGGAGGTACATGATGACCGTTTCTCCGGGACCGTCGCCTTGTTTCAAATCGATGCGGTCCGCGCACCTCAATATAAGATGCACAAGGGAGAAGAGTTCATCGTCGCCGACGCTGGCTACGCCTGGCTCCAATATTTCCCGGACGACGAGCCGTTCGGTGTGACCGTCATGTTTAATGATGAAGGACACATCGTTCAATGGTACATCGATATCGTCGAAGCGATCGGATACGAGGACGGAATCCCGTATATGGACGACTTGTTGCTCGACATCCTCATCTTCCCGAACGGGGACGTCGTCCGCAAAGACGAGGACGAGTTCGAGGAAGCGACGGTGGCCGGAGAACTGACGCCGGAGCTCGTCGAGCAGGGCTGGCGTGACTTCCATGCGACGCTCGACCGGATTGAACGTCGGGACTTCGTCTATTTCGACTTGGCGAACGAGCATTACACCGAGTTAAAGCAAAAACTTTGAACGACCTGTTCCCTTTGGTACAGTGAAAGAAAAAACAGGGGGACGAATCATGAAAATCATCAATACCGAGACGTGGTCGCGCAAGAAGCACTACGAATTCTTCAAGGCGTTTGACGCTCCACATTTCAATGTGACGGCGAGCGTTGATGTGACGAAGTTACATACGCACGCCAAACGGACCGGCCAGTCGTTCTTTAAACTGTTCTTGTACGGTGCTGTCAAGACGGCGAACGCCATCCCGGAGCTTCGCTACCGCATTCGCGGCGACGAGGTCATCGAGCACGACGTCGTACATCCATCGTTCACCGTCATGATGGACGATGACGTCTTCAACTTTTGCACGGCGACCTATAAAGACGCGTTCCCGGACTTTATGGAAGAAGTGACGGCCCGGATGAGCGGGGCGAAACGGGAAGTCGTTGTCGGCGACGATGAGCCGGACAGTCTGCTTTACATCACGAGCGTGCCTTGGGTCACGTTCACGAGCATCAGCCACCCGACACACGACCAACAGCATGATACGGTGCCGCGCATCGCCTGGGGCAAATTCACGGAGACCGGTGACCGGATGACGATGCCGCTCTCGGTCCAAGCCCACCATGCCCTCGTCGATGGCGTCCATGTTGGGCGCTATTACGAATTGTTGCAAGCGTGGCTTGATGACTTGAGTGACTTGGAAGTTCAAACCCCAGAAGAGAAGGGGCTCGACGAAGCGATTCGTCTCCGTGAGAACGGAGAGCTCGAACGGGCGAAGCAGCTGTTCCTGATGTTGCTCCGGCAAGACGAGAAAAATCCGCGCCTCCATGCCCATTGTGCTTCGTGTTATGACTCGCTCGGCGAAGAGCGTCAAGCCGTCCCACATTATGAACGGGCGATTCGGCTCGGGCTTGCCGGCGAAGAGCTCCGTGAGACGTATATCGGACTCGGTAGCACGTACCGGGCGCTCGGCCGCTACGAGGACGCTGAGGCGTTGTTCGCCAAGGCGATTGAACAGTTCCCAGACATCGGGGCGCTCAAAGTATTTCAAGCGATGACCCATTATAATCTCGGGCGCCACACTGAAGCGACCGGTACGTTGCTCGAACTGCTCGCAAGCCCGGAGCCGGATGACAGCATTAAACGGTATCGTCGCGCCATCGTGTTTTATGCGCGTAACTTGGACGAGACATACGATTAAGGAGAACCGGATGATCACACTTCAACCGATTACAGAACAAAACTGGTATACGTGCTGTCAGCTCACTCTGAGTGACGAGCAACAAGCGTATATGGAACCGAATGCGATTTCGCTGCTGCAAGCGATGTATGAACCGACGCTGCGGGCGTATGCGATTTACGAGGACGAGACGATGGTCGGGTTTCTCATGTACAATACGGTACTCGAAGAGTTGGACGCGCGCTGGGTGTATCGCATTATGGTCGACCATGCGCACCAACGAAAAGGGATTGGACGCAAAGCGACCGAACTCATGCTGGAAGAAGTAGAACAGCTCGGCACCGAACCGATCGTCGTCGGTTACCATCCTGACAATACGGGCGCGCATCGATTATACGAAAGCTTGGGCTTTGTCGATGAAGGCAATCGCTTCGGCCGGGAGATGGCGGTCATTCGCCGTGCGTGACAAGACGAGGCAACTCGTCTTTTTTTTGAGACAAATTGATTGACCAGTCTATTTTCTCGTGTTATATTTATCTCGAATTAAAGATAATTAAATTTAAAGTATTGTTTTCTCTCAGTAGAGGAGGGGAACACATGGAAGAACGACAAACGTTAAAAGCGATTACGGTGTTACTTCGGGCCTCACAGTCGATTCAAGACGTGGTCAAGCAAGAGGTTGCCGAGTACGGGCTGAACCCGACCGAGTTCTCGGTGCTCGAACTGCTGTATCATAAAGGCGATCAACCGATTCAAACGATCGGCAAAAAGGTATTATTGACGAGCGGGAGCATGACGTACATCGTCGATCGGCTCGAAGCGAAAGGCTACTTGATTCGCAAAGCCTGTCCGAGCGATCGGCGCGTCACGTATGTGGCGCTTACTGAAGAAGGGCGCACACTCATGTCGCGCATCTTTCCGGCCCATGAACAACGAATGGACGAGCTGTTCGACGGCCTCGATTTAGCAAATACAATTACTCAATTGAAGACAGTCGGCAAACGCGCCGAAGCGTCAAAAAATTTTAACTGATTATCTCGAAATCAAGATTTTAAGGAGCGATTCGAATGAACCATGTAAAAGGAATTCACCACGTGACGGCGATTACGAGCAGCGCCGAGAAGAATTATGACTTCTTTACGAACGTCCTCGGAATGCGCCTCGTCAAAAAGACGGTCAACCAAGACGACATTCAGACGTACCACTTATTTTTCGCCGATGACAAAGGCAGCGCTGGAACAGATATGACGTTCTTCGATTTCCCTGGCATCCCAAAAGGCGTGCATGGGACGAATGAAATCGCCAAGACGTCGTTCCGCGTCCCGACCGACGAGGCACTCACGTATTGGGAACGTCGCTTCGACCGCCTCGGCGTGAAGCATGAAGGCATCACCGAGCAGTTCGGCAAGAAGACGCTCGCGTTCGTCGACTTCGACGAGCAGGCGTACCAGTTCATCTCAGATGAGTTCAACGTCGGTGTCGCGTCAGGCGAGCCGTGGCAAAACGGCCCGGTGCCGCTCGAGTACGCCATCACGGGTCTCGGTCCAATCTTTATCCGCATCGCGGATTTTACGTATTTCAAACAAGTGATGGAGCAAGTCATGTTGTTCGAAGAAATCGGACAAGAAGGCGATGCGCATCTCTTTGAAGGAGGTGAGGGTGGAAACGGGGCGCAAGTCGTCGTCATTCATGACGAGACGTCACCAGTCGCGCGCCAAGGGTTCGGAACCGTGCATCACGTCGCTTTCCGTGTCGATGACCGCAGTGTCCTCGATGAATGGACGGCACGATTGCAACAGTTCGGGTTACCGACATCAGGCTATGTCGACCGCTTCTTCTTCGAATCGTCTTACGCACGGGTCGCGCCGCAAATCCTGTTCGAATGGGCAACGGACGGACCAGGGTTCATGGGCGATGAACCGTATGAGACGGTCGGTGAGAAATTGTCACTCCCGCCGTTCTTAGAACCGAAGCGGGAACAGATTGAAGCGATGGTTCGACCGATTGATACGGTCAGAAGTACAAAAACGTTTGAGAAAGAATATGAGGGCATGAAATGAGCTTTTTAAATCGTTTGTTCGGTAAACAAGAAGAACCAACCAACTCACAAGGGGGAACTAACATGTTGAAAATTGGAATCGTACTCGGATCTACTCGTGAAGGACGCGTCAGCCCGCAAGTCGGAGAATGGGTGAAAGAAATCGCGAACAAACGCGGTGACGCTAACTATGAAATCATCGATATCGCAGACTACAGCCTCCCGCTTCTCGGCGAGCCAGGCGGCGACGCAACAGGTGCCGCGGCATGGTCTGAGAAAATCGCGGAGATGGACGGCTTCGTCTTCATCGTCCAAGAATACAACCACTCGATCACAGGTGCGCTCAAAAACGCCCTCGACTACTTACGCAACGAATGGCATAACAAAGCAGCCGGTATCGTCTCATATGGTTCGGTCGGCGGCGCACGTGCGACAGAACACTTGCGTGGTGTCTTGAGCGAGCTCTTGATCGCTCACGTCCGTGTCCACCCAGCGCTCTCGCTCTTCACAGACTTCGAGAATGGGACACATTTCGCACCGAAAGACGTTCAAGTCCAATCGGTCAACGACATGCTCGATCAGCTCGTCCCATGGACAGAAGCGATGCAGACGGTCCGTTCGAAAGCGGCAGAAGCTGCGAATAACTGATGACTCGACCAGCCTTTTCACGAGGCTGGTTTTTTTGTGCGCTTTTTAGTCGGGTCGTGTAGAGTGAGAGGGGAAGAGGAGGATGGACATGTGGACTAGAAAAATCATCGCGGCGTCACTTACGACCCCGGTTTATTCGTTCTTGTTGGCATGTTGGGTCGTCATCCCGCAATATCCGGATAGCGGAGGGATAGCGGACACGGTGAACGGGCTTCTCATGTTGACGGCCACCTATTTGTCAGTCAGTTTCCCGGTCATCGTCACGTATGGGGTGTTGACATCAGTGTTCAGCGACTGGGTGGCACGCCGAATGTCGATGCGGTTCGAGCCGCTCGTCTCGTTTGGCTTACATATCGGGTTCGGACTTGTTTTGCTCTGGCTTGGTGCAGGAGCGGCAGTTTTATATTGGATGATTGACCGCTACTTGTCGCATAAAGACTGTCGATTCGAAACGAGACAGGCTTGGTCGAGTCTCATCATCCCAGTCGGTGTCGTAGTGGCGGCTTTTGGCATCGTCTATTTGGGCGGTGTGATGCAAGACGTGATGCATCGTTTATAAGGGTGAAAGTTGGCAGGATAGGGAACAAAGAAAAGACATGTTTGCAGAGTTGAAGGAGGAATCGTGATGAAATGGATGATTTATGGGGCGAACGGATATACAGGCGAACTGATTGCCCGTCAAGCGGTGAAACAAGGGATGACACCGGTGCTCGCGGGTCGGCGTGCGGACGCGATCGCCAAGCTCGGGGAGGAGCTCGGGTGCGAGACGCGCGTCTTCAACTTGTCGCTTGATAAGGCGACACGCCAATTGGAAGACATCGACCTCGTGTTACACTGTGCCGGACCGTTCGCCGATACGAGTCGGCCGATGGTCGAGGCGTGTCTCGCCACGAAGACACATTACTTGGATATTACCGGGGAAATCGAGGTGTTCGAATACATCCACTCGAAGAAACGGGCTAAGCTCGCACAAGAAGCAGGCGTGTTGCTCTGTTCGGGTGTCGGATTCGACGTCATTCCGACCGACTGTGTGTCCCGGAAGCTGAAAGAGCTGATGCCGGACGCGACGAATCTCGCACTCGGTTTCTCGGCCGCCGCCGGTATCTCGCGCGGGACGCTGAAAACAGCAATCCGTGGGCTAGGGTCGAGCAGTGCCGAACGAAAAGATGGCGAATTGACACCGTTCCCGCTGGGCGAGAAACGTCGTCACATCGATTTCGGACGCGGCAAGAAAACGGCCATCGCCATTCCATGGGGAGACGTCTCGACCGCCTATTATACGACGGGCATTCCGAACATCACGACGTGGGTCCCGGTCCCTACGGCTTACGCTTACGGGGCGCGTCTTTTGTCTTGGTTCAGTCCGATTCTCGGCAGCGACGCGGTGCAAGGGAAACTGCTCCGTTATGTTGATGAACATGTGAGCGGACCGGACGAGTCAGAACGGGAACGCTCCTCGACGTATGTCTGGGGCGAAGCGACGAACGCCTCAGGACGTAAAGTGATCGTCCGCATCAAGACGGCGAGCACATATGCCTTTACCGTGTACGGGGCGCTTGAGGTCGTGTCACGACTTGTCAGTTCAGGCCGCGTCATCCCTGGCAGCTTCACACCGGCGATGCTGTTCGGATCACACTTCATCGAAGAGATTGAAGGGTCATCCTCGTTTGTCGTTGACGAGGTCCGGCTTTGAGTGAGCAATGGGATTTAGTCGACGGAGAGCGGCGTCCGCTCGGCAAAACGCACGTGCGCGGCGAACAGTTAGCAGTGGACACGTATCATACCGTCATCGAGGTGTTCACGTTTGATGTGAACGGAAACGTGTTGCTCTCGCAACGCCATCCAGGCAAGACGCACCCACTTCTTTGGGAAGGGACGGGTGGTTCCGTTCTTGCCGGTGAAACGAGCCGTGACGGTGCCATTCGTGAACTTGGTGAAGAGATTGGTCTCTGGATCGAACCTGACCAGTTGGAGTGGGTGGCGACGTTACGCCGCGAGACATATTTTCTAGACCTGTATCGCTATCAAACCGATACTCCGCTGCAACTTGATGACTTGGTGCTTCAGGAAGACGAAGTCGTAGCGGTTCGTCTCGTCGATTGGTCAGAATTGATGGCCCTGGATGATCTCGTCCCATCTGTCCGGGAACGGTTACTTCGATTTGAGTCAGACTTGCGTCTCGCCTTGTAACGGAATCACAATCTGTTCGCAATCGAAGTGTGGTAAACTCAGGGGAGATTAGTGGGGAGGGAACGAGATGAGACGCTTAGAACTAGCCAGGCGGATCGAACGCATCAAAGCGGAAGGGACGTCTGCCTATATTCGGCATCGGAAACAGTCCCCTCCCTATGAAGGTTCGGAATTGATTGTCGAAAACAAAGGCCACGTCTTTCGGATGGGCAATACGAGTTTTGCGGTCGGCTTCGGTTTGAATCGACCGACCAGTTTTTACGATTTGCACCAGATGGAGAAATGGGTACGCGGCAAGAACGTGTCCCGCCTACATATCGAGGTTTGTCCGCTCGCGGACATGTCACTCATTCGGTTGCTCCAAGAGCGAAACTATACGCTCGACCACTTCCTGGACGTGTGGTTGCTCGACGTGAACACGTTCGTATTCCCGGATATGGAGCATGCGGTCGAACGCGTGCACGCCGATAACGTGAACGAGTGGGCTCGAGCCATCGCGGCCGGCTTTGCCGAGACTGGGACGGTCATGCAAGAGACGATTGATACCGCGAAAGGCTTCTACGCGTTACCCGAAAACCAGGCGTTTCTCGTCCGCGAAGGTGAGATGGCCGTCGCCGGTGGGATTCTTGCCGTCCAGGACGGAATGGGCGAACTGTTTTTGACGAGCACGATTCCCGCTTATCGGGGCAGAGGCTATCAGACACAGCTCATCTTGGAACGGATTGCGGCCGCAAAAGCAGCCGGTTGCCAGTACGTGACCGTGACGACGAAAGTCGATACGGCCTCGGGACGGAACATGGAGCGCTTAGGATTCATTCCGTTTTACCAGAAAGCCGTCATGAAAAGCCCAATTCTCAAATAAACAGGTCGCCCCGCGGGGCGACCTGTTGTTGTTAAAGTAATGATTCGGCACCGTCGACGTACACCTCAGAGCCGGTGACGTGACTCGACATGTTGCTCGCGAAGAACAAGACGACGTCCGCGACTTGTTTGGCCGTGCCGGATTTCCCGGCCAACGGTTGATTTCCTTCCGGATACTCGATCGGGATGACGATTTCTTCGAGCAAGGCGTCATCGCGATTCGTCGAGTCATCGATGTTCGTGTCGATGGCCCCCGGGCAAATCGAGTTGACGCGAATGCCGAATTGGGCGAGCTCGGCTGCTGCCATTTTGGCGAATCCGGTCTGGCCGGCTTTCGTCGTCGCATAGCCGCTGAACCCAAAGTTTTTGAAGTAACGGTTTCCGTTGATAGACGACGTGATGATGACACTGCCGCCTCGTTCTTTTAAATGAGGGATGGCATGTTTCACCGTCAAGAACGTGCCCGTCAAGTTCGTCTCGACGACACCGTTCCAATCTTCGAGCGACAAGTGCTCGATTGGTGTGATCGTGCCGTTTCGTCCTGCGTTCGCGAAGACGATGTCGACGCGGCCGAAACGTTCAACCGTCTGCTCGTACGCTCGTTTCATCTCGTCTTCGTTCCCCACATCGGCACTGATGCCGATGGCACGCTCTTCTCCAATCAGAGTCGCAAGTTGTTCCGCGTCTTCTAAGTTCAAATCGACGATGGCGACTTTCGCCCCGGCTTGGACGAACCGGATGACAGTGGCACGTCCGATTCCAGATGCCGCGCCTGTGATGAAGGCGACCTTCCCCGATAACAATGTATTTGAAATCATTCAATTCGCTCCTTTCAGCTTCCTGTTCTCATATTCCACCGTTCTATGAAACCTAAGCCCGTTTTCTGAAAAAAGGTGAAACGACTCATTCGGGTTGAACGTGAATCGATACCGCGATTTTCAACTTGGCGTCGCGATCGAGTTCGACCGTGACGACTTGTCCGACCCGGAGTTGTTGCACATCGTTCGCTTCTCCTGTCACTTTCGTTCGTTCGTTGATTAATATCGTCTGCAACGTTAACTCGTCGTCTGACAAGTCATGTGGTCCAATCATCAGCTGTGGGATGTCAATCTGTTCGATTCGACCTTCGATTTGATGGTCGTCCCGTGTACTGATCCAATAAACAGCAACTAAAAAAAGACCGATAAATGCCAGAGCAAAGATGAGTCGGGTTCTCATGGTGTTCCTCCTCTGTGCGATTCCGGTACGGTGGTTTCCAATAGTTATTTACCCGGTTTGCAGGAATTCTATAGTGCCTTTTTGACAGGATTTTCAATTGTTGACGCGGAATAAAACAAGACAATTTGAAGAGTGGAGGCGCTGAGGATGGTTCTAATCGGAATGATTGGATTAATCGTTTTAGGATTGGTGGCATTCGGCTGGTGGACAATCGGGTTTCCACGGCGACGGATGTGGGGTGGCGTATTGCTACTAGGCGTGGCTTTGCTTTTTTCGCCACTGTTGCTCGTCGTGAGCGGGGAACGCTTCGGATTTGACGGCATCGTCGCGGGACTGGTCGGGTTGTCCTGTGTCATCGGAGGCGGTTTCTTCTTTCTCACACTTGGTTGGACCGGACGGCCGCAGAAAATCCGAAAAGCACGGACCCTTTCGGAAGACCCTGATTTGTTTTGAACTAGGTTGTCATCCGACTCTTGAAACTCGTACAGTGAAGGCATCGCACTTGATGGAGGGATGACTGTGTTAACGAAGAAGCACCCCCCGGCGCTACGACCGGGAGACACGATTGGAATCATCACACCGTCGTTCCCGGCACCGGCACGGTTCCCGGAACGATACACGCGCGGAATCGAACAACTGAAACGGATGGGATTCATCGTTCAGGAAGGCTCATGCACGCATCGTTCGGAAGGATATCGCTCGGCCTCGATTCAAGAACGGGCCGAAGAGGTCAACGCGCTATTGCGTGACCCGGACGTCAAAGCGATCATCAGTACGATTGGCGGGACGAACTCAAATTCGCTCTTACCGTATATCGATTATGAAGCGTTGCGACGACAGCCGAAAATCATCATGGGCTATAGCGATGTCACGGCGCTCCTCCTCGCTTGTTATACGCAGACGGGAGTGACGACATTTTACGGTCCGGCCATCGTCCCGTCGTTCGGAGAGTACGAGACGATGTTCGCCGACGGGGAACGTTACGTGCGAGAGGTGCTCGGTTTAGAACGGACGGCACCGTATACGCTCGACGTGCCCCGAGAGTGGACCGAGGAGATGATCGATTGGTCGACCCAGGACCGGGAGAAGACGTTCCGTCCGAATGACGGCTGGCTTACCCTTCGAGACGGACAGGCCCAGGGGCGGTTGATTGGCGGGAACATGAACACGATGACCGGCTTTTTAAAGTCGGATTATTTCCCTGATGTGACCGGTGCGATTCTCTTTTTAGAAGACTCGTTCAAGACGATGGCGGACGAGGAGCGTTCCCTCAGCATGCTCAAGCTCGCCGGGGTATTCGACGTCATCAGCGGTCTCGTCATCGGAAAGCATGAACATTTCGATGCGGCCGGCGCGCCGTTTTCATTTGAGGACTTGTTGCTCGAAGTGCTCGGAGACGTCGACTTCCCGATTTTGACGAACGTCGATATCGGGCATACGTTCCCGTCCCATGTGTTTCCGATTGGCATCGAGGTCGAACTCGACGCGACGGCGGGAACGATCACCTTTTTAGAGAACGGGGTGATGCCATGATCGAGTTCATTACAATCGTCGACCACCGTCGGAAGAAAATCGGCTTGAAATCACGGGCAGACGTTCATCGGGACGGGGATTGGCATGAGACGTTCCACTGCTGGATGATGGATCACGACCGCCTCCTGTTACAGCTTCGCAGCGATACGAAGGCGGACTTCCCCGCGTTGTTCGATATCACGGCCGCCGGGCACTTGAGCGCCGGGGAGACCGTTCGTGACGGGGTGCGCGAGATTCAAGAAGAGTTAGGACTCGAATTGACACTCGACCAACTGACTCCGCTCGGCGTCTTCGAAGACGTCATCGAGACGGATACGTTTTTAGACCGCGAGTTCGCCCACACGTACGTCTATTCGTATGATGGCGAAGCGTTCACGTTGGACGAAACGGAAGTGGCCGATGTCGTCTCGGTCGAGATCAAGGCGCTGCACGCACTGATTGACGGGACGAAATCCGAGGTGGAGACGACATCGGTCATCTCAGGAGAGACACGGGTCGTGATGAAACGCGATCTCGTACCACACCCGACCAACTACTGGGAGCAAGTGATGGCAGGTGTAAAAGCCGCTCAAGAGGAACGCCATGATTGAAGTCCTATGGCAACTGCTTCACGTCGTGCTCGTGGTCGGGATAGGCGGCTTGCTCATTTGGTGTTTTCGTAAGTAAAGAGGGGGAAGAAAGATGGAGACAGGACCAGACACAATCCCGCTCGGCGTGGAGACGGCGCGTCTGTATTTACGGGCACCGCTCGCCGATACGGATGCGCGTGTCGTTAACGAGTCGATTCGGAGATCGCATGAAGAGTTGAAGCGATGGCTCCCGTTCGCGCAAGACGTACCGACGTTGTCTGAGACGGAAGCGAATTTACAACGGGCGCAAGAATTGTACGGAACAGGCGAAAGTTTCCGGTATCTCATCTTTTTACGGGAGACGGGGACGTTCGTGGGGACGGTCAGCCTGTTCGGGATTGATTGGGACGTCCCGAAAGCGGAAATCGGGTATTGGCTCGATTCGACGCATACCGGTCGTGGCTATATGACGGAAGCGGTCGAGGCGGTCGTCCGTTTCGGTTTCGCCCAGTTCGATTTCAAACGGATCGAGATTCGCTGCGAGTCGACAAACGAAGGCAGTCGCTTGATTCCGGAACGGCTCGGCTTTCAGCTAGAAGGCATGCTCCGGAACGAAGACTTGTCCGCTGATGGGATGCGACTGACGGACACGGCCGTGTATGGCCTGTTGCCAGGCGAACTTAGACCGTTAGCGACATGATGCGCTGCGGGCCGATGGGGCCGTCGATTCGGCGCTTCGTGTCGATGAAGCCGACCGTCTGATAAAGGGAAAAGGCGGCTTCGTTTTTCAGATTGACCGATAGCACGACCTCGTGTTTATGAGGGAAGTGGGCTCGTACATAGTTCGGCAACTGGTGGAGTGCCGCTTTGGCATGGCCGTTCCCTTGCGCCGAATGGTTGATCGAGAACATCGAGAGCAACAACGCGTCGTCTGCCTCTGTATACGAGGCGACCCGTTCCGTATCGTGGAGCAAAAAGAAGCCGACGGGTTCCTCGGCCACGATGACGATAGGATGAATCCCGTCTAAGAGGGGGGAATCGAGGTCAATCGGGAGCGTCGTATATTTTTCTTGATCCAGCGGTAACGTGAATGTGTTCAAGACGGGCCAATGGGCCTCGCGAAGTGGTTCGAGTCTCGTCGTCATGATGAATCCTCCTCCATATCAGCTGTCTCCACCAGTATACCGAAATATAAGTGAAGGGAACGAACACGTGATGCATCCAGTGATTACTTATGTCCAACATCCACCGCTCCAAGATTTGTATCGAGCCTTCATGGACGGCTTTTCCGATTACATGATTCGCTTTGACATGAATGAGGCCCAGTTTGAGGCCGTTTTCCTTGTCCGCGATCAAAACCAGCCGACGCGTTCCATCGTCGCCTATGCGGACGGTCGGCCTGTTGCCGTCATGTTGAGCGGCGTGGCGCACCTCGATACGGGATGGGTCACTCGTTGCGGCGGCTTGGCCGTCGCCCCTGATTATCGACATCTCGGCATTGCGCACGAATTGATGCGACAGTTCGATGAACAGGCGACGGGAACGCGTCTGCTCGAGGTCATTCAAGGGAACGATCCCGCGCTCGCCCTCTATGACCGACTCGGGTACCGTGTCGTCCGAGAGATTATGTACTTTCAATCCGTACCGACCGAGACGAACGCGACACGGGAACCGGCACCGATCCTTGAACTGTTCGATACGTATTATCCGGCAGCGGGGCACACACCGATTTGGCAAGTCGATGTCCGCACAACACAACAACAGACCGAGCTCGTGCGAGTGAGGGAAGGCGAGACGAGCGGAGCACTGCTCTTCCGGGGCAGTCTGTTGCTGGATGTGTTCGGTCGCGACGAGGACGCCGAATGGTTATTGCGTGCGGCCGCGGCTGAAGGACCGATTCGCCTGACGTTGACGTCGGATCGCCCGGCGTTGCTCTCGGCAGCGCGACAGCTCGGGTTCGTCCAGGACGAGATTGCTCAATTCGAGATGATCAAGCCCGGGATAGAGACGTAATGCGCGTCCTGTTGCCTGTCCTCATGCTCGGTCTGATCGTCGGGAACTTGTTCACGATTCTCGGTCTGACGACGAACCTGCCATCTGGCCTCGATCGACTCTTTTTGTTCGGCGGACCGGCGCTGACCATCCTGGCTGCCGTTAGTATCATCGTCATCGTCCTACAACGAAGGCGATGATGTGAAATTTCAATGAAGTTTATGGATGGCGAGTTCACTGTTTTGATATGTTCGACATACAAATGAAATGCTTCATATATTGAACTTTTCAGACGTGGATGCTATATTCGCACTTGTAGCTTTTTAATCAAGCTAGCGAATCATCCAATCTGGAGGTTTTATCAATATATGTGGAAACAACTACTCGTCACCGTCGGTACAGGCGTCCTGATTCTATCAGGGACTTCAGCTGTATCCGCGGATCAAATTACCCCGCAAGACCTCGTCAAGACGACGAAATCGCTTCAACAGACCGAACAACGGATTCAAACGTCGAAACAATCGGTCGCCAAAGCCAAACGTCACGTCGAAACGATCGATCAGAGCGCGAAAGCAATCGATCAGAAGATTGAGCAGACCAAATCAAAACTCGCGTCATTCGAGACGGCATTGAATCCGGAGACAGCTGACAAGTCTCTATTCAAACAAGTATTGTCAACCGTGCTCCCGAGCGCCAAGGCAGAGGCGGCGGAGTCTGAAGAGACGAAGCGTGATTTGCAAGCCAAACAAGCTGAGACGAAACAATCATTAAAAGCGCTTGAGAGCAAACGGGCGGACGTGAAAGCAGAGCGACAACAAGCCCGCTCGGCTCACGTGGCTGCCTATAAGCAGTTGAAAGGGCAAGCGGCCCAATTGAAAGACTTGAAGCAACAAACGGCGGCGCTTGCGCCTGACAAGTTTATGATGCCAGCGACCGGACGTCTGTCACAAGGTTACGGACCGGCAAGCGGCCAGTTCGGATATACGTTCCATAACGGGCTCGATATCGCGGCGAACGTCGGCACACCGATTTATGCGGCGGCGGCTGGGACGGTCACGGACGTCAAATCAGGCGGCCCGTATGGGAAACACGTCTTCATCGAGCATGAAATCGATGGTCAAAAGTGGACGACGGTCTACGCCCATATGCATAAAATCGAAGTGAAGACAGGCCAGACGTTGCTCCAAGGCGAAGGCATTGGCCAAATCGGCAACACGGGCAACTCGTCAGGTCCGCACCTCCATTTCGAAGTGCATCAAGGAGAATATGCTTATTCATCAAGTTCGGCCGGCAACACGGTCAACCCGATGGATGTCGCCGAAGTGCTCGGTGGCGCGTCGCCCATCAAAGCGACGTATTGACGCAACGATTCGTTGCGTCATTTTTTTGTGTCTCCCTTCTCATCATGGGTCGCGCGCAGTTCGATTAATTTCCGGAACGCCTCGTCACGGTCGAACGTACTGAACCAGCGGAAGTCGTCGTGGTCGAGAATCCGGTAATGTTGACTGACCATATTCTGTTGAATCCGGTACTTCCCTTGGTGCTCAATCGTCGTCCACCAGACGTGTCCGCCCAACGTTTTCGTCGCCAGGCTCGGGTCGGTATGGGCGACGAGACGAATGAACTCGATCGGTTGATCCCCAATCAACGAATGGAGATATGGGCTTTGATTGAATAGAGCGCAGATGGCGACCGTCGTCGTCCAGTTCGCGTTCAGACGTCGCTTCTCGATTTGAATCAACGTTTTTTTCGAGATGCCGACGAGCGTACATAGTTCTTCTTGCGATAATCCTTGCTCGGTACGAATCAGTTTGAGCTTGCTTGAAATCAGTTCGGAAAACGTTTCTTTTGTATGCATACCTGCTCCTAAAGTGTATTTTTACACAGTGTATCACGCGGTATAGAAAGATGGAAGATATCGGATGAAGAAGGGCGTTTCCTCGAGCCATCAAAAAAGCGAAAGGAGAGGGACTCCTTTCGCTCGGTCACTGACTGATGTTATTCACGTGTCGGGTCATGATTGCCCTCGCTATCGGCAATCGTATCCGAACTCCCGAAATCTTCGACTTGGCTGAACGCATCCGTGCTTTGGCCTGGTTCGTCGGTCCCATCGAGTTGTTTCCGGGCAGCCGTCTCAGATGGATTGAGCACGTCCTCTTCGACCGGACGTTCGCGGTCGGTCAAGTGCTCGTTCTCTTCTTGCTCGCGCGCGTGCTGGATGCAGAGCGTCGCCTCAGGGATGATTTCAAGACGGTCCAACTCGATGTCTTCGCCGCACACCTCACATTTGCCATACGTCCCGTTCTCAATGGCGAGCAACGCCTTGTCGACGTCACTCAAGAACTCTTCATCGAGCTCAGTTAGCGCTTGGTCGCGTTCGCGCAAGAATAATTCTTCTCCTGAGTCTGCCGGATGGTTATCGTAGTGGGACAGTTCCCCTTCGTCATATACTTCTTCCCGATTTTCCATATATCCTTCGGTCTTCGCTTTCTCTTTTAATAGACGTTCTTTGAACGTATCAATCTGCTGTTGTGTCAACATGCGGTCCACTCTCCAGTTCTGATTTCATTAATATTAGCATTTCCCATTTTGCGACGGGACAAACCTTTCGATTGGCGAAGGTGATTTCTAAACGATTTGAAAAACGGGTATGATGAAAGAGACGGAACGATTATTGTGAAGGAGGGAATGGACCATGAGAAAAGTAGAGGTCGTCCCGTATGATCCGATATGGGAGACGAAATTCAAGGAAGAGGCGTCCAAACTCGAACGCTTGTTTGAAGGGGAAATCGTCGCCATTCATCACATCGGAAGCACGTCGGTGCCGGGACTCGATGCGAAACCGATTATCGACATCATGCCGGTCGTACGAGAAATCGAGCGGATTGATGAATGGGTCGGGCACATGGAGGCACTCGGGTATCGAAGTTTCGGCGAGCATGGGATTCCGAGACGGCGCTTCTTCGCTAAAGGAGAAGACGTCCGGACGATTCACGTCCATATGTTCGAGGAAGGGGATGAAGGCGTGACCCGCCATCTCGCGTTCCGCGATTATTTGATGACGTTCCCAGACGTACGGGACGAGTATGCGGCGCTTAAACAACAATTGGCGAGCCAGCATCCGGAAGATATCGAGAGCTATATCCAAGGAAAACAAGACTGGGTATCCGCGACCGAGCAGGAGGCGACGTTGTGGTATATGTCTCGCCAACAAATTTGAAACATTTTACCGTTTCATCTCGTACAGAAAACTAATCAGTTGAGGGGGGTCATGAGATGAAACGATTTCTCGGGAAATGTATCGAGTACGCGTTTGTCGCACTGTTATTTGTCGGCTTATTTTTTGGATTGCGCTATGGCGTCAATCACTTCGTCGGAATAGACGAGATGCGTGCATACGCCTACCTGTTTCTAGGAACCGCCTTTATCATTTTCCCGGTCTCCTTGTTCGGCGGCTACTTCCTGGCCCGTCCGATTCAACACCGTTTGCACGGCAAAGAGCAGGAAACGACAAACCATACGTTGCGTGGGGATGAAAAGCCGCACGGGGTCACGGAGACGCGGGACTATAAAAATGAAGGTTCGTGGCCGTTATGATGCAGTTGATACGAACCGACGATGCGGCGTTGATTGCGACGTTGAACTGTCCAATCCATGAACATCATCTTCAGTTGGCGCCGGCGTTCTTTGCGCCTTACAATCACGCCTCGATGGAAGCGGCGTTTTCGGAGATGATGGCGCGAGACGATTATCATTTCTTCACGGCAGAGGTCGACGGAGACACAGTCGGCTACGTCTGTTTTCAAGAGCGAGTGAGTGAGGCGAACGCGTTTCGGAAAGCTGTCCGGACACTCTACGTGCATCAAATCAGCATTAACCCGGAGGCGAAGCGGCGAGGGTATGGACGCTTGGTCATGGAAGAAGTGAAACGCTATGCCATCGCACACGGATTTCCGTCAATCGAACTGGATTATTGGTCGGTGAACGAAGCGGCGGCCGCGTTTTATAGCGAAATTGGCTTTCAGCCGAAGCGACAGTTCGTCGTGAAGCATCTATAGAAAGGAGAGCCCATCATGGCGCGGCGTATCTCGCTGTTCCTTGTATTGACGTTCAGCCTGTCGTGGTCGTGTTGGGGCCTGAATATTTGGCTCGTTCGCTCGACCGGCGTCTCGTCGTCAGCACTACACTTTGCCGGCGCGTTCGGTCCGTTCGTCGCAGCATGGCTGACGACGATTTGGCTGGACGGATGGTCTGCGTTTCAAGTGTTTCTACGCCGGCTCTACGGACGCGTCGCAACTCGTTGGATGCTATTCGCCGTGCTGTTGCCGGTTGTCTTGTTCGGATGTGGCATGATGGTCATCACCATCTTTGTAGGCACACCGGACGTCCCGGGCTGGTTCGCCAATGACAAGTTGCCGGCATGGTCGCCCGTATGGCTCTGGTTGCTCTGGGTGGCGACGTACGGCCTCGGTGAGGAGAGCGGATGGCGCGGGTATTTGTTCCCGGCGTTGAGCAAACGAATGGCCGTCCGACCGTCGACCGTCGTCATCGCTTTCGTCTGGGCGTTCTGGCATGTGCCCGTCTTTTTATATGATCCTGACTTTCAAGCGATGTCAGGGTTCATGGTGATGGGATGGGGGATCGGTCTTTTGTTCGGTTCGTTCTTTTTAGGATGGTTGACCGTTCAGGCCGAGGGAAACATCTGGCCGGCGATCATCTTTCACGGGACGTTCGATTTTTTTAGCGCGGGGGATGCTTTGCCGGACCTTGTACCGGTCGTCTCGTCTGCGCTCTTGATTGGCCTCGTGCTCGTATTGGCGCGACGCTACGATTCACAATTTTTGAAGGTGAGATGAGGAGGATTTGATGGAGACAGTCATTTTAGTCATCGGTGTCATCGGCACCATTTCGCTCATGTTATTCATGTCGAACCAATGGTTAGGCTATGGGAAAGGCAATATTGTCATGACGCTCGATGAGCACTACACGAACTTGAACGAGTACGTGCCGGCGATTTTGACGAAGCTGTATGAAGACGGGAAGTCGGCTCATTACCTCGGTGACCGGAAGTTTGAAGTGAACGGCAAGCGGTACGTCCTCGTCGAACGGACCGTCCCAATCGGTCGTGTCCCGACGCAGCAGACCGTGCTCATGCCAGATAAAAAATAAGCCACGCCCTAGGCGCGGCTTATTTTATTTGACGGCCGGGGGACCGAAACCACCGGCATGGTAGTCGCGGAACGCCTGACGAATCTCCTCTTCGGTGTTCATGACGAACGGACCGTGGGCGATATAGTCTTCCCGAATCGGCTTACCTGAGTAGATGAGCAGTTTCGCACGTGACGTCGCTTTGAGGCGGACCACGCTCTCACCGTCACTCGTCTCATCGTACGTGAGCGTCGCCGCGTGCGTCTTCGCAAGCGGTGTCGCTGACGTCCCGAGTTCGAGGGAACCCGCGAGAACGTAAACGAAAGCGTTATGATTCGTCGGGATGATGTGCTCATAGGCGGCCCCACTCTGTAAGCTCACTTCGCTCATCGTGATGGGAACGAGACTGTCCATCGGTCCGGTCACTCCGGCGATGTCACCCGAATAGACACGCACGTGTCCTCCGTCAATCGGCACGAGCGGTGCCTCTTCGACATATACGTTTTGGTAAGATGTCGTCGTCGTTTTAAGTGTTTTCGGCAAGTTGAGCCATAGTTGAAGCGTATGAATCAAGTCGTCGTCGACGGCCTCCTCGGCATGACGTGCCGCCCAGCCCGCATTCATATATTGAACGTCACCCGCATCTAAAATCGAATGTCCGCCATGGTTGTCGATATGTTCAAGTCGTCCGTCAATCACGTAGGTAATGGTCTGGAAGCCGCGGTGAGGATGGTCAGAGAACGTTCCCCGCTTGAACCAGTCCTCGGCCATCAAGATGAACGGGTCGAACTCGTCTTTTCGTTCCGGAGGCAAGACCCAACCCTGCTGCACGTGCGGATATCCGTTTTGTTTATAGGCGACCGGCCAATGGCTGGCGACGTCGCGCTCGAATCGTTTCGTCATCACACTCTCTCCTTTGCACTGTTTGTTGTCATTGTCGCATAGCGAGCCAAGGAGGCTTTCCGATTTTGCCTATATAACGTGTAAAGCCAGACCGGTGAGCCAGTCTGGCTTGAAAAGTGTCGTCAGTTGTTTGCTTGTCCGATGGAAAGGTCGCGCCACCGTTCGGCATCGGCGCGGAGCAATTTGAAATGTGAGCCTGTCTTCGTGTTTGTCAAAATCACATCATCTTCCATGTAACTGATATCGAACGTTTGAGCACGAATGCCCTCGAACACCGTCAAATAAGGGGTCGGCGCTGGGGTTCCGGCCGTGGTCACGGCTTTTGAGCGATCGATGGCTTGAAACACGAACTGGACGGTCTCGGCGTTGGCATGATGCAAGAACGGTGCATCTTTTGATTCTGTGCCGATTAGAGCCAGTTCATGGGCGACGACGTGACGTCGATGGGCGAATTGTTGCCGCATTTTTGTCTTCAAGCGGTCGCCGTGCAACAACGTCTCTTCTTTATAGGTGATAGAAACGACTTGTTTATAAGGTTTGCCATCGCGGATGAAGGAGAAACTGAACAGTGGATAGCGCTCGTTCGGAACGAGCTTGGTCGGGAGCGTGCTCGCCTGCCGCGTCCCGAGCATTCGATCGTAGGTGGCATCCTGCGGTCGCAGGACGTCCTCATATAACGTCTGATCTGATGACAGATGGAGCCCGTACTGTTGCGTGTCTTGAGACACTTCGGTCCCTAAGCCGAGGGACAGGAACGGTTGACGTGACGATTCGTTGATGGGCAACGTGATGGTCTCACGCGATTCGGGTGATTCGAACGTGAATTCGAACGAACCGTTGAACGGCATCGTCACGTGGACGAGCGTCTGTTCGAAACCGTGACGTTTTGGATAAGGCTCATTGCCGACCGGTTTTTTCATCTCTTCGGTGAAATGGACTTGCTCGTGCGGTTGCGCAACGCGAAGGTTGGACGTCGCGGATGATGAGACGGCTTGGTCGCGGTACGGAGTGAGACTATCCGGCAACGCATCGATTTGTTTCATATAGGTGATGGTGTCGCCTTGGCATTGGACGTAGGTTTGATTTTCCACTTCAAAAAATGTGGCGGTCGGAAAGACTTCGGTCGAGGCCGTCGTCGTAAGCGGTTGGCTCAATTTGACCGTGCCAATCAAGAGACGCTCTCCGTCAGGCACACGGGTGATGGCGTCCTCTGGGTAACAGGCATCAAGGACGTTCGTCCGGTCGGACTCGGTCATCTCGATTTGTTGACCAGAAGGCAGAGAGGCGCGACCTTGATAGTACTCTGGAGCCGTATGTAAACGAAATGCATGTTCTTCTTCGCATCCGAACAGGACGAACAACATGGCGAGCGTACAAAGAATCAGGTACTTTTTCACAGGGCGCACTCCTTTAATGATTAACTTTCATCATTTTAGCACCATTTTTTTGTGACTATAGTCTTAGGAAAATTAATGCGATTTTTTTTAAAAAAATCAAAAAACCCGCTCCACTTGAACTGAACGGGCTTGTTTTACACTTATGGATATGAAATGGAATTTCTCCATTTGACACGTGTCGATTTTTGACGAATGAACGTTGTGATGTAGACGTTCTTGAAAATGACGAAAATCGTCGAAAATAACAAAATGGAATTAAAAAGGGGTTATTTGTTTATTTTTACCTTCAATCCACGTCGCGACCACGGGCCGCCTTCAAAATTTCGAACCATTCTTCTCGCGTCAGGTCAATCTGAAGCGCATCGACGGCGGTCCGAACTCGTTCAATTTTCCCAGATCCGACGATCGGCATGATCTTGGCCGGGTGCTTCAAGAGCCACGCGTAGACGACGGCGTCGATGCCGCCCGCTTGATGTCGATCGCTGATTTCCTCCAATTTTTCACGAAGCGGTGCGTAAGCGGCCTCGGTGAACAGTTGTCCGCCGGCGAGAGGGCTCCACGCCATGAGTGGCATCCGTTTCTCGTGGCATAGGTCGACAGTACCATCTTCAAAATGCTTCAGTTGCATCGGTGAGAGCTCAAGCTGGTTCGTCACGAGTTGGAACGGTAAACGTGACTGTAACAACTGTTGGGTTGCCGGCACATGGTTCGAGACCCCGAACGTACGCACTTTTCCGCTTCGTTGCAACGTGATGAACGCCTCGGCGACTTCGTCCGGGTCCATGAGCGGGTCGGGACGGTGAATCAAAAGCGTGTCAATCTGATCGATGGCGAGCTCCTGTAGCGAGCGCTCGGCTTGACGGATGATATGTTCTTTCGTCGTATCATAATGGTTGATGGATTGGCCAGGGTTGAAAGAGCCTGTCAGCTTGATGCCGGTCTTCGTCACAATCTCGATTTGATCGCGGAGTGATGGCTTGAGACGAAGCGCTTCGCCGAACAATCCTTCACACGTATAGCCACCGTATATATCAGCGTGATCGAACGTCGTGATGCCGAGTTCGATACATTGTTCGATGAAAGTGAGGCGTTCCTGCGGGCTCATGTCCCATTCGGCCAAACGCCACATGCCGTGAATGATTCGTGAGAATGATAAGTCTTCTGTCAGTTCGATGCGTTGCATGGTAAGTTCCTCCTCATTGTTTGTCGCTTTCATTATAAGGATAAAACAGGAGGGCGTCACTTTTGGGGCGTATTGGAAGGACATGAACCGAGTCAAACTAAAGCGATTTCAGTTATGATGAGACAGAGATGATTAGAAAAAGAGGAGTGACTTATGAATCATTACGAACAATATGCGAACGTCACGTTTGAGCAACAAGGTCAGGAAACATACGTGACCGCCGCTCATGCCGATCTCGAACTGCACGGGATTGGGCGCAGTGCCGCCGTGTTTCGCATAAAAGACACGCGACTCGTCATCAAAGTGTTCTTTCCGGATTATACGCATATCGCAGCTGAAGAGGCTGTGATTTATCGAACGCTCGAAGGGTTACCTCAATTCCCACGCTTGTATGAAGCAGGTGTGAATTATATCGTCATCGACTACATCGAGGGCAAGACGCTATTCGAATGTTTGACGGAAGGAATTTGGATTGATGCGTCGTACATTCAGCAAGTCGATGCAGCGCTCATCGCGGCACGAAACCTCGGGCTGACGCCATCGGACGTTCATTTGCGCAATTTGATTTTGACGCCGGAAGGCCGTATTTATTTAATCGACTTGGCCCGCTTCCGCCAAGGACAGCACGTCGATCACCAATGGGAAGACTTGAAGCGGATGTATCGGTTTTATCGGCTCCGTTTCATGCCGAAGCGCTATTCAGAGCGTTTGTTGAACGGAGTCGCCTATTTATACCGTACGTTTGTGAACGACCCGAGACACTAGTCGACGGTCGTTTTTCTTTTGAAGATTAGGGAACAAAGAGGATGTGACTGTCACTTCGTTTTGGAAAAGGAGGCTGATTGTATGCATCGGATTTATGCAAATGAACTGGAGACGTTACGTGATTGTGTGGAGACGTGTAATTACTGTCTCGAGTCGTGCCTGGAAGAACATGACGTTAAGATGATGGTTGACTGCATCCGGCTCGACCGGGAGTGCGCCGCCATCTGTTCGTTTCTCGCCGAGGCGATGACGCGAGATTCGGCGTTCGTGCCCGAACTCGCCCGGGCTTGTGCGGTCGTCTGTAAGGCGTGTGCCCAGGAATGCGAGAAACATAAGCATGCCCATTGCCAAGAATGTGCGCGCGTCTGTGTCGAGTGCGCCTCGATGTGCGATCGTTTGGCAGCATAATGTGAAAAAGTCAGTCAAAACGGCTGACTTTTTTATGTGGGAGCGAATCGCCAGGTGTATTTTGAAATCGAGATAAGTATAATGAAGAAAACGTATGAAAGTGGTGTTCTCATGATTCGCAATTGTCGTCGAGATGATCTTCAAGCTGTCTTACATATTTATAATGATGCCATCGTCAACAGTACCGCCGTCTATCACTACGAACCGGTGACGCTTCAAAATCGAATCGCTTGGTACGAGGAGAAAAAAGCGGCCGGACTTCCAATCATCGTATGGGAGGAAGGGGATGTCGTGATGGGCTTTGCCACGTTTGGACCGTTTCGTCCTTGGCCGGCCTATCATTATACGGTCGAACACTCGGTGTACGTCCATCCTGGATACCGCAGCAAAGGCATCGGCAACAAGTTGCTCCGAGAAATTATCCGGATCGGTGAAGAGCGGGATGTGAAGACGATGATTGGTGGCATCGATGCAGCCAATATCGCGAGCGTCAAAGCACATGAAAAGTTAGGGTTCGTCCATTCCGGTACGATTAAAAAAGCCGGCTACAAGTTCGGAAAGTGGCTCGACTTATCGTTTTATCAACTCGATTTGAAAGGCCCCGAGGCTCCGCAAGAAGGCTGACCGCTAGCTGTCGACGTTCCGAAAATACGGTATACTGGGGACAGTGAATCGAATGGAGGAATCAGCATGACAGAACTACCGAATTGTCCGAAGTGTCAATCGTCTTACGTGTATGAGGACGGGAGCTTGCTCGTCTGTCCAGAATGTGCGTACGAGTGGTCACCGAGTGAGGCGGCTGAAGCAGAAGCGGACGCGCAAATCAAAGACGCGAACGGAAACGTGCTCCAAGACGGGGACACGGTCACGGTCATCAAAGATTTAAAGGTGAAAGGGACGTCGCTCGTCGTCAAACAAGGCACGAAAGTGAAAGGCATCCGTCTCGTCGACGGGGACCATGACATCGACTGCAAGATTGACGGCTTCGGTGCGATGAAGCTCAAATCAGAATTCGTCAAGAAGGTATAAAAAAACTGTTTCGGTCCACGGACCGAAACAGTTTTTTGTGCTTATGAGAAAAATGGTTTGTATTCACGGCGTTCATGCATGACCGATACCCATTGGAGCGTCGTGAACTCCTCAAGCACCCATTCGCCGTTGAAACGGCCAAGACCAGAATCTTTCTCACCACCGAACGGCAAGTGCGGCTCATCGTTCACCGATTGGTCGTTGACGTGAATCATCCCCGTCTCGACTTGGCGGGCGAACTCGGTCGCGCGATAGATTGAACCGTGGACGGCACCGCTCAGTCCGTACGGGAGTTCGTTCGAGAGTTTCAGCGCCTCGGCGTCATCTTTGAACGACAGAATGACGGCGACCGGTCCGAAAATCTCATTTTTCGCGAGTGGCATGTCATTTGTGACACCGCTCACGACGGTCGGCTCGAGCACGTTCCCGTCAGCGTTGCCGCCGACCTGGAGCGTCGCACCGGCGTCGACCGTCTGCTTGATTTGATCGAGGATGCGGTCGACTTGATCGTGATCGATGAGCGGCCCGACTTGTGTATCCGATTCGTTCGGGTTGCCGAACTTCAAGGCGCGAACCCGCTCCACAAATTTTTCAAGGAACGCATCGTGAATCGACTCGGCGACGAGAATCCGGTTCGTCGACATACAGATTTGCCCTTGATGATAGAACTTCGAGTAGACGGCCGATTCGACGGCACGGTCGATGTCGGCGTCGTCTAACACGACGAAGACGTTATTCCCGCCGAGTTCGAGCGCTGTTTTCTTCAACAGGCGTCCGGCCTTCTCGGCGATGCCTTTGCCGACCTCGGTCGAACCAGTGAACGAAATGAGTTTTGGCACCGGATGCTCGACGATGGCGTCCCCAATCTCCGAACCGCGACCGACGACGACGTTCAAGACGCCTTTCGGAAGACCCGCCTCTTCAAATAACGAGGCGAACAGGAGACCACCTGTGACCGGTGTCGCTGTCGCCGGTTTGACGACGACGGTATTGCCCGTCGCGAGCGCGGAGACGATTGAGCGGACCGCGAGGTGGAACGGGAAGTTCCATGGGCTGATGACGCCGATGACACCGAGCGGTTTCCGGTAAACCCGGTTCTCTTTGTTCGGGACGATTGACGGCTTGATGAGTCCGTCCATGCGGAACGGGAACGTCGCCGCTTCTTTGATGATCGCCATCGATGCTAAAAATTCACCTTCTGCTTTGATACGTGTGCTACCCGATTCTTTGACGAGCCACTCGATGATGTCTTCTTTATGTTGTAACGTCACTTCGGCGAACTTCTCAATCAAGGCCCGTCGATTTTGTGGCAGCATCGTCGCCCATTCGGTTTGTGCTTCTTTCGCAACGGCATAAGCCTTGTCGAGATCAGACTCGTCGGCCGAACGAATCGAGAACAATGTCTCGTCCGTGAACGGGTTGGTGTTATCGATCGATTTGTCGCTTGATCCTTCGACCCATTGGCCATCAATGTACATCTTCGTAAAATCGGTATGCATGTTCAAACACTCCTTTATCTTTTTGCTTCACCTTAAGAAGTATTCACCTGATTTGAAAAATTAAACCTATCGATGCGCAACTAACTTGTTTTACAAAGTAGTTGCAAATGGTAGCTCCTTCCATTACTATTATGTATAACAAGTTAGTTTGGTGAAAGTGAGGATACGCCATGGCGATGAGTCAAATGTTAAAAGGATTGCTCGAAGGTTGCCTGTTGGCCATCATCGATAAAGGAGAGACGTACGGCTATGAGATGTCGGAGAAGTTGCAGGCGTACGGATTCACGATGGTGAGTGAGGGCAGTATTTACCCGGTCCTGTTACGGATGAAGAAAGAAGGGTGGGTCGAGACGGTCCAAAAAGCGTTACCATCAGGGGGACCGAAACGAAAATATTACATTTTGACGGAGGCGGGGCACCAAGAGTTGCTGGCCTTCAAACAACGTTGGGCGGAAGTGTCAAGCGGTGTCGACCGCGTACTCGGAGAGGGGAATGAAGATGGAACTTTTAAAAAAGAGTCGTGATTTTTTGGATGACTTGGCGGTATATCTCATGTCGAGCGGGAAATCGGAAGATGAAGTAAAAGAAGTTGTCGAGGAGTTAAAAGACCATCTCGAAGAAGCGGAACGAGCGGGAAAAGGTGTGGACGAGGTCGTCGGCCAGAGCCCGAAAGACTACATGCAACACCTCGGAAGCGAGATGACGTTTGACGTGAAGGGATTCGTCAAAATTGTTGCGATGATCATTCCGAACGTGTTCGCCTACATCATCATCGCTAATTTCATTCAAGGCGAGATGACATTCTCGACGGTCCAGTTGATTGGGTTCCCGCTCATCGCCGTCCTGTTCTTGCTGGCCGCCTCACAAGCGTTCCGCCACATGTCGGTCCGCTCAAAAGAAAGCAAATTTAAAAATGGGGCGACGTACATCACGCTCGCTGCGCTGCCGATGACATTGTTCCTCGGGCTGATGATACTCGACATCTTCGTCGAGACCCCGACGATCGTGTTCGGTCCAACCGGTCAACTCGTATTGTTCGGACTGGCCGTCGTCACGTTGCTCACTGTCTCGGTGTGGACGAAGACATGGATCAATCTGATCATTCCGATTCTCTTATTCGGACCACAATACGCGTTTGCCCAGACGAGTTTGCCGCTCGAGCAACAACTTATTTTCTCGATGCTGATTCTGTTCGTCGGGATGGGGGTCTTCTTGTTCGTCTGGTGGAAAAAGAATCAACAGGGGCAAGCATGATGCTCGGACGAATCATTTTTGTCGCGATCTTGTGTCTGCCGTGGGGCTTTTTCGTGACAGCGGCAGACTTTCTATGGGGGAATGCGCTCGGTTATCTTCTGATTCCAGCGATCGTGTGGTCGAGTGTGTGGTGGTTTGGGCGGCGTGGGATGGTCCCGTGGCTCGCATGTGGGCTCATCGTATCGTATGTCATTTCCACGGCGATGGTTTGGCACGTCGATGGGGCGTGGGATTATTTCTTCAAGCCGATTGGCCAGTCTATCCTCGTGAATGTCTGGACCATTGTTTACGCGAGTGGTGTCGTTTTGGCGTATATGTATCGTCGTGCTTTGCAAAAAGCACGTGAATCTGCTTAAGGTCGGACGCGGCTGGGAATAGGCAACTGAACGCCTAAAAGAGAAAGAAGGGATTCCCATTGCCAGTCAATCCGACGATTCAATTTTATTTGAACCAGTTTCAAAATCAGCTCTCGACCACATATGACCAATTGGATCCGCTCGAATTAAGACGACAAGAAGACGCAATGATGACCCGATTTCAACATAGAGAACATGTGCTTGATGTCGAGGAGCGCTGGATCACGCTCCCGAATCGCTCACTTCCAATCCGCATCTATCGATCGAGTCGAACGTTTGCCCCTGCCCTCGTCTATTATCACGGGGGTGGCTATGTCACGGGGAGTCTCGACACGCATGATGCGATTTGCCGGACGATCGCGAATGAGGCCGACTGTACCGTCATCTCGGTCGGTTATCGACTCGCGCCGGAACATAAATTCCCGACAGCCGTCTACGACAGCTATGAGGCGTTCGTTTGGATTGCGGATCACGCCTCGGAACTCGAAATCGATGCCGAGCGCATCGCCGTCGGCGGTGACAGCGCTGGGGGGACGCTCGCCACGGTCAGCGCTTTGATGGCCATCGAGCAAGGCCGTCCCCTCGCCATGCATCAGCTGTTATTTTATCCGGTGACGGGGACCGAGGAGAATCTGCCGTTATCGTTAATCGAGTATGCGACCGGCTATTTGCTCGACGAGGCGTTGATTCGTTGGTTCCAACACCAATACTTTCATGACGAGACTGAATTGATCCACCCCTACGCCTCGCCAATCGTTTCGCCACATTTGGCGAAACTGCCGCCGACGACGCTGTTGACGGCCGAATATGACCCGCTCCGTGACCTCGGCCGAGCGTACGCCAATAAATTGATTAGTCTCGGTGTCCCGGTGACGTATCACAATTACGGAGGACTCATCCACGGCTTCGTCAACTACTACGCATACGTTCCGGAAGCGCGACGAGCCGTCAAAGAAGCGGCGCAGTCGCTCGGACATGCCTTCCATACGCAAAAAACTCGCCCCTAAGGCGAGTTTTTTTCATGCTTTCGATAAATAAGGAAAGCGACAACCTTCCGGGAAAAATTGTCCTTCGTTCATGCGAATCATCCATTGGCCGTCGCGGGACGGACGTTGCTCCACATCGTCCAGGTCCGGCGTGAATTTAAAGACGATTTCGGTGATGCCTTCAAAGGAGAGCCGGGCCACGACGTCACGCATATCGACAGGCCGCGGCGACAGCACGGCATACAAGTTTAAGCGCGAGCGCTCAATCATATAAATGACATGGACGTCATCGAAACGATACACGTCCTCGTCCATCCCTTGATAGTAATGGAACATCCAAATGTGCATGTCGTCTGTCGTATACAGACGCGGTGAAAACGGGAGTGACTCCAGTTTGAAACGGCGCCACTGTTCGGCATCGACGTCGACATGTTCGAGTAGGGAAGCCGATCCCGAGACTGAAACGAATAGCTCCGGTTCGGGTTGGACGGAGAACCCCTGTTGCTCGTAAAATGGTGCAACCCCTTCGTTACAAGCCAAAAAATAAGGCAACCCATCCGTGTCATGCTGCTTGAACAAATGCTTAAAGATGCGGGTGGCGAGCCCTTGTCCTTGTCGGATCTCGTCCGTCATGACCGTTCCGATTTGATACGCTTCGCGCGCGGTTCCGTCCATCATCACTGTCATTCGGCTCATCCCGACGTTCGAGATGACATTCCGATAGAACGTCAATGAATAACAGCGATAGTGGTCAGTCCATTCGCCAGCTTTGTACCACTCGCGAAAATCGATGCCGAATGTCTCATCGGCAAAGTAAAAAAACGATTCGAGTTCTTTGTTCGAATACTCGAGGTTGGTGATTGGCTTTTTGGGCATAGGGCTCGCTCCTTTTTTGAACTTCTATGTCTGTTCCTGTACATTAGAGGCAGAGAGGGGTAATAGAGATTATGAAACGGTATGAAGCGATTTTATTCGATGTCGACGACACGTTGCTCGACTTTAAACAGAGCGAGCACGTCGCCTTGGAGCAGTTGCTCGCGGCACACAACGTTCGGATGACAGATGAATTGAAACAACAGTACGTGACGATCAATAACGGATTATGGCGCGCGTTCGAGCGTGGCGAGGTCGGACGGGAAGACGTCTTAATGGGCCGACACACGCAACTGTTCGATACGCTCGGCATCACAATCGACGCGCATGAAGTCGAACAGCGCTATCGCGACCATTTGCACGACGGGGTACACATCATCGATGGGGCACTCGAGCTCGTCCAAACGCTCAGTGAACAGTATCCGCTCTATATCGTCACGAACGGTGTGACGGAGACGCAGTTCAAGCGGCTCGAAGCGTCGGGACTGCTTCCTTATTTCAAGGATGTGTTCGTCTCGGATGCGACCGGATCGCAAAAGCCGATGAAACCGTTCTTCGATTACGTGTTCGACCGCGTGCCGAACGTGGCACCGCAACGTGGACTCATCGTCGGTGACTCGCTGACGGCAGATATCGCCGGCGGGCGCATGTATGGGCTCGACACGTGCTGGTACAATCCGCACGAGATTGCGGCGTCGGTCGAGACGACATATGAGATTCAAGACTTGCACGAGTTGAAGTCGATTCTATCAAGCTCAGCGATCGATAAAGTGGGGCGGCAGTGATTGCGGCAACGCATAGAGTGTCTCCGGGAAGAGTTTCAAGTCCCGGAGCGCGTCGAGCGGCTGCCAACGATAGATGAGGTGATCGCCTTCCGGTCCGTGGAAGTCTCCATGCCGGAGCGGGAGGTCACCCGATACATAAAAGTACATGCCGATCTCATGCACGGTGCGCTCCAAATACGTGAAGAAATTTTCGGAGACGAAAGCGAACGTCGTTCCCGTCAGTGTCGCTTCGAGTTCTTCTTGCAGCTCACGCGTCAAGGCGAGCTCGGCTTCTTCGCCGATGCCGACCCGGCCGCCCGGCAACGCCCAAAAGTCATCGTTCACGTTCCGATGAACGAGCAAATGACCGTCCTGGACCCAGATGCCGGCAACGCGATAATTGAACGTGCCGTGCTCGGTCGGAAATACGATATCCATTTTCATCACTCCATTCCTTAAGCTACATCAAGTATACGCCAAGGAGGCAGGTCATGTTTCAATCAAATGAGAGTTATAAAGGTGAGGACTTCCGCGACGAGACGCTCCGTGACATCCAACTTACGCAGACGACGTTCGAGAACTGTCGCTTCACCTATATCGATGCGACCGAGTTCGAGACCGAACAGTGTCGTTTCATCAACTGTGACTTCACCGATTCGAAGTGGAACGCCTCGCGCCACAGCGGCAGCTCGTTCTTGAACTGTCAGTTCAATGGGGCGAATCTGTTTTTGAGCGAGTTCGATCAGTGCAAGATGACAGGCTCGTCGTTCGAGTCATGCACGTTCGAAGGGGTCGTCGTGCGTGAAGGAGATTGGTCGTTCGTCAATCTGCGTCACGCCCCGCTCCGGAAGATGGATTGGTCCGGTGTCCGGTTGACCGAGGCCGATTTATACGGTGCGGATTTGAAAGAATCACGCTGGACGAACGCCGTCTTGTCCCGCGCCGTGTTGCAACACGCGGATTGCTCCGGTGCCGATTTTGTAGGGGCCGAGATGGATGGTGTCGATTTCTCGGACGTCATTCTGAAACAAGCGACGCTTGACGTCATGCAGGCCGTCCAAGTCGCCCGCTCGCTCGGGGCGAACGTCATATGACCAATGAGCAAGTGCTCGAGCACTTGACGGCCATGGCCGCGGAGCGGGAAGACGTCCGCGTCCTCGTCTTGAACGGGTCGCTCGTCAATCCGCACGTAAAACCAGACCGTTTTCAAGACGTCGATGTCACTTGTTTCGTCGAAGACGTGATCGCGTTCATCGAGGACCGCTCGTGGATGGCGCCGCTCGGGGACGTCTTGATTATGCAGACGCCGGACGAGGTGCCGGGAGGCGACGAATATGAGCGTTTCGCGTTTCTCGTCCAGTTTGCAGCCGGTCATCGCGTCGATTTGACCGTCCGTCCTATGCGTGACGTGCAGGAAGCGATTCACGCTGACTCACTCAGTCTCGTCCTCATTGATAAAGACGAGATTGCCGGTCAAACGATCCCATCTGATGACACGTACCGCATCAAACGACCGAGCCGATTCGACTATGAGCAGTGTTGGAACGAGTTTTGGTGGGTGTCGCTTTACGTCGTCAAAGGTATCAAGCGGGGTCAACTGTTATACGCTTTCGACCATGTGACGATCATGCGAACGATGCTCCGGCAGATGCTTGCATGGGACGTCGGCTTTGCGACAAACTTTACGGCGAACGGAGGAAAGTCCGGGGATGGGCTTGAGAAGCATCTGGCCCCTGAAGTATGGCAGGCTTATCTTGATACATACACTTTGGTCGAAGTGACAGCGATGGAAACGGCCCATGCGACATTGGTGGAACAATTTGAATGTGTCAGTCGCCGCGTGGCCGACCAAGCCGGATATCCGTTTGCGGAGATGGAAGCCCGACGAATTCGTGACGCCTTTTCTACGCTTTGGTGTTCAAACGATTAGTTTTCGGTTGAGTCGGGAAAAGCCCCTCTATAGAAGGGGGAATGACGCTTGAATCCGTATACGACGTTCATCGCGCTCCTAGTGGGGAGTTTACTCTTATTTGTCGGCATCCGGACGAAAAAATGGCCGATTTTAGTCGTGGCCTTATTTCCGCTTGGACTTGTCGCCTTCAACATGTATTTGCTGATTACTGGACGTTAGAAGACTGTTTTCTTCAGTCTTCTTTTTTGTATATCGATTTTACAAAAAATGCTGTCGGCAACAAAATCCCGATGGCCGCTTCGAGCAAGGCGAACAACCGGGCCGGACCGATTGGCAACAGGTCGCCGAATCCGATAGACAGCAACGTGACCCCGCTGAAGTAAAGCAGATTGCGCCAGTTCGGATCGACCGCGTTCATCGTCTCGAGTGACGTCACCAATATGACGCCATCGCGTGAGAGCGCGTAGTAAATCAAGGCAAACCCGATCATGACGCCGAATAGGCTGACGAACAAGTGGCTGAACAAGCGCATGTCGAAACCGGTCTGTCTATACGTTTGGCGCCGAAAAAAGGTAAACACGTTCAAGCCGACGAATAATAGGGCAATCGTCAATAAAATGGTATTCACGCCCATTTCTCCCTTCTGTGACAGTCTGTATTATGTTGTTTCCCTGATCGTTCACCGTCAAACGGACCGATTCACACCAAGACGGATTCATTCAACAAGGAGGTGTCCGAGTGCGACGATGTTTAATGGGCGGCTTATTGTTCATCTTCTTTTTAGGAGGATGTACGACGAAAGAGCCGTTTGATTTTGATGAAATCCATTCCTATAAGATTTTTTACAACATGCCGACCGAGGCGATCATTGAAGACATGGCCCGATACGACCTCGTCATCATCGAACCGATTTGGTATACACCGGAACAGATTGAGACGATCCGCTCGAACGGGACGAAAGTGCTCGGCTATATTAACGTGATGGAAGCAGACACGTGGAATCGGGCGCTCATCGGCCAAATGGACAAAGACGATTTCTTCTATCGAGACGGGGAACGCATCTATTTCCCGAAATGGGATTCGTATTTGACGGATATCAGCTCGTCCGATTTCCGTAAAATTTTAATCCGCGAAATTCAAAAACAAGTCATCAATAAACATTTGGACGGTATTTTCCTCGATACGGTCGGGGATATCGATGACGTCCACCTCGACTATCCGGACGACTTAGAAGAACAGCTGGCTGGGCTCGAGGCCTTTTTACAAGCGATTGAAAAGGCATATCCGGGCGTCCCAGTCGTCCAAAACTGGGGCATCGAGACGCTCGAACGAACGAGCGCGCCTTATGTGGAAGGCTTCATGTGGGAAGGTTTTAACTACACGGAAATCACGTCCGACTCTTGGTCGATGGAGATGCTCGATCGAATGAACGCGATTCAGGACGAATACGGAATCGCTGTCCTCACCGTCTCAGACCAAGAAGAGGCGACAAGTCGGGATATGGCCGAAGCGAACGGATTCATCCATTATCACGAACCGACTTATTACAATACGTGGGATTTTTAGGGGGTAATTAGGGTAAGGGAAGATAAGGGACTATGTATACCTGTCCGAGGGCAGGGGATCATCCCGCATTAAAAACTGAAGAGATGTTATCCATGAGGAGGGGATTATCATTCTGTACGCTCAAGACCGTCCATGGCTCAAATGGGTCGAGATTCTTGTCGTGTTCGCACTATTGATCGGAATCGATTTATTCTTCAGCCTAGGCACGATTCAAAATGAACTGAACTTGTTTTATGTGGCCGCCATCTTATTCGCCTTACGATACGGCACTATCTTCGGCTTAATCAGTTTTGGCATCTTGCTCCTCTATAAAGTGTTATACACCGGCTTAATGGGAGGGGACATCTTCCTCTTGTTCTACGATACAAACTCACTTCTTACACTGTTTTACTACTTCGCCATCACCGTCATCGTCGGGTTGTTCAGCACCTCATTTCGAGAGCGTTATGAAATCAGTCAGTTCCGCAATGAGGAACTGAAAGATGAGAACACGTATTTGAAAGAGACCGTCGATTTACTCAACACTTCGCAAACGACACTTCGTCAAAAACTACTTCAATCCGAATACAGCTTGAACCAATTGTATGAACTTGCCGTATCGCTCGACTTGCCACACCCGGAACTGATTCGAAGCGAAACGATTCGCCTGCTGAAAAAGACGTTTTTAGCGAGCGATGTCGCCATTTACCACGTCGACCGCTCCCAGAAATCGATGCGCCTCTTGATTCGGCAAACCGAAACGAAAGAGTTCCCGCAAACGATTTTCCTTGACGAGGCGTCAAGCATGTTCAAACGGTTCTTCCAAGTCCAAGAGACGACGCTCCGTCAACTCGACGACGAGGACACGGACCCGATGTTGCTCGCACCGATCATCGTGGACGGGATGACCCGAGAAGTCGTCGTCATCAAACGGTTGCCGCTTCGGAAATTGACGACCGATGACTTGCACGTTCTCAATATCCTCTTCTCGTGGATTGGCACACGCATTCAAAATGCCGAGAACCTGATTCGTAAAGAGCAGCACGAGAAGATGCATAAAGGCACCTCGTTTTATAAGAAAACAGCGTTCACAGAACTCGTCGCCATCCAAGAACAAAAGAAGATTCACCATGGACAGCCGTATATCGTCCTCGAATATCCGCTCGGCTATGAGCCTGTCTCACTCGAGAGTATCGAGGCCATCGTCCATTCTTATTTACGGGAGATCGATGTCGTCGGGTATGACCCGGATGAGAACAAGCTGTTGCTCTTACTCCCAGGAACGAGTGAAGAACACCGTCAACGGATCTATGACCGGATCGAAGGGATTTTAATCCAGAAGGGAGTGTGACGGGATGGAGTCTACCATTCGACTCGTATTGATCGGGATTTATGTCGTTCATGCACTGCTCGCCTTCGGATTATTGATCGTGTTGAAACGAAGAATGAAAGCGCCGGATTATGGCGTCGCGGTGGCGGCGCTCAGCTTCGGTCTGTTCTTACCGTTTCTCGCCGAACTTGCCGTCTATGCGGTGTATCGGCTTGCTGAACGGTTCGGTCGGAGCGGTCTGATTGAAGACTATGACGACTATATCGACTTCAAGGTCGTCAACTATGAACAAATTCGTCATGAAGCGAGCAGCAGCAGTCATCTGTTACCGCTCACCGACGCCATCAACTCGAAAGATCCGGCTATCCGCAAACACTCGATTTTGACGCACGTCAACCAGTCGATTGACCAGCAAGGCAAGTATTTGCAGATGGGACTTGAGAGCACGGACAGCGAGACTGTCCACTACGCCGCGGCGACAATGAACATCTTGATCGATCAATATGAACAAGAATTGAAACACGCCAAACGCGAATACGACTTAGGTAACCCAGACACGATTCGACGGCTTGCGACGATTTATAAACGCATGATCCATAGTGAGCTCATCACCGAGGTCATGTTGAAGGACAAGCGAGGCGCATGGCTGGAGGAATTATTGAAAGCGAAGACGCTCTATCCACCTTCGCCTTGGATTTACGAGGACTTGAACGAGATTTATCTCACGTTAGAGCGGCCCAAAGAGCAATTGAACATCTTAAAAGAGTACGTCCATCATTTCCCGGAACGCATCGAGGCTCATCTGATGCTGATCAATTACTATTATGAGCGCGAACGTTGGAACGAAGTGAAGGCGGTCATGTTTATGATGCAGACCCAATTCTCACTGGAGGACGTACCGTATGAGTACCGACTGTTGTTTGAAGAATGGAGTGACACGACATCATGGAAAAACGAACTGTAATCTCATTCTCGCTCTTCATCGTCTTATTTTTAGTCGTCGTCGGTGCGATTCAATACTTACGGATCCACTCGCTACACACGTTGTTGCCAAACGTCGCCGAGCAACAGATGAACATCGATCAGTTGAAGAGTGATGCCTCGGCAAAAGCGGGTCAGCATCAGCTTCAAGTTTATCTCGTCCGGGATGAAGGTGATTTGGCTGTCGAAACAGCGGACAACCTGCTGTACGGTCTGCAGTATGCGAAACTTGATGTTCGCGAAGTGAACCCAGGCGCCGTCGGATCGATTTCGCCATCTCCATACACCATCATCATTTTCACGGGTGAAGATACGACAAGATGGCCGTTCGTGGAAATGAAACGTTATGTCGAACAAGGCGGGAACCTCGTCTTTGCGAATCGGTTTAAAGATCCGGCATGGAACGCGTTGACCGGCATCGAAGAAATCGGTGAGTACGTACCGGACGTGTATGGTCTAAATTTTGAAGAGATGATTTTCCCTGGGTATGTCGACTTGAACCCACCGGACGACTTATTTGTCCATAGCGTCGTCGATTTTGCGATTGCAGACGAGGCCAACGTCATGTTGTCGGCCGAAGGATTCCCGATCCTTTGGGAATACGGTGTCGGCGAAGGGAACGTCCTTTATTGGAACACGACAATCACGAACCAAAAGATGATCCGCGGTCTGTTCGTGCAGACGCTCGGCACGATGCCGCCGGCGTTCGTCACAGCACAAGCAGCGATCAAACTCATGTACATCGATGATTTCCCGGCACCGGTCATGGACGGGAAAATGAAGGACGTGTCCGCGACCCCGCTCGATAAATCGGTCAAAGATTTCTTCGCCGAGGATTGGTGGGAAGATATGGTCGATTTGGCGAAAGACGACGACTTGATTTACACGGGTGCCATGATTGGGACATATGAAGAGGAGATGGAGCTCGTCGACGAACAGTTAATCAAACGGGGTGAGTTCCCAATGCTCTACTTCGGTCGCAAATTGATCGCCCACGGTGGGGAAATCGGACTCCATGGCTATAACCACCAGTCGCTCGTCACGGCCGATGAACCGATTGACCCGACGTACGGGTACATTCCGTGGCAAGATAAAGACGAGATGAAACGGTCATTGCTTCAAGCCGAGTCCGTGTTTGCGAACTATTTCCCGGCTGAAACGCTCAAGTCATACGTTCCGCCGTCGAACGCGCTCAACCGGACTGGGGTCGATGCGATCGCCGAGGCGTTGCCAGAACTGCGAACGATTGCTTCGCTCTACACGGGGGAGCCGGAGAGCGGGGACTTCGTCCAAGAGTTCGAATTTGATGCGACGCATCCGAACTTGTACCATTTCCCGCGTGTGACAAGCGATTACGGGGAAGAGCGCGGATCGATTTTCCAAATGGTCGATGCAATCGCCAACTTCGGTGTGTTTTCCCACTTCATTCACCCGGATGATGTCATCGACCCCGACCGGGCCTTCGGTCGGGATTGGGATACGATGTTCGCGAGTCTTCGCAAAATCGTCCACGACGTGAAGGATCAATATCCGCACCTCGAGGCATATACGCAACACTATGCGACCGAAAAGATGATCACATACCAACAAGCTGATTTGAACGTCACGTTCGATGAGTCGACGGTCTATTTGGCCGGGGAAGGGCTCGTCAACCCGTCTCATTTTACGATTCGCCTGAAACCGGGCCAGTCACTCGAGACAGGAAAGTTTGATTTCGGGACGGTCGAGCAGTGGGAGGCCGACCGACCGCTCTATCTCGTCAAACTGACATCGGCGAACGCTGAGATCGACATCAAGGGGGAAGCGCAATGAAAATCGGACTTGTCTTAGAGGGCAGTTATCCGTACGTGAGCGGAGGCGTATCGAGCTGGACGCAGACGTTAATCGAGGCGATGCCCGAGGTGTCGTTTGAAATCATCTCGATTCAACCGACCGAGAAACGGCCAGAAGACATGAAATACGCGCTCCCTCCGAACGTCTCGGGCATCACCCATCTGTATTTGAACGACGTAGGTGAACGCGCGAGGGGACGATTGAAGTGGGGTGCCGACGACGAACAGAACGTGTCGGATTGGCTCATGTTAAGAAGCCCGAACCGGCAAGCGTTGCGACTACTCGGGAAAGAAGTGCCTTCGAGCGAGGCGTTTTTCGCGAGCGAGTTCTTTTGGCGCAACGTGAAGGCCGCCTACGCCGAAGAGATGAACGGCGGCTCGTTCATCGACTATTTCTGGATGTGGCAAAGCATGTACACCCCGATTTTGCGGGTGCTCCATCAGCCGCTCCCGAAAGTCGACCTCGTCCATTCCGTATCGACGGGTTATGCCGGGGTAGTCGCTTCCTACATGAAAGAGACGCAAGGGATCCCGTTCATCTTGACCGAGCATGGCATTTATTCCCGTGAACGCGAGGAAGAAATTTTACAGTCGTATTGGATTCCGGCGCCGTATAAGCCGAGATGGGTCCGGTTCTTCCACCACTTGTCCCGCGAGGCGTATAACGCGGCCGATGAAATTATCACCTTGTTCGAGCGGAATCGCGAATATCAGGAATGGATCGGCGCCCCGAGCGAGAAGACGAAAATTATCGCCAACGGGATTGCCGACCGACAAATCCAGGCGACGGTCAATCGTCCGGAGCACGACCTCTTTCAAATCGGTGCCATCGTCCGCCTCGTTCCCATCAAAGACTTGAAGACGATGATTTACGCCGCCAAGATTTTGCAGGAGCGGCATCGTCTGTTCAAACTGACAATCATGGGTCCACTCGACGAGGATGAAGAATATGCGGAAGAGTGCCGTCTGCTCATCGAACAGAGCGGATTGAGTGATTATGTCGAACTGGCCGGGAAAGTGGACGTTCAAACGTATTTGCCGACCTTTGATTTACTGCTCCTGACGAGCATCTCGGAAGGGCAGCCGCTCGCGATTCTCGAAGGCATGGCCGCCGGGATTCCGTGGGTCGCCACCGATGTCGGCGCCTGTTCCGAGCTTTTATACGGACGAGCGGATGACCCGTTTGGTCCGGCCGGTTTCATCGTGCCACCGGTTCATCCGGAAGCGGTCGCCGACAAAGTCGAATGGATGATGGATTACCCGCAGGAACGAATGCGGTTCGGCAAGAACGGACGGGAGCGGGTCCGCCAATATTATCGTCTCCAACAAGTCGTGGACCGCTATAAGGCTATCTATGAAGCGAGGAGGGAACAGTATGGCGGGCATCGGGTTTAAGTTACAGAAGTTGTTCCAAGAAGACTACTATTCGTCCCGGCTGAAGGCGTACACGTTCTCCGGCCTCGTCACATCCGGACCGTGGTTGATTGTCATCTTGGTCGTCGGTACGATTCAATGGTTGGCGTTCCAAATGCCGACGTTGTCGCTCGCCGAACGGACGCTCTTCATGATCTCGGTCTCGTACGCGTTCATCTTCTCGCAAATCTTGTTCAGTTTTCAACAGCTCGTCGTCACCCGATACGTGGCGGACTTGTTTTATGAGAAGAAGGCACATGAGATTTTCCCGGTGTTCACCGGGATGCTCAAAGTGACGATTCTCGCGGCAGGCTTGCTGTATAGTATCTTTTGGCTATTGTCGCCGCTCGATTTTCTGTACAAACTGACGTTGTTCGTTTTATTCATGACGATTAACGTCATCTGGGTCATGTTCTTGTTTTTAAGTGCCGCCAAGTATTATCAAGCCGTGGCCTATAGCTTCCTGCTCGGCGGACTCATCTCGGTCGGGAGCGTCTATGCGATTAGCCGTCTCATGGTCGACCCGTCGAGTCTTGAGCTGTTGCTCGGTTTCACGGTCGGGATGATTGTGACGTTGTTCGGGTTGTTCTTCGCGATGCTCCGGACGTTCCCGCTCCGTTACGCGGTGAAAGAGTTCTCGTACTTCAAGTACTTCGACCGCTATCCAGACTTGTTCGCCATCGGCGTGTTGTACGTGCTCGGGATTTGGGTCACGAATTTCATCATCTGGTTCGGTGAAGGACGTGTGATCATCGCGGACTCGTTCTTGTTCAACCCGTATTATGACACGGCCATCTTTTGGTCGTACTTGACGATTATCCCGACGCAGCTGTTGTTCGTCGTCGCTGTCGAGACCCGGTTTTATGAGCGCTACCGTACGTTTTATGGATTGATCAACTACGGCGGGGCACTCCATCAAATCGAGAAGGCGAAACAGACGATGACGTCCGTATTGAAAAATGAGTTGATTCGACTTGCGCGGAGCCAAGGCGTGGTGACGCTGTTCGCCATCCTGATGGCGGGCGTGTTCGTCAGTTGGATTGGTGTCCCGGATGAGATCGGTCAAATCTTTCGGATGACGACGCTCGCGGCGTTCGCGAATGCGATGATTCTCATCTTGACGTTGTTGTTGCTCTATTTCGAGGACCGGCGCGGGGCGTTGTTCGTCAACATCTCGTTCTTCACGTTGAACGCGTTGTTCACGTTACTGCTCTTGCCGCGCGGCATCGATTGGTACGGTGTCGGCTTTGCCGTCAGCACAACGATCACGTTCTTCTTGGCCGGCCTGCGTTTGATTTATTATATGGGCAAAGTCGATTATTACGTGTTCGCCGCGTCGAACCGTCGCAAGCTCGGCACCGAGCGGTTCTCGCAAATGGGGACGTTGTTGAACCGGCGCTTTTCGCGATAAAGGGTTTTCAGTACAGGGAAAGACTGATATGATGTGGTCGTAGACGACCGAATTTCATAATGTTTACCACTAGGGGAGTCGCGTGACGCGGCTGAGATGGACGAGGTCCAGACCCTTTGAACCTGATCTAGTTCACGCTAGCGTAGGGAAGTGGGCGAACCGATTGTTTTCGTACACTTTGTGTAAATCCGACGCCGCTTCCGTTATGGGAGGCGGCGTCTTTTTTGATCACAAAGGAGGAGAAAACATGACATTCACCGCACATCTACGACAAGAGGCCGAGACCTTGTTTCAAGCCAGCTTTGACCATCCGTTCGTCCGCGAGCTCGGAACGGGTGAACTCGACGAGGCGAAGTTTCGGCATTACGTCATGCAAGACTCGTATTATTTGAATCAGTTCTCGAAAGTACAGGCGAAAGGCGCGACCCTCGCCCCGAACATGGAAGTGGCGAGCCGCTTTTTGACGCACGCGCTCCATACCATCGAAGCAGAGCATGCGCTGCATCGTGAGTTTTTCACGTTGCTCGACGTGACGGACGCAGAGTGGGCGACGTTCGAGCCGGCTCCGACGGCTTACGCCTATGCGCTCCATATGCAACATGCCGGTCCAACGCTCGGTGATGTGCTCGCAGCAATTTTGCCGTGCTATTGGGTTTATTACGAGATTGGCGAACGCATGAAAGACGCGACACCCGATCATCCGATTTATGCGACGTGGATTGCGACGTACGGGTCGGAATGGTTCCGCGACCTCGTCGAGGAACAGATTGAACGACTCGACGTGCTCGCCGGACAAGCGACAGCGGAAGAACGCTTTCGGTATCAACAGTTGTTCTTGAAGAGTTGTTATTATGAACATGCGTTTTGGGAGATGGCGTGGACGCTCGAGTCGTGGGATTTACCGGCGGGGGTGACACGATGAAGCGCGACTTATGGGACAAAGTCAGAGCCGAACGGCCACTCATCCACAACATCACGAATATCGTCGTCGCCAACTTTTCAGCGAACGGGTTGCTCGCCATCGGGGCGGCCCCGGTCATGGCGTCCGCGGTCGAAGAAGTGGCCGAGATGGCGTCTTTAAGCGATGCGCTCGTGCTCAATATCGGTACACTCGATGCAATGACGGAACGTACGATGATTCGAGCCGGACAGGCGGCGAATCAAGCAGGTCGTCCAGTCGTCTTCGATCCGGTTGGTGTCGGGGCGACCTCATTTCGGCGCGACGTCGCCGAGGCGATTCTGCAATCTGTCCGTGCGACGGTCATCCGAGGCAATGCCGGAGAAATCGCGACATTGATTGGTCTCGACGCGGCGACGCGCGGCGTGGACGCTGGGGAAACGCGGGTTGATTTGAATCACATCGCGCGCGCGGCGGCACGACGCTACACCTGTGTCGTTGCCGTGACCGGAGAGACGGATGTCGTCAGCGATGGGGACGCGACGATTGAAATCAAAGGCGGCACTGGCGCGATGGCCCGGACGACAGGGACCGGTTGTTTACTCAGTGCGGTCGTCGGTGCGTTCCTTGCGGTCGAACGGGATGCGGTTACGGCCACGGCGACAGCGCTCGCCGGATATGCCCGGTGCGGCGAACTGGCTACCGCTTTGGCGGACGGACCGGGCGACTTCCCCGTTCATTTCTTGAATGAACTCGGCAAGATGACGGCCGTCGAGTTGCCGAGCGACCGTATTGAGGTGGTGTTATGATGCGGCCGCAAGTATTGACGATTGCGGGTTCGGACTCTGGCGGGGGAGCGGGAATCCAAGCTGATTTGAAGACGTTTCAAGAGCTCGGCGTGTTCGGGACGAGCGTTCTGACGGCCGTCACCGCTCAAAACACTCGTGGGGTGCATGGGGTCGAAGCAGTGTCGCCGGAACTCGTCACGCAACAACTCGATGCAATCGGTTCGGACTTTTCGATCGCAGCATGTAAGACCGGGATGTTATTTGATGCGTCGCGCATCGAGGCGGTCGCTACCGGGGTGAAACGTCATGTCTTCAACCGACTCGTCGTCGACCCGGTCATGATTGCGAAAGGAGGGGCTCCGCTTTTACAGGACACGGCGGTCGATGCGCTCAAGACCTTCTTGTTGCCACTCGCGACAGTCGTCACGCCGAACGTGCCGGAAGCGGAAGTGCTGACCGGTTTGACGATTCGATCGTTTAATGATCGTCTCGAGGCGGCTCGGCGGATGTTAGCGTACGGTGTGCGCGCGGTTATTTTAAAAGGCGGCCATCTCGAAGGTGAAACTGCCGAAGACTTGATCATGACGGAGTCAGAAGTGTTCCTCCTCTCGGCCCCGCGCATCCAGACGAGCGATACACACGGAACAGGTTGTACATTTTCGGCGGCGCTTACAGCGGAACTTGCCAAAGGTCGTTCCATCATGGAGGCGGCGGTGACGGCGAAGCGGTTCATTCAAAGCGCCATCACCCATGGCCTCGAGATCGGCGCCGGACACGGACCGACGAACCATTGGGCATATGTGGCGTATGGAGAGGAGGGCGTGACGATTGAATCCATCAAGGCGGGCACTCGCTGAACAGTTACGGCTTTACTTCGTATGCGGGACACCGAACACGAAAGACATGCTCCAGACGGTAGAAACGGCACTCCAATGTGGCGTGACATGTTTTCAATTTCGTGAAAAAGGTAAAGAGGCACTGTATGGGGATAAAAAAGAAGCGATGGCAAGGACCCTGCAAGCACTTTGTCGTTCGTATGACGTCCCGTTCATCATCAACGACGATGTTGAATTGGCGGCGCGCATTGATGCGGACGGCGTGCATATCGGACAAGACGATGCCGAGGCCGCAATCGTTCGGGAGCGGATTGGTCCAGATAAGTGGCTCGGTGTCTCGGTCCACACGCTCGAAGAAGCGGCAGCAGCCATCGAGCATGCGGATTATGTAGGCATTGGCCCAATTTACCCGACGACTTCGAAAGAAGATGCCGGGGCAGTGAACGGGACGACACTCATCCGGCAAGTCCGAGACATGTATCGAGAGCTGCCAATCGTGGGGATTGGCGGCATTTTACCGGAACATGTCCCGATGATTCGGAACGACGGGGCGGACGGCGTCGCCGTCATCTCAGCCATCGCTTCTGCACCGGATGTGGCCATAGCCACACGGCGTTTCGCTTGTCTCTGAATTCAAATCGAGGAGGAAGACAGATGAACGTATTTGTAATAGGCGCGAATGGACAGATTGGAAAACAGCTCGTGGAACGATTGCACGAGGAAGGGAAACACCAAGTCACGGCGATGGTTCGAAAACAAGAGCAACTCGATGACTTCACGTCAAAAGGCTATCAGGCCGTCCTAGGCGACCTCGAAGGTGACGTCTCGTCACTTGAACAAGCAATGTCTGGCATGGACGTGGTCGTCTTCGCAGCCGGTTCAGGTGGTAGCACCGGAGCCGACAAGACGCTGTTAATCGACCTTGACGGCGCGGCGAAAAGCATCGAGGCTGCCAAGAACGGGAATGTAAACCAGTTCGTCATGGTCAGCGCCTTGAAGGCGGAAGATCGTTCGGCATGGCCGGAAGAGATGAAACCATACTATGTCGCGAAGCATCATGCCGATCGTTTGCTCGAGGAGAGCGGACTGACGTATACGATCGTTCGTCCGGGCGCTCTCACGGACGACGCTGGCACGGGCAAAGTGAAGACGGGCGACGTCTCAACGGGTGAGATTCCACGTGCAGACGTGGCGGCCTTCTTGGCCCACCTCATCGGTCATGACGCGGCCTACAATCAAGCGATTGACCTCGTCAAAGGCGACACGGCAATCGAAGACACGTTATGAAAAGAGATGACGACTGCGAGCGGACTTGGTTCCGCTCGCTTTTTGTATGGATGTGTCCGCGCACTCGAGAAAGGATTCGCTTCGACCGATAGAGAAAGTAAGAGATGGATTTGTTTGAAGAAAGGGGTCTATCCGTGACCACACTATTTCTCTATATGGCCGTTTACTTGCTTCCGGCTTTCTTATTGAGCCACCTTGCCCTTGATGTTTTGCTCCGGAACCCTCGCCAAGTCGAGCATCGACTGCTCAGCCTGTTCGTATTTGGCTACGCGATGTTGTTCTTGGGCGAGTTTGGACGACATCTGTCCCCAATTGAAGCCAGTCCCGCCTTCGTCACCTATTGGTTCGGCAACGCTGGCATTTTGATTTTTGTGTGTTCCGTCCACTTCATTGTCAAAGTGACGGGCGTCGGGGCGAAGTTACCGAGATGGATTTATCCGTATGCCATTTATTTGCCGCTCGTCCCGGTCGCCTTGACGTTCATCCGTCAAGAGAACATCTTGAACAGTCAGCGTTTCGACCAAGTCGGTGTCTGAATTTATCCTGAGTTCAACGCGTCTTATTTGACGACGATGACCGTCGGTAACGTGTTTCATTTTCTTGTGATTCTATTATTGATGTATGCCCTTAAGCGGTCCGAGCGCTTCGAGCATCAGCGTGTCCTGCGCATGCTCATTTGGACGGCCGTCGCCGTTCTTGTCTGGGACATCGTCTTCGGATACGTCCAGCTCCGCGGAATCATGCCGCCTTACGCGTATATGTACGGTGGGCTTGTCTGGGCGGTCGCTCTCGTCGTCGCGATGAATCGACTTGATTTCCTAGCGTCTTACGTCAAACGGTATGGCACGCTCTATAACTTGAACCCGTCGGCGATTCTGCTCGTCGATGATCAGGGAGAGATTGAGAGTGCGAATCCGGCCGCGCGCACATTGTTTCATACGGTCCGTGTCGTCAATGAACGTTTTGTCGATTTGTTGCCCGAGAAAAAGCGGGACGAATGGAGTGCGCATTACGACCAACATTTCCATGCGCAAAAAAAGTTTCTCGAGTTCGAGACGAAGATTCAGACAAAATCGGGACAAGAACGGTACGTCGTCATCGATGGTGATTTCGTCTATATCGATCAAAAAATACACGGCATGATTTTGATTCGAGACGTCCATTCGTTCAAAGAAGCCGAACAGTCGATTCGCTTCTTCGCCTATCATGACCCGCTCACGAAACTCGCGAACCGTCGGGCGTTTTATGAGCAGGCCGACCAGGCATTACTGCAAGCGGACACGGTCGCGCTTGTCCTCATTGACCTCGACGGCTTTAAAGGAATCAACGACACGTACGGCCACCAAGTCGGCGATGATTTTCTCATTCATCTCGGTGAGTTGCTTGAGATGGCGACGCCGGAAGCGGGACTGGCCTCGCGCGTCGGCGGGGATGAGTTCTATATGTATGTGCCGAACGTCGATGCAGATGACATCGTTGCGTTCGTCGAGCGCTTGCAGTTGCTGCTGACGGAGCGGCCGTTCCGGCTCGGACGGGAGACGATTCCGATTCGAGCGAGCATCGGGGTCAGTGTCGCACCGGATCAAGGGGCGGACTTGGACACGCTCATTCATAAAGCTGATCAGGCGATGTATCAAATCAAGCAACACGGTAAAAACGACTATGCGATTTATGACGAAGTGTTACATGGACCGAAATAACGGGAACGAGAATGAAGATGGCAATTTGATAGAGGAGGAGACAATATGACTGAAAAACCGTTAGTGACGATGCGAGCCGAAGGGGAAGCGACGAGTGTGAAGACGACGGTGCATGTGCGTGACCTCGAACCGTTCGTCGTCGATGAACCGGAACGTCTCGGCGGGACGGACGCCGGTCCGAATCCGCTCGAATATTTGCTCGGGGCGTTGTCGTCGTGTACGACAATCATGATTGCCTACGTGGCGCAAGACCAAGATTTCAACTATGACGGGGTGACGTTCGTGACCGAAGGAACGCTCGACCCGCGCGGCTTCCAAGGCGTTGAAGGAGTACGGACGTATTTTGAGAAAGTACACGTCAACATCGTCCTCGATACGACCGAATCGGATGAACGGATTGCGGCGCTCCAAAAAGGCGTTGAGGCTCGTTGTCCAATCCACAATTTAATGCATGCGGCCGACGTCGACATCACGGCGACGTGGACACGGAAGTGAGGATGGGGCGACCCATCCTTTTTTGATGTAGACAGGAATGTTTGCCGACGAGCACGAACAAAAAGAGACGTGAGAAAGGAGGTTGTCATGGACATTCGCCCGATGACACAGCAAGACGCCCGCGCGATTCAAGCGTGGACGTACGAGGCACCGTATGATTTCTATAACCAAGAAGCTTCAGCGGAAGGGCTGGATGAACTGATGGCGTATCAGGCCGTCCATGACGAGGCGTTGATCGGTTTCTATTGTCTCGGCACGTACGCACAAGTGCCGAACGATACATACGTCTACGATGACACATGCGTCGACCTCGGGCTCGGCATGCATCCGGACCGAACGGGGCAGGGAAACGGCCGTGCGTTCGTCCAGTTGGTGATGCAAGAAGCGGCGCGCGAAGGCAAACCGCTCCGGTTGACGGTGGCCGCGTTCAACGAGCGGGCGATCCATCTCTATGAGCGGCTGGGATTTCAACAGGTCACTTCGTTTGAAAAAGGGTCGACCCGTTTTCTCGTCATGACCCGGTAATCATCCGTACTGTTTCTGGTGGGCTTTCTTTCGCTTCAAATAGTCTTCATCTGCTCGAAGTTGGTCCCATCGTTCCTTGAAGATGCGGGCCGATTCCGCCTTTTCTTCATCGATTTGTCGGTCGTGGATGTCGCCGTCGTCCTTATATTTTCGTCCGCCTTTATAGTTGGCGTAACGTCTCGCCCGGGTATAGCCCATCTGGATGAATTTGCGGGCCATATCCATTCCGACGAAATCATCGTTGGCCCGGTATTTTTCGAACAGCTCCATAATCTCATCAGCGGACTGTTTGGCGATATCTGGCGTCTTGAAACGCCAATGGGGGAGAATCTCACTTTTATACGGTTCGACGAGTAGGACGCCTTGTTCACCTCGTCCGACCCGATACAGCTCCGGTTGTTTACGGAAATCAATCGTTTCAAAATCTAAATCATAATCAAACGGCATCGTCATCCCTCCTCATGGACTCATTCCCGGAACGAATCCGAGGGAAACGACAGAAAGGAAGAACAAGATGATTCAACTTGATACAGACCGGCTCCAGTTGCGGGCGTTTCAACTCGAGGACGCTGAACAGATGTTTCGATACGCGCAAGACGAGCGGGTCGGACCAAAAGCAGGATGGGCGCCGCACCAATCGGTCGAAGAGACGCGTGACGTCATCCGGCTGTTCCAACAAGACCAAGACGTCTGGGCCATCACGTTAAAAGAGACGGGTGAAGTCATCGGCAGTCTTGGGTTGCACGACCGCCGGCCGGACCCTGAGATTCAGCATGACCGGCAACGCGAGATCGGGTATGTCCTCAGCCCGGACCATTGGGGGCAAGGGTACATCCCGGAGGCCGTTCATGAAGTGATGCGTCACGGTTTTGACGACCTCGACCTCGAGCGCATCTGGTGCGGTCATTTCGACTTCAACGACCAGTCGCGCCGTGTCGTCGAAAAGACAGGATTCACATACGTGTTCACGACATCCCAACAGTTGACGCGCTTAGATGGGCGCACTGTGCAGAGCCTCATTTATGTCGTGACGAAAGAGGAGTACGAACGTGTTAAAGCGTGAAGAAAAGCCAACGTGTCGATTTGCGACGCGCTGGCTTTTATTTATGCGTGCTCGACAGGTTGGAGCGCTTGAACGACTTCGTCTTTGATCGTGACGCCGTTCGCTTCAAGTTCAGCGATTTTATCGGCGAACTGCGGCAAGTAATCTTTATGGGCGATGAGCAGTTCATCGAGCACCCGTTTCGCGGTCTCGCCGCTCGGGATAAGCGGATTGATGATGAACGCTTGAAGGGCGAGCCCGTAGTCACCGGTCACGGCCGCTTCTTCGACGCACAGCTCCATGTTCTTCATAACTTGGAGCCATCCTTTTTCAGCGGGGGCGAGCGCGCCGAACGCGATTGGTTTCGCACCGGTCGCACCGATATAGGCCGATACTTCGACGACATCGTCTGGTGCGAGATCAGGGACGGCCCCGTTGTTCTTCGTCGAGACGACGATATGTGTGTTCTTATTGGCGTAAATCGAGGCGATTGTCTCACACGCCGCATCCGAGTAGTGGGCACCGCCGCGTTTAGACAGTTGCTCCGGTTTATGGTCGAGGTTCGGGTCTTTATACAGCTCGAACAGCTCGGCTTCCGTCTGCTTCACTTGCTCAGCCCGCGTGCCGACGGCCGGGTCCCGATATTCCTCGAGCATGTGGGCGAGCATCTCTTCGGCACGATAGTAGTATCGGTGATAGCCGCAAGGAATCAAATTCATCTGTTGCAGTTGTTCTTTGAAGAACGGCATGTCATGAATATTGGCGGGGATGCCGGAATCACCGTCATACATCTTGTCGATGATGTCGCGCGTGACGTCTTGACCATGCACGTCATGAACCCGGTGCCAGTGGAAGTGGTTCAATCCGGCGAACGAGTAAATCAATTCTTCCGGTTTCTTGCCGATTAGTTCCGGTTCTGCCATCATCGCATTGACCGGCACGTTGCACAGTCCGATGACTTTGTCCCATTTGCCGTAACGGATGACCGCGTCGGTCACCATTCCGCTCGGGTTCGTGAAGTTGACGAGCCAGGCGTCCGGACAGAGCTGTTTCATGTCTTCGACGATATCGAGGATGACAGGAATGGTACGGAACGCCTTCAAGATACCGCCGGCCCCGTTCGTCTCTTGGCCGACCATACCGTACGAGAGCGGAATCCGTTCGTCTTTGATGCGGGCGTCGAGCAAACCGACACGGAACTGTGTCGTGACAAAGTCGGCATCTTGTAACGCTTCTCGACGATCGAGCGTCAGATGTACTTTGACGTCATACGGAGAAGCGTCCCACATCCGTTGCGCCATCTGTCCGACGATGTCGAGTTTGTCTTTCCCGGCCTCGATATCGACGAGCCAAATCTCACGAATCGGTAACTCTTCGTAACGCTTGATGAACCCCTCCATCAATTCGGGTGTGTAGCTGCTGCCGCCCCCGATGGTGACGAGCTTGATTCCCGTTGTCATTCCAATCTCCTCCTCATATGTTCACAAAATAGTCTCAGATGTGTAAATGAATATCAGCGCTGAATGTATCTTCTCATTTCTCATTCAGTATAAAATATAGAAAAATGAACACAATAGATTTACAGACAACTCCGAAAGCGTTTACAAAAAGAAACATATAGACATTTATTTTTGTGAATTCAATTCACGAGAGGAGACCGGACATGCTATTGACCGAGAAAATGAAGCAAGACCTGTTCTCTAAATCAGAACGGGCCGTCATCGACTATTTGTTCGTCGAGCGGGAGCGGATCCACGACAAGACGATGAAACAAATCGCCGAGGCGACGTATACACACCCATCGATGTTAAGTCGCATCGCCACGAAACTGGAGTTTGCGGGTTGGCTCGAGTTGAAGGAACAGTTTTTGGAGGAAATCGAGTATTTGAATCGTCACTTCTCGGATATCGATGCCAATGAGCCATTCTCACCCAAGGACAACTTGATGGTCGTGGCGAACAAGCTGGCGGCGCTCAAGCAGATGACGATTGAGGATACGCTGTCGTTGCTCGATCACGAGGCGTTCGAGCAGGCCGTAACGATGTTGTGTGAGGCGCGGCACATCAAAGTCTTTTCTGTCATCCATAATTTGTTGCTCTGTCACGACTTCAAGTCAAAGATGAACCGAATCGGCAAGCAAGTCAGTCTCTGCGAATTCGACGCCGAGTTCGAAGCGGCCAACTCGGACGAAACGACGTGTGCGCTCCTGATCTCCTATACGGGAGAAAGTGATTATACGGTCGGACTTATTCCTTACTTAAAGAAACAACGTGTGCCGGTGCTCGCCTTGACGAGTCTAGGGGAGAATGCCATCTCGAACCAGGCGGATTGTACGCTCCGTTTGACGACCCGTGAGCGCCTCTATTCGAAAATCGGGAGCTTCACGACGAACGATTCGATTCATTGCCTGCTCGACCTGTTGTACGCTGGTGTGTTCTCGACAGACTATGAGGCGAACATGGCTTACAAAGTGCAAATCTCGAAACGGTTCGACCATCGTAAAAGTTCGAGTGAGGTCATGCAAGAAGAAGAGCATCCGTTCACGTGAACGGATGCTCTTTGCGGCGTACATATACGAGATAGCTGATGAAGAAGACGAGACCAAGCAATGTCATCGCCGTTGTGATCTTAAAGAAGGGCGGCCGATACGTCAGTTCGACCTCGTTTCGTCCTTGATCGAGCTGGATCGCACTGAACGCATAGTTGGCCTGTAAGACGTCACGGGCTTCTCCGTTGACGGAAGCGCGCCACCCGCGTTCAAATGGGACGGGGAGAACAGCATACGTTCCTGGCTCGGCATCCTCGATGGTGAAGTCAAGGTCGGGACCATCCCAGGTGAAGGGGATATCAGGACGCTGATTCGTCTCTTGAATCATGTTGGTGAGCGTCGTATAATCTTCCCACTCGACGGTCACATTTTCGAGTGCATACGTGCCTTCGGGAAGACGTAACGGGATGCGCTCGGACATCGGTGTGCGGAGCGTCATCGATGTGAGGTCGGTCCGGTAAATCGACGCCTCAGGTTTACGTGTTGTCCGGTACCCACCTAGTTTGATGAAGAACCCGTCGCCCTCCAGCTTTCGAATGTCGAAGGAGACGTACAAGTCTCCCGTTGCCGTCGGCGGGATGTCCGGAATCAAGTCGATGCCACCGTCGTCCGTTGTGACGCGGAGCGTCTCAGCCTCAAGTGCGGCGTCGGTAGCCTCCATCGTAAAGTTGATCGATTGGGCCGGTAGTGGTGCTTCGTCGCCATCCTCTAAAATGACGCCGGTCAACATCGCTTGCTCGCGCGTTAACATCGAGGCGTTTTCCAGAGCATCTTGACGATATGTGGACGTCGTCGTCCGGACGAACGGGAGACGCGTCTCGCTTTCATAGACAGCATACCGGTCACTCTCGGCGAGCAAGGTAAAACCGTATGGTGCTTCACTCGCCACGTTGGTATGGCGCATCCAGTACGGACTCGATAATAAGTGATGCAGGTTGGCGCGATTGCCGAGCGAGCCGTATCGGCTTACGCTCTCCCGTCCCATATCGATTTCAAGGTCGCGCCAATAGAGCGTCAACAGGTTCCCGTTCAATATGCTCGAGTACAAGCTCGTCCCGAGAAACGACTGGACGATTGGTGTGTTGTTGCGCAAAGGGACCATCCAATCGAGTCGTTCGAGCGGAGCGGCATCGTCTTGTACGAGCGCAACAAGTTCACGTTGTTCGGCGCTGTCGTAATCGGAACTGTTCACGAATGACTCGTTCGTCTTAACGATGGCTTGATCGTAAAGCACGAGTTTCGTATAGCCGTTAAAGACGATGAGGCATGAGGCGAGAATGATGTATGGCGCGAGGAGGGGTTTCCACCAAAGCGACGCTACCGAGACGAGCATCAATCCAAAGATGACGAGACCGATAGGCCATGTCACATTCCCGAACAGACCGAACAGGAGATAGAACACTATTGTGCCTATAGCGGCAGTAAGGAACGCATTCCTTTCAAACCGCCAATGCGATAAACCGACAGCTACCGCACCACCGATTGTAAAGCTCGCAAGATATTCCCAGCGATATTGCGGGGCCGAGAACCCGTTGAAGAAACTTCCGACGTGTGGGCTGAAATGGAGTACCGTGAATAAAAGGCTCATCGTTGCAAAGAGACGAAACGCCGTCTGACGATAGAGTGGGCGATAAAGCGCGAATAGGATGAAGACGGCCGGAATGATGAACAGGGGGCTATCGTACAAAATGTTATCGAATCGCACCAGGTCAATCTCGTGCTCGAAAGACGGTCGCTCATTTTGCAGAAATCCATACGTCGCCGGAATGAATGCGAAAGCGCTAAGGAGCAACGCGAGCACACCAGAACCAACATAAAACATCCACTGTTGCCGGCGTTTAAGACGGTCTTCCGGGAAGTGAATGAACTGGCGGAACACGACGTAGACAAAGACGAAAACCAAATTGATGTACGCGAAATAAAAGTTGTTGACGAGCATGAGTGCGCTGATAGCGATAAAGAGATCGGCACGGCCGAGCCGGATGATGCGTTCGAGTCCGATGACAAGGAGTGGAACCCAAAGGAAGGCGTCCGCGAAAAACTCCCAAAATGTCACATGGCGGATGTATATAACGGACACGCCGTATAGGACTGCGCCGATGAAGGCGTGAGATGTTCTGACGTGGAACAGCCGATACGCATATGTCGCAAACAATAGGACGGCGGCGAGACGGATGACACTCACGAAGAGGGTGAGCTGTAACCAAAGTTCGAGGTCCGGCGTGACGAGTCCGAGCACGTCGAACAAGGAAACGACTGCGACCGTAAGCCAAAAGACGACGGACGTCGCATAATAATAAGCGAGTTGGGTGATGGTCCCGCCACCGAATCCGAAGTCTTCGGCATAGACAAGGTTGCCTTTATGGAACGTTTCATATAAAAAATGTTTGAACGGTACCATCTGGGACAATCCATCGTTCGGGCCGGCGACATACCCGCCTTGTGATTGATAATAGATGAGAAAGGCATGCGCAATGATGGACACGACCAGTGCTGCAACGATAAGCCATACGTTCTTCATATAGCGGTATGCCCTTGTTTCAAAATTTTGCTCGTGACGATAAATGTCGCTGGGACGGCGATGAAGATGGCGAACAATGGGGCAATCGATGTCGACATACCGAACTGTTCGACGAGCAGATAGATACAGATGGTCGTGACCGTGAAGTTGACGACTTGTGTCAGCGGGAACTGCAAAAATTTGCGTAGCGTCGGTTTGACCTGAAACGTGAAATAGCTGTTCAAAAAGAAAGAGGCGACCATGCTGAGCGTGAACGCCACCACATGAGAGACCCCATAGCCGACTTTCCATAAGTGATGAAACAGCATGTAAATCGTATAGTAATTGAGGGTGTTAATTCCCCCGATGACGATGAATTTTATAAACTCTGCCTTTCTTTTGTTCATTCACACTCTTCCTTTGCATATTAGTTTCTTGAATCAAATAAGCGGGACGTTGTTTCGTCTCGAAATAGATGCGCCCCACATATTCGCCGATAATCCCGAGACTGACGAGTTGAATCCCGCCGAGCAAAAGGATTGCCGAGATGAGGGTGAAATATCCTGGGGTCTCGACACCGTCTTGAATAATTCCGAACAAAGTGAACAAAATATAAAGCATCGACAGTACCAAAATCGATACGCCCGTGTAAAAACAAAAACGGAGCGGTTTTGAGTTAAAGGAAATCAAACCGTCGACGCCATAGTTGAATAGCTGATTGAATGACCATTTCGTCTCACCATTTTGGCGTAAAACGTTCTTGTAGGTGACAACTTTTTGTTCCATCCCGATCCAGGAGAACAATCCTTTCGAGAAGCGTTGATTCTCGTTCATGCGCAATAGTGCGTCGATGGCTTCCCGGCTGAGGAGACGGAAATCACCGACTCCGTCTTCAAGTTCGACATCGACGATTTTATTAATTAATTTGTAATACGTTTGAGCGGCGATTTTTCGGATACCACTCTCCCCGGTGCGGTCGCGTTTAGCAATAACTTGATCATAACCTTCCTCGTAACCAACCACCATTTGCTTAATCAAAGCGGATGGGTGTTGAAGATCCGTGTCCATGATGATGGCCGCATCACCGGTTACGTGTTGCAGGCCGGCGAGGATAGCGGCTTCTTTTCCAAAATTTCGTGAGAAAGAGACATAACGCGCTTCGGGATGGCGTTTCGCCAATCGTTTGATTGCACCGAGTGTATCGTCTGAACTCGCATCGTTAATGAACACAATTTCATAGTCGTAAGAAATCCCCTCAAATTGTTCTCGAATCGCTTCAAAGACGAGTGGAATGTTTTTTTCTTCGTTATAGGCAGGGAGAATAAATGAGATTACTTTCATGAAGAAACCACTCCTTTTTACATAATGAGAACAGTATCCCTGTTCCCTCTCTAAGCCGGATTCAAGCCTTTCCCCATGTTTCCCTCAAAAAAACATCCACCCGGTTTTCCGGATGGATGTCAAATTAGTCGAGCGAACGCAAGAGCGCGCGCACCGGACTGCCGTCACCTTTGACGATCGGGAGCGGCACGGCGTTCAATTCGTAATCACCAGGGGCGATATGGTCGAGGACGAGTCCTTCGAGAATGTGGACCCCGTTGCGGGCGAGCGCGTGGTGCGCCGCCATCTCTTTACTGTCGATCGCGTCGACCGAAGGCAAATCGAGACCGATCAAGTAAATCCCAAGTTCGCCGAGACGGTCGGCAAGTGAAGGCGTGAGTTCAGGGATGTGGCTCGGGAATTCCTGCTTGTTCGGCCAGCCGTCGGTCTTGAGAATCAACCGTTCGACGCCGGTCAAGTCAAAACCGTCCAAGTCCGTCGCTTCGATTCGTTCGTGTCCAGGGAGATGAATGACCCGGGCCGGACCGATATAGAGCCCGGGATCGAGATCGATGACGCGCTGTCCGGCGTCCTCGAAATGGAACGGGGCATCGATATGCGTTCCAGTATGCAGGCTCATCGTCACTTTCCCGACGTTGACCGAACCGCTATCGGCCATCGGCCACGCGATCTCGTAACGGAACGCCGTGTCGCCTGGCCATGTCGTGATCGTGTCTTCGAGCGGTTGCGAAACATCAATCCATGTCATCGTGTTCGTCCTCCTTACAGTTTTGTCCGGACAGTCCAAAGTTCAGGGAAGAAACGGTGGTCGAGGACGCGGCGCAAGTAATTGACGCCTGACGATCCACCCGTCCCCATCTTTTGACCGATAATCCGTTCGACGGTGCTCATATGGTTGAAGCGCCACATCTGCTGCTGGCTGCCGATATCGAGCAGTTTCTCGCCGAGCTCATACAAGTCCCAGTACTTGTTCACATCGCGATATACTTCGACCCAAGCTGCTTCGACGCTCTCGTTCCATTCCCAGTCTTTCGTGACGTCCCGGTTGAGCACGGTGTCATCGATGGCGAGACCACGGCGATGCATTTCGCGAACGGTCATGTCATAGATGCTCGGTGCCTGTAGCGACGACTCGAGAAGCGGATATAGCTTCTCATCATGGGCGTACACACTGAGTGTGCGCGCGTTCTTAAAGCCGAGGGCGAACTCGATTTGGCGGTTCTGGTACGATTGGAAGCCAGAAGACGAACCGAGTTTGTCGCGGAACTCCAAATACTCGGCCGGAGTCAACGTCGCGAGGACGCTCCACGACTGGATGAGCTGTTGTTGAATCTTCGAGACACGGGCGAGCATCTTGAACGAACGCTCGAGCTCTCCCGTCTCGATGGCGGTCACGGCCGCCGTCAGTTCATGCAAAATCAATTTCATCCAGAGCTCACTCGTCTGATGGATGATGATGAACAGCATCTCGTCATGATGATCCGATAAGCGGTGCTGACTCGATAAAATCGGGTCGAGTTGTAAATAGTCACCGTATGACATGTCTTTTGAAAAGTCTGTCTGAATCGATTGCTCGACTTTATGTTCAATCCGTTCACTCATATCGATTCTCCTTAGGCCACGACTTCGCGGACGTTCTCGAACGCCTCGTATTCTTTGTTTTCCATAATTGTCTGTAACGTCATCACGACATCATACACATCGGTGAACGTGTTGTAGAGCGCGACCGGTGCGAGTCGGATGATGTTCGGGGCCCGGAAATCCGGAATGACGCGATGTTGTTTGAGCGCTTTACAGATGCGGGCCGCCTCCGGATGCTCGAGGCTCAAATGTGCACCGCGTTGCGTCTCGTTGCGCGGGCTGCCGATGACGAATCCGTATGGGGCGAGCACCTCGTCAATCAATGCAGTCATATACGTCGTCAAAGCGAGCGATTTCTCACGGATGGCGTCCATCCCGATTTCATTGAACATCTCGAGGGCACCAAGTTGCGGGGCCAGACTCAAGACGTGCGGTGTCCCGATTTGGAACGCTCCTGCGTCATCGGCCGGCGTCATCGTGTGATCCATATCGAACTGTTTATCTTTGCGTGAACCGAACCAACCGGCCAGGCCAGGTGTCGTCCCGAAATGACGTTCATGGACGAACAGGCCGCCGACACTGCCCGGTCCGCCGTTCAAATGTTTATAGTTGCACCAGTAGGCGAAGTCGACGCCCCAGTCGTGGAATGCGTGCGGGATGGCGCCGACCGAATGGCAGGCGTCAAAGCCGATCAAGATATCCCGTTCATGCGCCGCCATGGCGAGACGGGCCATATCGAGAATTTGTCCGCTGCGATAGAGGACGGTCGGCAAGACGATCAAAGCGATCTCGTCCGTCATCGCTGCGATGATGTCTTCTTCCTTCAAATAGCGTCCGTCCGGGCTCGAGACTTGAACCAAATGTTCGCTCGGGGCGAGTCCACGGAGCTCGAGTTGACTCTTCAAGGCGTAGATGTCAGATGGGAAGGTGAGCGTGTCGGCTAAAATCTTCGTCCGCTTGCCTTCCGGTTTAAAGAATGAGGCGACGAGTTGGTGCAAGTTGACCGTCGTCGACCCGGTGACCATCACTTCCTCGGCTCTGGCTCCGACGAGCGGGGCGTTAAGTGCGGCCAATTGTTCTGACAAGTTGAACCATGGGTGGCGTCCCGACATCCAGCCATCAATCCCGAGCTCTTTCCAATCGCTCAGTGAATCGAGTAACGTCCGTTCGGCCCGTTTCGATAACAGGCCGAGCGAGTTACCGTCCATATAAATACCGTCTTGCGGCAAATAAAATTCTCCCCGGTATGGTGCGAGCGAGTCGCTGGCGTCGCGTGTTTCCGCGTACGCCCGTGTGAAATCTTGAGCCATAGCGTTTCCCCCTTTGACTTGCGTGTCATGCTGACAAAAGCGTAGCAATCGCCTTTGCACGTGTCAATATGAAGGAACGCATCCCCAAAAGAAAAGGCCGCCTTTGAGGCGACCCTAATTCCTATTTGATTTTACGGACATTTTCTTTGCGTAATAGACTGAACAGCGTGTACACCATCAGAATCAAGATGACGGTGAACGGGAGGGCGGAGATGAGTGAAGCGGTCTGCAATCCCTCGAGCCCGCTCGCGATCAATAGAACGGCGGCGATTCCGCCGAGCAAAATGCCCCAAACGATTCGGACAGTGAGCGGTGGATGCAAACTACCATTCGTCGTCATACTGCTGATGATGTACGTCGCCGAATCGGCTGACGTGATCAAGAAAGTAAGAATCAACAGAATCGACAAGACGGATAAAATAAAGCTGAACGGCAATTCGGCGAACGTGACGAATAAGGCACTCGTCACATCGGCATCGACCGCTTGCGCAATCGATGTTCCTTCGAATAAGTCGAGGTGAAGGGCCGTTCCGCCGAACACGGCAATCCATAAGAGCGCGATGAACGGTGGCACGATGAGCACCCCGACGATAAACTCACGAATCGTTCGGCCACGTGAGACGCGGGCGACGAATGCACCGACGAACGGCGACCAAGCGATGGCCCATGCCCAGTAGAAGATGGTCCAATCACGCACCCACGTCCCTTGCTGGTACGGCTGCAAACGAAGACTGTAGCGGATAAAGTTCTGTAAATAATCCCCTAACCCGAGGGTGAACGTCTCTAAAATAAAGATGGTCGGGCCGGCAAAGAACACGAATACCATCAATACGAGCGCGGTCCCGAGGTTGATATTACTGAGCCATTTGATGCCGCGGTCGAGACCGGTCGTCGTCGAAGTCAAAAACAAGACGGTCAAAACAACGATAATCAATACTTGGACGAGCGCTGTGTTCGGCAACCCGAAGACACTGTTCAAACCACCGTTGATTTGGAGCACACCGAGACCGAGTGACGTGGCGACACCCATGACGGTCGCGATGACGGCTAAAATATCAATCGTTTGATTGAGCGGCTGTTTATAAGCCCGGTCTTTAATGAGCGGAGACAGACTCGTCGAAATAAGGCCGTCCGCATTTCGGCGGAACTGGAAATACGCGATAATCAAGCCGACGATGGCGAAGACGGACCATTGGCTGACGCCCCAATGGAAGAAGGAATATGCCATGGCCAATCGAGCTCCTTCGACGGTCAGCTCGGTCGTATCCGCATACGGAGGGGTGATGAAATGGCTCATCGGTTCGGCAACGCCCCAAAAGACGAGTCCGACCCCGAAACCAGCGGAGAACAGCATCCCGATCCAAGTAAAGAACGGGTATTGCGGACGGTCCTGGTCCGTCCCGAGCCGAATCTTCCCGTATTTACTGAACGCGAGGAAGACGAGGAAGACGACGAACAAGAAGACGGCGAGTAAGTAAAACCAACCGAACGAGCGAGTCGTGAAGTTGAAGATGTTCCCGGCAATCGTCGCGAACAACGTCGGACGAATCGCACCAAACAGGACGAGGAGAGCGATGAGACTCGCCGAAATGTAGAACACGCGATTCAAGCGTGGCTTTTCAGGTGAAGTGTTCATGAGGACTCCTTTCCAAACGCACAAATTATTATTTAGGACTAATAAATATTTCCCTATTTGCGTGAAAGGAAAACGCCTATATGCCAGAATGGTGTTTTCTTTGCGTTGAGATGAATGAATTCGGGGAATGGAATGATGAGACGCGTTTGAAAGGAGATTGGAATATGAAATTGATTGCCATCGATTTAGACGGGACGTTATTGTCTCGAACTGGTGTCATCACAGAAACGAACCAAGACGCAATCCGGCGTCGCCAAGCCGAGGGAGATTTGGTCGCCATCTCTTCGGGCCGATCGATTCACGATATCGAAGAGTTGCTGCGACGGAGCAGATTGACTTGTCCAATCTTGTCCGGGAACGGGGCAATCGCTTTCTATGAGAACGAACGCATTTATTACCACGCGCTCCCGAAAGACGTCGTACAGGAGTTGTGGGATGTGGCCCATGAGCACGGAGCGTATGTCGAATTTTATACGAATGCCGGGGTGAAAGTACTCCGTTCGGGTACCGATTTACTGAAGGGCGAGTTGGATGAGGTGTTGCCACACGACCAATCGTTCTCACAGGAATGGGGCGAGCGAGAGATTGAAATTCAAAACGAACAGTTCGGGCTGACATATGTTGATGCGATCGAGGACATCGACTTTGAGGCCGACGAAGTGTACAAAGTCTTCGTCTATTCGTTCGATCGGCGCAAACTGCACGAGCTCCGGAAACTGTATGAGCCCCGGACCGACATTTTGATCACGACGGCAGGCTGGACGAAAATCGAGATCGGTCATCCGAATGCGAGCAAAGGGATGGCCTTGACGCAGTTGGCAGAGCATCACGGCATTCCACAAGCGGATATTGTGGCCATCGGGGACAATTTGAACGACATCTCGATGTTCGAAGTGGCGGAAACGAGGATTGCGATGGGGAACGCCGTCGATCCGTTGAAAGACATCAGCACCCATATCACGAAGGATGTTGAGGACGATGGCGTCGCCTATGCGCTCGACCATTATATCGACGACTAAATTTTGAAGAAATGGTGAACAGGGATTCGATGTCACGTAAAACGGTTAATGTATTAGTGTAGTCCTCATTCAACGTGTTGAGCTGAAAGGGGGCAACGGATGAAACGAAGATTCAATCGTTGTTTGACTGAGGCCGGCTCGGTGAAACGAGAGACAAGTTGGTTGAAAGACCAGCGGACTAGGTGATCTCCTGATTCAAACTGTCGTCCACCTGACCTCGAGCGAGAGGTGAGGGGCAGACAAAAAGGATATGTGGGAGGCAAAACGTCTAGGAAGCTCGGTGTTTCAAAACAGGTGGGCATGATGAGGTTCATGATGGATTTCAACCTTATTACGTCGAAACGCAGTCATGGCCGTTTTGGAGGCAATGTCTCTGTGCAGGGCCAGATTGATGTTCAGACGAACGAACGCTCCGAAATCGCGTTCTGAACCGCGTCCATTTTCTAGCACGTATCGATTGATTGCATGGGACGGTCGGCCGGGAACTTTCTCGGTCGGGTGAAAGTCCGCTCTACTAGAAACGCTCACCGTTAAGCGCCACAGACGTGGCGCTTTTTCTTATGGGGCGAACGTGGCGACCCGGTCCGGTTGTTTGCCATCTGCTCGTTCAAACTTCACACGATGGCCGTCTGCGGCCTGTTCGACCTGAAACGTGTAAGCGGCGTCGGGTTCGTCTTCGAACGTCAAATCATAGACGTAACCGCTTAAGGAAAGGGTACCGTCAATCGAATAGGTTTCCGCCGAAATGTTATAATGAGTCGCAAGGTACTGCTCTAAGGCACGTTCGCGTTCCTCAATTTCGGTCGAGTAGCGGACGTAGAGGAAAGTGGCGAGCGTGATTGTGACGACGAGGGTGAATCGGAGAATCGTCTCCCAGTTTCGTTTTGGCATGAACGCGTCTCCTTTCCATATCTGGAAATAAGAATTTCAAAATATTTTACGAAAAATTCTGACAAATTACAAGAAAAAAATTATAGAGGAGTGACGACATGCCGAAAATATATTGGCTCGGGACGTTCGTGAGCGGATTGATCCTCATGATGATGGGGGAAACGGGCGCTGTCCCACGTATCGTGCCCTATTTTTTGATGGCGCTTGGCGTGACGGGCTTTCTTGTCCAAGCTTGGTTCGAACAAAAACGACGCCGCTAAGGGCGTCGTTTTTTGATTAAATCGATTCGAGCAACTGATTCAACAATGTGTCGATGTCTGCTTGGAGCGCATCGGCTTGTTGCTGCAACGTCATTAATTCTTTTAAATCGTTCGTCTCATTCATCTGGTGCAGGAGTGCTTGATGTGATGCTTCGAGCTCGGTCAGGCGAGCTTCATCAACTGAGGTGTCGCGAGTCGTTTCTTGCTTCGGTTTCACGAGTTTCGGTTTAGGAACGGCGACCTCTGTGTTCATTTCATGTTGCCGTTTCTCGAGCGCATACGACACGTTTCCCGGGAAACGTGTCGCTGTCCCGTCGAGCCAATAGGTGATCGGGAACAGGTTGTTCAAGAAGTAGCGGTCGTGTGAGACGGCGACGAGCGTCCCGGTGAAACGGTCGAGTGCGTCTTCAAGCGCTTCACGCGCTTCGATGTCGAGGTGGTTCGTCGGTTCGTCTAAGACGAGCACGTTCACATCCTCATGCATGAGAATGGCGAGCATGAGCCGCATCTTCTCGCCACCGCTCAAATCTTTGACCGGTTTGAAGACGCTCGCGCCATAGAAGAGGAATTGGGCCAGCAATTGACGGGCCTTCCCTTCATCGACAGCGATGCGGTCACGGAACGCCTCGATGAGCCGATGGGAGTCATCAAAGTCGATGTGTTGGGACAAGTAGCCGATTTGGGCCCGTTCCGCTCGTCGCACCTCGCCTGTCGCCGGTTCGAGGTGACCGAGCAATACTTTCAACAGGGTCGACTTGCCGCTCCCATTTGGGCCGACGATGGCGATGCGTTCGCCATGACCGGCGTAGAACGAGACGTGTTCGAAGACGGTCCGGTCGTAAGTGACCGTCACGTCGGTCGCCTCGAACACATCGCGTCCGGTCCGCCCCTGAGCCGTGAACTGAATGTCCGGTTGAACGGCCTCGAGTCGTGGTTTTTTGATCGTCTCGAGGCGGGCGAGCGCTTTCTCCATCGATTTGGCGCGCCGATAAAACTTCTCGTTCGGTGGATTGCCTTCGTTCGCCCACTGTCTTAGCTGTCGAATCGTTTCCTTCATCTTCTTGATTTTCTTTTGTTGCTCCGTATAGGCATGGAATTGATCGAGCAACTTCTTTTCTTTTTGGGCGACGAACGCGCTGTAGTTGCCATCAAAACTAGCCAACTCCCCGTCCTCACATTCGACGATGCGTGTGGCGACGGCGTCGAGAAACACGCGGTCGTGTGAGACGAGGAGAAGCGTGGACGGACTGTCACGCAGGAATGACTCGAGCCAAGTCATCGCTTCTAAATCGAGATGGTTCGTCGGTTCGTCGAGGATGAGCAGTTCCGGCTCTTGGAGCAACGCCAAGGCGAGCCCGACTTTGGTCCGTTCTCCGCCGCTGAGTGTGTCGAATGGGCGGTCGACGAAACTTGTGAGCCGTAATCCATCGATCATCGCATTCACTTTCGAATCGATGGCATAGCCGCCGCCGTTCTCATAGCGCATCTGCAGGGCGCCGTACGTCTCGAGGAGTGAGTCGATGTCGTCACTTGAGATCATCTGTTCCTCGAGTCGTCGCATCTCGTCACCGAGTCTCGTCAACTCGGCGAACGCGGTATAGAGTACGTCTCGCCCTGATTTACCGGGATGGGCAGGAATCTGGGCCAAATAGCCAATCGTCAGCCGTTGTTTTCGATAGATCGTCCCTTCGTCGGGCGAATCGGCGCCGACGATGAGGTGTAGGAGTGTCGTCTTGCCGCTCCCGTTCCGTCCGACGAGCCCGATTCGCTCGCCTGCGTTTACCTGAAGATTGGCATCGATTAAGACGGCGTGGCCGCCGAATTGTTTTTGAATATGTTGTAATTCGATTAACATAGATGGTTCCTCCTAAAGTAGAGGCCTATCAAAAAAACCGAGCGCAAAGAAGCGCTCGGCAAGAAAGAGAGGCGCTTTGTCGTATTTCAGCAATGTCTAAAAAAGGACAGACGGGTCCTGTGGTTACGCGACATCGTGAAAAATCGCACGCAAAATGTACAAATGTTCTGTTGACCAGTGCGTACGTCCGACAAAGTTCACCTTTCTCCCTCCTTTCAATCATCATTAGAGTTATTGTAAGCGATTTCGGTCAGTTCGACAACTAGAGAGACAGGAATTTCAGGAAACGGTGTCGTATTGTTTAGGCATCAGAAAGGAGAGACGCTATGCGCAAGGAATGGCTCGGTGCTATCAGTTTAACGCTCGCCGCCAGCATTTGGGGCGGGATGTACGTCGTCAGTAAGTATGCGCTCGGCTATATCGAACCGTTCACGCTCGTCTGGATGCGCTACGCCGTTGCCTTTGTCGTTCTGTTTATAATGTGGTGGGCGTTCGGACGCGAGCAGATTGCCAGGAGCGCCTGGAAGTGGATCGCGCTCGTCGGAGTCGTCGGCTATGTCGCCTCGATTTCCTTTCAATTCATCGGCACGAAACTCTCAGATGCCCATACCGGATCGCTTGTGACGGCGGCGACGCCGGCGTTCATGGTGATCTTCGCCCGGTTGATCTTGAAAGAGCGGCTCACACCTGTCAAAATCGGGTCACTTCTGTTGGCGACGCTCGGGGTCATCATCGTCGTCGGCTGGCACGTCGAAGGCACGTATTTCATCGGTAGCCTCGTCTTGGTCGGTGCCGCCATCACGTGGGCGCTCATGTCCATCTATGTGAAAATCGCTTCCGAGACGATGTCGTCGTTAACGATCACGACGTTCGCCATCGGCATCGCCTTCGTATTGATGACGCCGCTCATGGGAATGGAAGTGGCCGCATCCGGTTTGCCGGATATGACCACGGTGTTGTGGCTCAGTGTGTTATACGTTGGCATCATTTCGACGGCCGGGGCGTTCTTCTTTTGGAACAAAGGGATCGAACTCATGGATGCGAGCGTCGGGTCGCTGTTTTTCTTCTTCCAACCGCTCGTCGGGGGTTACCTCGGCTGGCTCGTCCTCGACGAACGGCTCGACCGCAACTTCTTCATCGGTGCCGCCTGCATCATCACGGCCGTCACCTGGTCGACACTCACCGAACGACGGCAAAAGCGTGTCCGCGAGACACGTCAAGCTGAGGAGCGCCATATCTTATAACCAAAGACGACCGACCCGCTCTGGGCCGATCGTCTTTTTAAAATCCGTGATGATCGAGTTTGTCTTCGTCGCGCTTCATCTCGAGTTCGAGCCGCTGAATCGCGAGTTTCTCTTGCTCGATTTTGAGTCGAAGTTCTTCTAAACGCGCCTTCCGTGTCTTGTTGAACGTGTCTGCGGCGATGGACACGACGACGATGACCATGATGTAGAAAAAGAAATCCATTTGATACGCCTCCTTTTAGTGTGAGCCGAACAAATCCGTCACCAGCTGTTGTGTGAGGAGCGCCTCACGACCGTCCGTCATGATGGCCGTATCGTCGGTCAACGCCGAGATAAAGTGGTCGATCGCTCCTTGAAAGCCTCGTTGAGTCAAGAGTGTGTCCCATGACCCGAACGTCTTCGTCGAATGGGCGCCGTGCTCGAAGCGCTGAAGCGTCACCATCTCATCGACCGTCACGCGAAGTCCGTCCCGGATGGCGCTCAGCCCTTCGTGATTGGTCCCGGCCTTGCGGTGCATCGATGTCGTGTGCAGTCCGTATTCGTCTTGCCAGACGTGGCGGGCGAAATGAAGCTCGTTCGCTTCGGTCTTCTCCAAATGCCCTGTGACTAGACGCAACTCGCTTCCGGTGAGATACCGGATCGTGTCGACGACGTGTAAATAATCGTCGAGCAACGTGAACTGATAGTCGTGGCCGCGCAAACCGTCCCCGCGATGCTTGACGAAGTCGAGCGTGTGGAACGGAGCGGCTTCTTTCACGTGCTGATACATCGGGGCGAAGCGGCGATTGAAGCCAACCATGAGCTTCCGGTTCGTCTGCTCGGCCAGCTCGACGAGACGTTCCGCCTGTTCGATTGTCGCAGCGAGTGGTTTATCGACATACACATCGACACCGTGTGCGAGCAGATAGGAGACGACGTCGAAATGCGTCTCGGTCGAACTGTGGACGAACGCCGCATCGACGGACGCCGCAAGCTCGGGAAGTCCTGTGAATGACTCCATCCGATGGGCCCGACAGATCGCGTCGCGTTTGGCGACGGTCGGAGAATAGGCACCGATCAGTTCGAACGATGTGCTGTTCGATAAAATCGGTAAGTACGCTTTCTGAGCGATGCCGCCGAGACCGACGACACCAATTTTAGGCTGACGCATATGTACCACTCCTTTTCTATCATCATAACGAAAAAAGAACCGAATGACACGTACGCGCGGTGCGTCAGGTCATTCGGTTCTTGCTTATAGGCTGGCAATGAGGACGATGTCGCCCTCTGGTGCCGTGTTGCCCCGTTCGGGTTCTTTCGTGACAGCGACGGTATCCCAGTCCGTCTCCGATTCAGTCGAATCGAGTGTATAGATGACGGTCCCGTTCCCTTTAGCATCCGTCACGAACGCCCCGGTCGGAATCGGGGAGTCGTCTTTTATGAGCCAAACTTGATATACCTCGTTCGCTTCGAGCGCATCGAGTCCGTTCGTTTGGACGATGAGCTGACGCTGGCCGTCCTGTTCGGCCAGATAAGCCACGCCTTCCGAATCGCCTTCGAGCGGGACGGTCTCGGTCAAGGCGATGCCGCTCGGGTCATCTTGGTTCAAGAGCAGGTAGCCGTTCCCGATCAAGGAGAGCATGAGTGCGGCTGCGAGAGCGAGCGCTCCCCAGGGCGTCTTCTGGTTCTTCTTCGTGGCAGTGAACGGTGTGATCGGGGTCGGTTCGTCTGGTTTCGACGCTGTCTCCGTATCGTCTTCTGCGAACACGTTGTCGAGGATGCGTGCCTTCATCCCGCTCGGTGGTTCAGCCGGTTCAGAGAGGAACGCGACGCCGCCGACGAGGGCCTCGAGTTGTTCGAGCTCTTCTTGACACGATTGACATGTCGCGAGATGCGCTTCGAACCGGATGCGTTCGTCTTCCGTCAAATGCTGGTTGAAATAATCAATCAATTGGTCACAAGCGTTCATCGTTCCACCTCCTTATCAATCAAATCATGGGATAGATGCCTTCGTAACTGTTTCAACGCTAATCGAATCCTTCCTTTTACGGTGCCGAGCGGGATGCCACACGCATCGGCGATCTTTTGTTGGCTGAGCCCTTGGAAATACATGAGACGGACGACTTGTTGTTGCTCGACCGGAAGCTCGGCCATCGCCGTCTCGATTTGCGTTCGCTCTTCTTGCCATTCGACCTCGGTCTCGACGGACGGGGCCGGGGCCGGGATGGCTTCAGCGTAAGACTCGTCTAGTTGCAGGTCGGGTTTTCGTTTGCGAATCAAGTCGATCGTGACGTGACGGCTCATCGTGAACAGCCACGATTTGAATTTTCCTTTTGAGTCATCATATACGCCGCCGCCGCGCCACAGCTTGATGAATACTTCCTGCATCGCTTCTTCGGCGAGGTCGCGGTCTTTCGTCAACTGCATGACAAAGGCATACAGGATTCGTTCATAGCGATCATAAAGTGCCTCGAGCGCTTGTTTGTCTTTTTGCCTGACGCGCTCGTACAATTCAATATCAGTCATGGCTGTCTCCTTTATCCATAAGGGAATCCCTTGTATTGATCTAACGGATGAAACCGTGAAATGGATGCCTATTTGAGGTGACTATTTTGTGAACGGTCGTTATGTAGTCCCGTGTTTAACGGGAGCATGTCGATGTCGCGTCGCCGAGTCGGTGAAAGAGTTTCAAATTCAAGGCACTGAGCAGTCGATACGTCACGTAACTAAACAGCATTGCTGTGAGGAATGTGATGAGAAGCGCAAATCCGTTCGGGAGCCATTGTTGCCAAAATGAATATGTCCGTATGCCGAACAAAAAGGCGAAGACAAGTCCGAACCCGATCACGATTCCGCTATACTGACAGTAGTAGCGGCTTAAACGATTTTTCATGTTGCACGTCCTTTCTCCTTTTACTATACGAGAAGGGGGTATGGCGACACAAGGAGGATGACGATGAAACGATTTACAAAGGAAGGACGGACGCTCATCTGTTTTGATTTCGACGAGACGTACTTCCCGCATGCTTGTTCCGCAAAGCAGTTGGAGCACTTGCGGCAACTCGAAGATTTTCTCGATCATCATTCACATCGCTTATCGACGATGTGGGTGACGGGGAGTTCGCTCGAGACGATTATGGAGAAAGTGAAGCGGGCCGAGATGCGTTACTTCCCACATCGAATCGCGGCGAGTCTCGGGACAGAGCTGTATCAAGTGACGGCGTCCGGACAACTGGAGCTTGATCCCGGTTATTCGTCACGGTTTCCCGATGATTTTTCAGACCGCGTCACCCAAGTCGTCGACAGGCTAGGGCGAACACTCACGATTGAACCACAGACGAATCTTGGCACAAGCGGCTGGATGCACAATTATTATTACTTCGGCGAGAGCGCACAGGAGCTCGAGCATATTCGTTCGAGTGCCGGTGACTTCGGAATCGCGGTCAACGTTAGTCGTTGCAACCCGCTCGCCGGGGATCCGGCAGACGCCTACGATATTGATTTCATCCCACGAGGGGCGGGGAAAGTCGCTGCAGTCGACTACGTGTGCGACCGATATACGTTTCAAACCGAGCACGCCTACGCGTTCGGGGACAGTGGGAACGATTTAGGAATGTTGGGGTATGTCGGCAACGGCTATGTGCTTGGTAACGGGACGGAAGAAGCCAAACGAGAACATGGTCGTGTCACCGAGGGCATGTATGCGGATGGGATTCTAGAAGTGTTACATCGAGCGGTAGAGCAGACGGGTTTAAGCGCTCGCGACTAGACGTAGCGCTGCGGTCTCCACACGCTCGAACAAATGCGTTCTCAGCCGATGGGTCGTCAAATCGAGCGGCAGACGCCGTTTCCAAAGCTCGGTGAACACCTCGGATAGGACGGCCTCGGCCCAGTCGGCTCGCGTCGTCAAGCGGAGGGCGAGCGAATATAAGATGCGCTCATAGCGGTCGTACAGCAGTTCGAGCGCGGAAGTGTCGCGGTTTAACAATCGTGCGTATAAATCGTGATCGGATATGAATGACATGGTGAACTCCTTTAGGAATGAGACTGTCTCGTGGTTTGACTTGCGGGCAAATGACGTAACCTTCTTATTTCACTTATAAGGTGAGCGTAAACGGTTACTTGTTGCTTCGAGCACATTCAAAAAACACCCGAGGTCCGCGTCTAGCGGCCAGGCGGGTGTTTTTGGGTTAAAACGACGTATAACAGTGAGGGCATGTCTGGGTGTTCCCACCGGACCGTTTGAAGGTTTTCTTACAGTTCGGACACGTGACGGTCTCGGTGTCTTGACCGAACAGGCTGCCGCGGTTGAATAAAACATTGCTTAAATTTGGCAAGGCTTTGGCCGCATAAATCATGGAAATGAATAAGACGATGGCCAAAACGGCCAACAGCAAATAGGTCATATCGGGTAAACCCCTTTCGCAAAAGATTCATTTCTTCTAGCATACGGCAAATCGCTCAAACGCACACCTCTAGACTGGAGTTACGAACAAATGTTCGATATAATAAAGGTAACAAAAGGAGGGAAATCAGATGAGGCAAGAGGTCATGCGTTGGATGCGGAACGGACAAGTCGTAGAAATGGTGTATATCGATCGGAACGGGGTCATTTCAAAGCGACGCGTCAAACTGATGAAGCTACAAGGCGATCGACTTGTCGCGTGGGATATACGCAAGAAGGCCCGTCGGACATTTTGTATGGAACGTGTCCTCGCCTGTCTCCCGACGATCGAACGAGATTCAGGACGAGAGGAGGGAATTGGATGACACCACTTCCGAAATGTTCGGCGCCGGCCGAACGGGCGCTCAAGGCCGCCTATATCGATACGCTCGAACAGTTGGCCACGTATACGAAGCAAGAGATTGCGGCCTTACATGGGGTCGGGCCAAGTGTGCTGCGAATCTTGGAAACCGCGCTTCATGAGCAAGGACTTCGGTTCACCGACAGCGAAATACATTCCTAGTCCCGTCCTGGACTAGGAATTTTTTGGTTGGGCGATTGCATTGCACGTAAAAAGGGAAGTAATATATTTGTCATCTCCATTACAGCCTAATATCTAGTACCATGACGATAAGGTTTGCGAACCTAGCGACACCCATGAGAAAGGAAGTACACAGCATGAGGACGAAACGTTTATCCGCCATTCTAGAAAATGAGATGGATGACATCGAACGCGATCCATGGGTGACCGGAATTGAGACAGATTCCAGAAAGGTCAGTCCAGGGAATTTATTTATCTGTATCCGCGGTTATACGGTGGACGGACATGAATTCGCTGAGGATGCCGTCTCCAAAGGAGCGGTTGCTGTCATCTCGGAATACCCGCTTGATCTTGAGGTGCCGAACCTTGTCGTCGCGGACACGAAGCGGACAGCCGGCGTGGTGGCCAGTGCCTTTTATGACCACCCCTCACATCGGATGCGTATTTACGGTGTCACCGGTACGAATGGCAAAACGACGACCGCGACATTGACATATGATTTATTTCGTCTGTCCGGACGGCCGGTCGGGATTGTCAGTACGATTGGAGCACGTTATAGAGATCAAACATTAAAAACACCAAATACGACGCCGGAAGCCGTCGTCTTACATCGTATTTTGGCCGAGATGGCGGATGCCGGCGTGACCGACTGTGTCGTCGAAGTCTCCTCGCATGCAATGATGGAAGGACGTGTCGAAGGCGTCCGATTTCACGCGGCGGCGTTCACGAACTTGACGCATGACCACTTGGATTACCATCGCTCAATGGACGAGTACGCCCGGGCCAAAGCCCGATTATTCGAACAAGTCGAAACGACAGACGGGGACGCCATTATTTTGAACGCCGAAGACCCGGCCAGTAAGACGATGGCCGCGTTTGCCCCGACCCGTCGACGTATCATGTATAGCACGCATGCCGACGTACCGGCCGATATCCAAGTCATTTGGCATGACCAAACGGTAGTCGTCAAAATGAACGCACTGACGATTGAGGCGCCGGTCCGCTTCATGGGCGCATTCAACGCCGCCAACCTGGCTGCGGCCATCGGTCTCGTCTCGACGTCGGAACTGATGTTGCGCTCCATCATCGCCAACGTGCCAGGACTCACGCTTCCAAAAGGTCGTCTCGAGCGACTTGATACGGAAGATGGCGAGATTTATATCGACTATGCCCATACGCCGGACGGACTCGAAAAATGTTTGTCGACGCTTCAGCAAGGTGAGCGAGAGCTCGTGGTCGTCTTGAGTGCGGCCGGAGACCGAGATCCGACGAAGCGGGCAGAGATGGGTCGAATCGCGAGCCGCTATTCAGACGATTTAATCGTGACAGTACATGACGTGCGGACGGAAGACCCGAGGCACATCATCGATGGATTGCTCGAAGGTGTTGATTCGAACACGCATTACGTGACGTTCGAGGAACGGCGAGATGCCTTGCGCCATGCAGCGCAACAAGCGCTCGTCGGGAAACGGATCGTCGTCGTCGGAAAAGGTCATGACCACGTCGAACGAGTCGGACAAGAGTCGATTCCGTTCAACGAATCGGACATTTTGCTCGATGAATTAAAAAAATTAAAAGGCCAAGAACCGGCCGTTTAACGAAACGATGACAGCTGTCATCGTTTTTTAATGTGTAATTTTTGCAAAAGAAGGTAATTACTCTTACTGTAACGCTATCGAAGGAGGGAACTACACATGTCAGTTTTGTACAAAGAGTTCACAAATGATGAAGAAGTTGTGACCGCCATTCAATCGATGAAAGCGAAAGGGATTGAGGACAAGCACATTTATGTCGTCACCCACGATGATGACCGGACCGATCGTGTGGCCGATAACGCCGACGCGAATACAGTATCGGCATCAGACGTCGGCCTGGGGACGGCCGCGAAAAATGTATTCCGTAAAAAAGGGGACGAGCTCCGAGCCCAATTCGAACAGCTCGGCTTCTCATCGACAGAAGCGGACCAACTCGAGAAAAAATTAGACCAAGGCAAGGTGATTGTCGTCGTCAAAGACGCACCAGCCGGATTCACTTTATAATTCCACCACCATGGAGAATACAGGGACAGGGCTGAATCGATGGATTCAGCCCTGTTTGTTAGTCATGGATCCGAACGACGGTCCGGCCGCTCAGTTCGCCGCGCATCATCGCCTCAGCGTGGCGAGGGACGTCATGCAACGGAATCTCATGAATCATATGGTTGAGCACGTTAGAATCAAGCAGCTCATCCAATCGTTCCCACGCCTTCAGACGACGTACGATGGGTTGCATGACCGAATCAATGCCGATGAGCCGTACGCCTCGTAAGATGAACGGATAGACGGTCGTGTGGAGCTCATGGCCACCGGCAAGCCCACACGCAACGACCGTCCCTTCATAGCGCGTTCGGCTGAGGATATTACCGAGCGTCTCGCCTCCGACCGAGTCGATGGCAGCATCGAACCGCTGTTCATCCAGCGGTCGGGCCGGTCCTTCGAGCTCGCTTCGGGCCATCACGTTCTCGACACCGAGGTCGCGCAAATACGCCGGGTCTTGTTTGCCGGTCGAGGCAATCACGTGATAGCCGAGCTTGTGGAGCAAGGCGATGGCAAAACTGCCGACTCCCCCGGAAGCACCGGTCACAAGTACTTCTTGACCAGGATGCACACCCTCGTGTTCGAGCGCCTCAACAGCGAACATGGCGGTAAGTCCTGGCGTTCCGATTGTCATTGCATCTCGCAGCGCCATGCCTTTCGGTAGTTTGATGAGCCAGTTCCCAGGGACTTGAGCGTAACGGCTGAAGCCACCGAAATGTCGTTCGCCGATGCCGAAACCGGTCGCAATGACATCGTCGCCGGCTTTGAAATCGAGATGGTCGGATTCAACGACTTTCCCGACGAACTCGCACCCGGGGATGAACGGATAATGACTGACGATTTTGCCGGATCCGGTCAGCCCGAGAGCGTCTTTGTAGTTGAGCGCTGAATAATGGACTTCGACGAGGACGTTGCCGTCTTCTTCTCTCGGAAGGGCGTCGAATTTGACGTCGGTCACCGTGGAATGGAGACGGTCGTCTTTTTTGTCGAGGACGAGTGCTTGAAATGATTCGTTCATGGTCAATTGGCCCCTTTCGCTGATACGTATTCTATTCCTTTGTTATCATTCCCCACCTGCCAAAATATATACACGAATGTTTCGTTCTAACAGGGAGTGGAATGGTACAATGAAAGAGATTCAACTAGAGTGAGGAGGAATGAAGCATGCGGCACGACGACTATGAGTTTGATGAAGAAGTAGAAGAAGGCGAATTGTTTAACGTATACGACATTCTGCCACCGGATGGAACCATTCTTGAGATGGCTACGGCCGAAGAAATGGTACGTGCGGCGGAGCTCGAGGCGACGCATAATGCCCTTGAGCGAATCCAAGACTCAAACTTCCAGTTGTCAGGAATCACTTTTAAAGAGTTGCTGGCAGAGTTCGAACGATACGAGCAAGAATCGATGGAATTCTGGACAGGCGTTTATAGCCGATTGCGCATTCCATGGGCATGGACGATTCGAATCGATGTGGCCAACGGTCCGATTCACGTCGTCAATGACCGCGACATCTTTATCGATGAAGCGGACTTCGAAGAGTATGATTTCGAGGAATATGCTGATGATGATTACGAAGAAGAAGACAATCAATGAATCCAAAAACGTCTTTCCCTCATTCAGGGAAAGACGTTTTTTTGCTGTCGAGGAGAGCAACACGGATGCGCGTTACTTCTGTCGCTCCGAACCAAAGCCCGACGCTACATAAGATGGCGACACCGCTCACCATCGCTCCGACAATCGCCGTGTCCCCAATCATCGTGAACGACAATCCGAGACTGAACAAGCCGAAAAATAATAATCCTCCTGCAATCGTCTTCATGACTTAGCCACCCTTTCTCATTTCATCTGTCTCTAGTGTAGGCGGTTGAACCTAAAAAGGGTGGCTGAATTTTATACCAGGTGAAAAATCAGTCTAGGTCATACACCGAATACGTCTTGCCATTCTCGAACGGCTCGTCTAGCAAGTGTTTCGCCAAAATGCGGGCAACCGTCTCAGGGGTGCGCAATCGTCCTTCCGTCACATAGGAGCGGAACTGTTCAACGTCACGGAACGCGTCTTCTGACGAGGCCCGAATGCTTTCCTGCATCGCGGTGTCCATGACGCCTGGATTGAACAAGGCGACCTTGTCGTCCGTCCCGGTCAATTCAAGGGCGACCGTCTCCGTGAAATGGTCGAGCCCGGCTTTCGTCGCACAATAGGCGCTCCAGCCCGAGATGGGGCGCTTGGCGGCCCCTGAGGTCACATGGATGAGCGAGACGGGCAAGTCGTACGCGAGCACCGCGTTCGTCAAGAGCATCGGGGCGAGCAGATTGGCTTGGACGTGGGCGATAAGCTGCGCATCATCCACTTGACCGGCCCGGTGAATCGGTTCAATCAACGCCGCATTTTGGACGACGAGCAAGGACGTTGCCGTCTCGATGAGCGGCTTCATCTGTCCAATCGCGGCCAGTGTGCTTGTCGGATCGGCTAAGTCGACCTTGACGTGACGGAACGAGGCATCGGTCGCCTGCGTCCGTGAAAAATTGACGACCTCATAATCACGCTTCAATAATTCCTCGGCGATGGCACGGCCGAGGCCGCGCGATGCACCGGTCACAATAGCTAGTTTCATGGCAGTTCCTCCTATTCGTGAATCGTCTTCCGATATCCGTAAAACGGACGGAAATTCAATTTCTCGTAATACGTGTGGGATGAAGCGCTCGCGAGCATCTCGAGGCGCGTTTCGGGGTAGAGCGCATGCACGTGTGACAGCAGTCGCTCGCCAATCCCGAGGCGACGGTGCGAGGCCGCGATGAGCAGTTCGCACACGTACAGGCTCACGGTCGTGTCGGTCAATCCACGCAAGTAGGCGATCACCTGTCCTTCTGACTCGACGACATAGGCGACGTTCGATTGCCGCCACGCCTGTTTCGTCAACTCGTGTTGTCGGACGAGTTGACTCCAACCTTCCGCTTCATTCAACGCTTGAATCTGTTCGAAGTCACGTTCTTCGTATGGGCGGATATTCAAGAAGACACACCTGCTTTCTGTTCGATGACTTTCATGAGGTCGAACGCCCCGTCTGACTCGTTCGAACAGACGACCGAGACGATGTCTGTGGCCGGGTAGTAAGCAGAATGAAAACTGACGCCGGGGTCATAACCCATGACATGATATTTGAAGACGTGTCGATTCGCGTCCAATTGAATCCACAGACCGTAGCCATAATGTGCGCCTGTTTCGTTCACTGGCACGTGAGGCGTGAGCAACCGTGACGTCATCGCCTCCCCAAGCAGGCGATGACCGAGCAGGGCGCTCCAAAGTTTGGCCATATCTTGTGCCGTCACGAACGCGCCGCCGTCCGCGCCGCCTTTGACGGGAATCGAATAGTGGTTCGTCCGCCAAGAGCCGTCCACATTGTCGATATACCCGAGCGCCGTGTGCGCTGGTAAGGCATCGAGGGAGAAGTACCCCGAATCGGTCATGTCGGCCGGTTTGAACACGAATCGTTCGATATAGTCCGAGAACGTCAACCCGCTCGCTTGTTCGATGATGAGGCCGAGTAGGATATACCCGGCATTATTGTATTGGAACACGCCCCGTTCTTGTCGCATCGGTTCGTGCTGGAACATCGGAAGAAAGTCACGTAGCTGCCTGATGTGATACATCGGACGTTGCCGCCACAATTCCTCAAAATCGTCCATGACAGACTCGTCGAAATAATCGGGGATGCCGGACGTGTGAGTGAGCAACTGTTCGACTGTCACGGCCGGATCGAACGTTGGAAAATCGATGGTGAGGCATTCGCCGAGCGTCGATGTGAATGCCAACTTGTCTTGTTCGATGAGCTGGCAGACGGCGATGGCCGTGAACAACTTACAGCCCGAAGCGATACCGAATCGGGTCGACGTTCGATTTTCGATGCGTTCCGCCCGATTCGCATAACCTTGTTGATGGTCGAACAGGATGTCGTTCTGTCGCATGACGAGCGCCGATCCAGAAAAATCAGGTTTAATGGGAAGGTCAGTAAAGTCGTCGTCCAAAAGCTTGTTCATCGGGCACCTCCGAAAGTTTGTCTAGTGTTTTTAGCATAGCATACGGCCAATCAATCCCTAACCACACAAAAAAATGTCTCCTCCGTCAAAGGCGGAGGAGACGCTGATTATTCACCAATCGCTTCTTCACGGTCAGTGTCCGTCGTACCGAGATTCGTCAAGTAAACCTCATATCTCGGGAGCCAGTAGCGATAGGACGCCCAAACGAGGCCACCCGTCACAACGAACAAGGCGATGGTCGCCGGCCAGAACCAGCTCGAGACAATCCCGTCCGCATAGGCGAGACCGATCGGTGAGAAGACGAAGTAGACGAAAATCATCGACGCGACAAGGATGATGGAAGTCGAAATTGCATGACGCCATGGCTTGACGCGGCCAAGATCGATGCGAATCGGATTGATGTGTTGCATCGGTCGAACTTTTGCGAATACGAGCATGATGGTCGTTTCGAGGACGAACAAAATCCCGTAAATGTGAATGAAGTTGATGCCAAGGTCGAAGCCGAACCACTGCTCCGTTCCCCAGACGAGGAAGTAATACGTGACGACGTGGAAGCCGATGACGAGTTTCGCGGCAATCGGCGGTACGCGCTTCACGAGCATCCCGATTAAGACGATGACGAGAATCGGGATATTGAAGAAACCGGTGAAGCGGCGAATCAAGTCCCACAGTCCGTCCGGTGCGTACATCAAGTTCGGAGCGACGAAGAACGAGACGAGCGCGACGAACGTCCCGAACCATTTGCTGACACGAATCAAATCTTTGTCAGACGCGTCCGGTTTGAACTTCGGCTTATAAATATCGAGCACGAATAAGGTGGCGATACTATTGAGCAACGAGTTGAACGAGCTGAACACGGCACCGAGCAAGACGGCGAGGAAGAAGCCCATGAGCCACATCGGCAACAAGTCGGCAATCAAGCTCGGATAAGCGAGGTCCGCCTTATCGACGTTCGTGCCATACAAATGGAACGCGATAATCCCTGGAAGCAGCATGAAAATCGGGACGAGCAACTTCAAATAACCGGTGAAAAGTACCCCTTTTTGACCTCGGCCAAGTTCTTCGCCCCGAGTGCCCGTTGGATGACATATTGATTGAGCGCCCAATAAAACAAGTTCGCAAAAATCATCCCCGTGAAGATGGACAAGAACGGAACGGAATCGTTCTCTGAACCGATCGCGTTCAGTTTCTCTGGATTCTCGGTTGCAATCGTCTTCATCCCATCGACGAGGTTGCCGTCACCGAGCGCGATGAAGCCGAGCGTCGGGACGAGGAAACCGATGATGATTAATCCGATCCCGTTCAACGTGTCGGAGACGGCGACGGCGCGGAGACCACCGAAAATGGCGTAAACGGCTCCGATAATCCCGATGAACCAAATGACGAGCCAGAGCGACTGCTCGAAGCTGATTCCGAGTAATTCCGGTACGTCAAACAGTTGCAGGACGGCCAATCCGCCGGAATAGAGCATCGATGGGATCGTGACGCACATATAGCCGAACAAGAACAACAGGACCGTCAAGCGGCGGACGTCCTCGTCATACCGTTGGCTCAAAAATTCAGGGATCGTCGAAATCCCGATTCCGAGAAAACGCGGCAGTAAAAAGAGCGCCATGATGATGGCGGCGATTCCGGCTGTGACTTCCCACGCCATGGCTGACATGTTGCCGGCGAACGATTGCCCGTTTAAGCCGATCAACTGCTCGGCTGACAAGTTCGTCAATAAGAGTGATCCGGCGATAAAGATGCCGGTTAGCCCCCGTCCTGCCAAGAAGTAGTCGTCGGCACTCTCGACTTTCCCTTTCGTCATGCGATAAGACACGTAAGCGACGAGCCCCATGAATAAGGCCCCTGTGATTAATATGTAAACAACTTGTTGAATGGTCAACGACATTCCCTCCCTCAACTTCTTCTTATTTATAAGTACTTTTTCATAACTACCCTTCACGAAGTATGATTATTTCCCGTTTTCTCTTTTGTAAAAGAACTGTAACAAACCTCACAACAAAAAAAGACACCTGAGAGGTCAGGTGTCAAAAAAAGCGAAGCAACGAAGTCGCGACCGTGAAATAAATGATTAAGCCGAGATTGTCGACGACTGTTGTGATGAACGGACCCGACGCGACGGCTGGATCGAGTTTCAATCGATTGATCAAGAGCGGCACGAGCGTCCCGACGATGGTCGCCACGCTGAGCGACGCAAAAATCGACAGACCGACGATTATGCCGATTAAGGCACTGTCATAGAGGACGGTGATGACGCCGAAGATGACGACCATACAGGCGAGACCGAGCAAGACGCCCGTCCCGAACTCACGACGAATCATCTTCAACACGTTCTTTCGATTAATCGTCCCGAGCGCGATTGAGCGGACGGCGACGACGAGCGATTGGGTGGCGGCGTTACCGGCCGAACCCATGACGAGCGGCATGAAGACGGCGAGCAAGACGATCGTTTCGAGCGTGTCCTCGAAACCACCGATTGTCGACGCAGTGATCATCCCGAGGAACATGAGGCTAATAATCCATGGCGCGCGCTTCATCGCCGCCTCGACCGGTCCCATGTTGATGTCCGACGAACCTTTCGTCGCCGACAGCTCTTCGAAATCCTCGGTCGTCTCGCGTTCGATGACGTCCATGACATCGTCGACCGTGATGATCCCGAGCAGATGGTCCTCGCTGTCGATGACAGGCAGGGCCAATAAGTCATACTTCTGAACGGTCCGGGCCAAGTCTTCCTGGTCGGCGAGGACGTGGGCCGACACGACGCGCCGGCCCATGATGTCCGCGATTTGCACGTCGAGCGGGGAGACGATCAAGTCGCGTAGCGAGACGACGCCGACGAGCCGGCGATCGGTGTCGATGACGTACAGGTAATAGATTGTCTCGGCTTCCGGTCCAAGTTCGCGCAAGTCTTCGAGTGTCGCACCTACGGTCTTGTCCGCCTTCAACACGATAAACTCGGTCGTCATGATGGCACCGGCCGTATCGTCCGGATAGCGCATCAAGTCTTTGACCTCGGTCGCCTCGGTCTCGTCCATCAACTCGAACAGTTCGTTCATGAAGTCGTCTGGGAGCTCGGTCATCAAGTCGGCGGCGTTATCCGAGAACATATCGTTCAACACACGTACGGCGAACGGACGTGGCATCTCTTGAATGAACTGTTCCTGTTCGTCCAGTTCAAGTTTTTCAAACAAGTCGGTGAACGCTTCCGGGGATAACGCCTCGTAGACGAACTCACGGGCCGGACGTTCAAGTTCGATGAACAGGTCGGCCTGTTCACCAGGGTGGAGGGTGAGGAACACGTCGCGGAAATCGACCGGGTCCCCTTTTTGAATGAGCGCTGTCACTTGGGCTTCATGACGGGCGCGTTCTGTACGTTCGATTGCCATCGACTCACTTCCTTTTCACATCATTTGTCTATATTATGTCACGAGTTTGAGCGGTCTCAAACAAAATCAAAAAAAAGCTATGAATTTTTTTCACAATCTATACAGCGTGTATACGTCACTTTCTCTCGATTCGAGGGGCCACACCGTTTCTCGAGTGATTGTTCATTCATGTCACGTCATGGTCTATGCACTTTAGTGTGGAATCCACCACAGTCCAAACGTCGGACTTGCCCATCGTGGAAATGGGTAAGTTGATAATGTAAGGGTAGCAACACACCCGAATCACAAGGAGGAAGCGAGATGATATCGATGACGGATCAACAAACCGCACGGGATACTACGCTGAAACATCCGATCCACGTGTATTCAGAAATTGGTGAACTCAGGACCGTCCTTTTAAAACGTCCAGGACGCGAACTCGAAAATTTGACCCCGGAATATTTGGAACGACTCCTGTTTGACGACATTCCCCATCTTCCAGTCATTCAAAAAGAACACGACTACTTTGCGAGCGTGCTGCAAAATCGAGGCGTCGAAGTACTCTATCTAGAAAATTTGATGGCGGAAACGTTATCACTACCAGGGGTGCGCGAACGATTCGTCGCCGATATCTTGGCGGAGTCAAAATCGAATATCAACGGCTCGTACGAGACACTTAAAGAATATTTGCTCGCCTACGACAACGAAAAATTGATTGAAACCGTCATGGCCGGCATTCGCAAGTCTGAGATTAAGCCCGAAAAACGGCGCCACTTACACGAGATGATTGAGGACACGTATCCGTTCTATCTCGATCCGATGCCGAACTTATACTTCACCCGTGACCCGGCGGCAGCAATCGGCAACGGGCTATCCATCAACCGGATGAAAGAGCCGGCTCGTCGTCGTGAATCGTTGTTCACACAATATATTATGCGCTATCATCCGCGATTCGCGAAACACGACATCCCGATTTGGTCGGACCGCGACTATCGTTTCGCGATGGAGGGGGGGGACGAGCTCGTGTTGTCGAAGGAAGTCGTCGCCATCGGGATTTCCGAACGAACGACGGCCCAAGGGATTGAACGGGTCGCCCTCAACTTGTTGAAAAAAGGCGGTACATTCAAGAAAGTCATCGCCATCGAGATTCCGAAATCGCGCGCGTTCATGCATCTCGACACGGTCTTTACGATGGTCGACCATGACAAGTTCACGATTCATCCGTTCATCCAAGGTCCAGGAGGCAAGATGAATATCTTTGAACTGACGTTGAACGCCGTAGGCGAACTTCACATCACGCAGCATACGGATCTGTTGAACGTGTTAAAAGCCGCACTCGGTCTCGATGAGATCGTCTTAATTCCATGTGGGGGCGGGGACCCGATTGCCGCTGCCCGCGAGCAATGGAACGATGGGTCGAACACGCTCGCCATCGCCCCAGGCGTCGTCGTCACGTACGACCGCAACTACGTTTCGAACGAGTTGCTCCGTTCCGAGGGCGTTGAAGTCATCGAAATCATGTCGAGTGAACTGTCGCGTGGTCGTGGGGGTCCACGCTGTATGAGCTGTCCGATTATCCGCGAAGACATTTAACGAGGAGGAAACGAGCATGTCCACAACGTACAACTTTGATTTGAAAGGCCGTCATTTTCTATCATTGAACGATTTTTCAGGAGACGAGTTGAACTATTTGATCGATTTATCGGCCGCCTTCAAGCGTCAAAAGCAACAAGGCGTCCCGCACCGCATCTGTGAAGGGAAGAACGTGGCGCTCTTGTTTGAAAAACCATCGACACGGACGCGTTGTGCGTTTACTGTGGCGGCCATCGATCTCGGCATGCATCCGGAATACCTCGGGAAATCGGATATCCAGTTCGGCAAAAAAGAATCGGTTCGAGACACGGCCATCGTGCTCGGACGTATGTTCGACGGCATCCAGTTCCGTGGGTTCGCCCATGAGACGGTCGAAGGTTTGGCCAAAGATGCTGGTGTCCCGGTATGGAACGGGTTGACGGACTTATATCATCCGACTCAAATCTTGGCCGACTTCTTGACCGTCAAAGAACAGAAAGGCGAGTTGTCTGGCATTCGCTTCGTCTATGTCGGCGATGGACGCAACAATATGGGCAACACGCTCTTGATTGGTGGGGCCAAAGTCGGGATGGACATGCGCATCTGCGCGCCGAAATCGCTCTGGCCGTCAGATGAGGTCGTCGATTTTGCCCGCTCGGTCGCTGCCGAGACGGGAGCGAAAATTACGTTGACCGAGAGTATCGATGAAGCGGTCGCCGACGCCGACGTGATTTACACCGATGTGTGGGTGTCGATGGGCGAAGAGGCGGAATTCGCCGAGCGGATCAAGTTGCTCCATCCTTACCAAGTGAACATGGACATGCTCACGAAGACGAATAATCCAGACGTCATGTTCCTTCACTGTCTGCCAGCCTTCCACGACTTGGAGACCGAGGTTGGCCGAGCCATCCATGCCGAATACGGTCTGACCGAGATGGAAGTCACGGACGAGGTGTTCCGGAGTCGTCATTCCTTCGTCTTTGATCAGGCGGAGAATCGGATGCACACGATTAAAGCTGTGATGGCGGCGACGCTCACCGACACGAACGAATGGCTTGAACGCTGACGGACGGGAGGGGTTTCCCCTCCGGTTCGTACTAAACGAAAGGGATGAGTTCAATGTCTACGAAAATAGCGCATGACTCAAGTGGAACGGCTGGCGTACAACCGGAGAAAAAGGATCGACGATTAGGGCTCGGGGCGTTGACGGCACTCGTCGTCGGTTCGATGATTGGCGGGGGAGCCTTCAACTTGGCGGCCGATTTGGCCCAAGGTGCGAACGCGGGGGCGATTTTGATTGGGTGGGTCATCACCGGAATCGGGATTATCGCACTCGGTCTCAGTTTTCAAAATTTGACGATGCGTCGTCCAGACCTCGACGGAGGGGTGTACAGTTACGCCCGGGCCGGCTTCGGTCAGTTCATGGGGTTCAACTCGGCGTGGGGCTACTGGCTCTCCGCATGGCTTGGTAACGTCGCCTATGCGACGCTCCTGTTCAGTTCGGTCGGTTATTTCTTCCCAATCTTCGAAGGCGGTCAAAACATCGCCTCCATCATCGGCGCCTCGATTATGCTGTGGCTCGTTCATTCGCTCATTTTACGAGGCATTCATGAAGCATCCATGATCAACATCATCACGACGATTGCGAAACTCGTACCGATTTTTGCTTTTATCACCATCACCTTATTCTTCTTCAACCTCGATAATTTCACGTTCGATTTCTGGGGCCAGGGTGGTTTCTCATGGGGTAGTGTGAGAGACCAGGTCGTCTCGACGATGCTCGTCACACTATGGGTGTTCATCGGTGTCGAAGGGGCGGTCGTCTTATCCGGACGGGCCCGCAAGCGCTCGGACGTCGGGAAAGCGACGGTCATCGGGTTGCTCGGGACACTCGTCATCTATCTGCTCATCTCGGTCATGTCGCTCGGTCTCATGAATCCAGAGAACGTGGCGAACGCCTCGCAACCGGCGATGGCGTACTTGCTCGAGTCGGCGGTCGGACCGTGGGGCGCGATGCTCATCAACGGCGGTCTCGTCATCTCTGTCCTCGGGGCGTGGCTCGGGTGGACGTTACTTGCCGCCGAGATTCCATTCGTGGCCGGGAAAGACGGCGTGTTCCCGAAATGGTTCACGAAAGAGAATAAGAACAGCGCGCCGGCCAACGCGCTCTGGCTCACGAACGGATTGATTCAATTGTTCCTCTTCACGTTCCTGTTCTCGGATGCGGCGTATAATTTCGCTTTCTCGCTCGCTTCGAGCGCCATCTTGATTCCGTACGTCTTCTCGGCCTTCTATCAAGTCAAAGTCGCGAAGAACGGCATCGGCTATAACGCCGGTGAACGCCGGACTCGCGACCTCATCATCGGAGCCGTCGCCTCGATTTACGGGATTTGGCTCATCTATGCGGCTGGAATCGACTATCTGCTCTTGACGACCTTACTGTACGCACCAGGTACGTTGCTCTATATCAAGGCACAGCGTGAGAACGGCATCAAGACGTTGACGAAGACGGAATGGATTGTGGCCGGGGTCTTGACCGCGCTCGCCATCTTGGCCGTCGTGCGCATCGTCTCAGGAAATATCTCAGTCTTTTGATCGGGGGAAACCAATATGCGGAATAAACGAGTAGTCATCGCACTAGGTGGAAATGCGATTCAACAAGGAAAAGATGCGACGGCCGAGGCTCAAATTCGAGCCGTCGAGGCGACGGCTGAATCTCTGGCCGCGCTTGTCGCCGAAGGGATTGAGGTCATCATCACCCACGGGAACGGGCCGCAAGTCGGGAATTTGATGTTGCAACAGGCTGCGTCAGATAGTCCGGCGACGCCTGCCTTGCCACTCGACGTTTGCGGGGCGATGACACAAGGGATGATTGGCTATTGGTTCGAGAATGCCCTCACGAAAGCTCTGAGATCGCGCGGTTTGGAACGTTCGGTCGCGCCAATCGTCACGCGGTCGGTCGTCGACCCGAACGATAGTGCCTTCAGTCACCCGACGAAGCCGATTGGTCCCTTCTACGACGAGGCGGAAGCGCAGCAGATGGAACGGACGACCGGTTATGTGTTCAAAGAAGACGCCGGTCGCGGCTATCGCCGCGTCGTCCCGAGTCCGTTTCCAGTGGCGATTCTCGAGCACGCGGTCATCCGTGACCTTGTCGCCCATGAGCACATCGTCGTCGCCTCTGGCGGCGGCGGGATTCCCGTTATCGATACACCAGATGGTTATGTCGGTGTCGAGGCGGTCATCGATAAAGATTTCGCCGCTGCGAAACTCGCCGATCTCGTCGACGCCGACATGCTCCTCATTTTGACGGCCGTCGAGCACGTGTTCGTCGATTTCGGGACCCCGTCGGCTCGGGCGCTCGAGGAGACGACGAAAGAACAGCTCGAGACGTATATCGCCGAAGGCCAGTTCGCACCGGGCAGTATGTTGCCGAAAGTTCGGGCCGCCCTTCAGTTCGCCGAGTCAGGCCACGACCGGGTCGCCGTCATCACGTCGCTCGAACAAGCCCTTGCGGCGGTCCGAGGCGAAGTCGGGACGCGCGTCCGACTCGCCGCGACGCTCCAACAATAAACTCAACGCCACAGACAACAGCGTCTGTGGCTTTTTTTCTGAATTGGTAGCTCGTCGTTTTTTATGGTCCGACATGGGGAAGGAATGTTGTATGTCGATTTAGACATTGCTATCATTTTGAGTGTAAACGTTTGCACAAATTAGAAGGGGAGTGACGAAGAGCGGTAACGCTCGAGCTTATGCGTCTATTTGAAGAGGAGAACGTCTATACGCAACAAATGAAACCACAGGCAGATAATCGAGCAATCGTCCAAGGGAGCTGCTATCGCTTCACGGTACTGACGAGCCAACTGATTCGGATGGAATACGCGGAAGATGGAGTGTTCGAGGACCGGCCGACCCAAGTCGTCTTTAACCGGGCGTTCGCAGTCCCGGAGTTTCGCGTGATCGAGGATGAGACGGAACTGCAAATCATCACGGAGCACGTCCACCTCTATTACACGAAAGGGCCGTTCGCGCCGAACACGCTCTACGTCGATGTGAAAGGGAACTTCAGTACGTACTATAGCCGCTATACATTTAACGGACCGGAGCGGACGTTGAAAGGGACGGCGCGAACGCTCGACCATGTCGACGGGGCGACGGAACTCGGTGAGGGCATCGCCTCAAAACAAGGATATGCCGTCATCGATGACTCCGATTCGTTCATCATGACCGAGGATCGTTTTGTGGAACCGAGACGGAAGCATATCCATGACTTGTACTATTTCGGTTATGGACATGAATATAAGCGGGCGCTGCGTGACTTCTATCAACTGACAGGCCCGACGCCGCTGTTGCCACGAAAAGCGCTCGGCAACTGGTGGAGCCGCTATTGGCGCTACGACGAGACGGAATATAAAGAACTCATGCGTCGGTTTAAGACAGAAGACATCCCGTTCTCGGTCAGCGTCATCGACATGGATTGGCACGTCACCGATGTCCCCGAAGAATACGGGAGCGGATGGACGGGTTATTCATGGAATAAAAACCTGTTCCCGGACCCGAAAGGCTTCTTGACGTGGCTCAAACAAGAGAGTCTGCTCGTCACGTTGAACTTGCACCCGGCGGACGGCGTGCGTGCCTTCGAAGATCAGTATACGGCGATGGCCGAGGCGATGGGCATCGACCCGTCCCAGGGTGACCGCATTCCGTTCGACTTCTCTGATAAGCGCTTCATTCAAGCTTATTTCGAGCAGATGCACCATCCGCATGAAGTCGACGGCGTCGATTTTTGGTGGATTGACTGGCAACAAGGCTCGACCTCGAAAATGGAGGGGCTCGACCCGCTCTGGATGTTAAATCACTATCATGCGGCCGACATCGCCCGTGACGGCAACCGTCCGCTCATCTTCTCCCGTTACGCCGGGCCGGGCAGCCATCGGTATCCGGTCGGTTTTTCGGGCGACACGTTGATTTCGTGGGCGTCCCTGGCCTTCCAACCATACTTTACAGCGACGGCGGCCAATATCGGCTATGGCTGGTGGAGTCATGACATCGGCGGCCATTATCGTGGGTCGAAAGATGATGAACTCGCCGCGCGCTGGGTCGCATTCGGTGTATTCAGCCCGATTATGCGACTGCACTCGACATTGAGTACGTTCAACGGCAAGGAGCCGTGGCGCTTCGGTCTCGAGGCGGAACGGTCGATGAAGACGTTCCTGCGTCTGCGCCATCAATTGATTCCATATACCTATACGATGAACTGGCGAAATCATGTCGGCGCCTTGCCGCTCGTCTTACCGATGTATTACGAGCACCCGGACGAAGACGCGGCATATGAGGTGCCGAATGAGTATTACTTCGGCAGTGAACTCATCGTCTCCCCAATCGTCGAACCGATGAATCGACAGCTCCACGTGGCGGCGACGAACGTCTGGCTACCGAAAGGCGACTGGTTCGACTTCTTCACGGGTCATCGCTACAGCGGAGACAAATCGGTTCGCATGTTCCGTGGGCTCGAAGATCAGGCGGTGTTCGCCAAAGCCGGGGCGATTATCCCGATGGCACCACACCATTCGGGTCGAAACGATACCGACAACCCGGCCGATTTGGAAGTGCTCATCTTCCCAGGCGCCTCGAACACGTTCACGCTCTATGAAGACAATGGGAAGGACCGTGGCTATGAGACGGGAGCCTACGCCGAGACGACGTTCACGCTCGATTGGGAGGAACGGAGCCTTCATATCCAAGTGACAGGTGACCGGTCTGTGTTACCGGTGGACCGCCATGTCACGTTGCTCCTTCGAGGGGTGACCGGGTCTGGTGAATACAAACGGGAGACACAGACGCTTCGCCTCGAGCTCGGACCGATCAGAGACGAGCTGACCGTGGAACTCCCGGTCGATGTGACGGCGAACGACCATCGTCTCGATCGGTTGTATCGCTTCTTGGACCGTGCGGAAATCTCATACGATTTAAAAGACCGGTTATACCGGTCAGCGGCGGCGAAGACGCGACTCGAAGCATGGCTGTTCGATTTACATGCGCTCGAACTCGATCGCGACCTGCAAGACGCGATCATGGAATTGATGCTCGACTGAATACTTTATTGTGACGAAGAGGGGCGGTTCATGCCCTTCTTTTTTTGTCAGAAAATCGTCGGATTTTGTAAGCGTTTTCAATAAGAGGTCGCTTTATACTTAAAAGAGAGGCAAGATGGATTGGAGGATGCGACATGAAACCAAAATGGACGGTGGACGATTTGAGACAGCTTGATGTGTTCGCCAAATGTGCCACACGAGAGCTCGAGGCGCTGTTGCCGCATGTCTATTGCCGCACGTATCGGAAAGGTCAACTCTTGTTCATAGAGGGCGATCCCCGGGAACGGGTCTATTTCTTGATTAGCGGTTATGTGAAGCTTGAACGTTGCAACGAGACGGCGACACATCAATATACGGACTACTTGAAACCGAAGCAGTTGTTCCCGTATCGCGGCTTGCTGACGGAACCGTACTATCAACATTCAGCCGAGGCGTTGACCGATATCGAGGTCATCTATATGCCGACCGATCGATTCGAACAACTCGTCTCGCGGAACGCATCGATGTTGCTCCACATCGTCGGACAGATGAACCGGATTCTCGATTTGCACGAGCGCCGTGTCCAGGACATCATCACACCGAGTGCGACCGACCGGGTGCTCAACACGATTCATTACTTGATTGAAGACCTCGGGGAGGCGGAAGCGACGGGCGTTCGTGTCCGCTGCCCGTTCACGACGATTGAGATTTCGCGCTTGTCGGGCACGTCACGAGAGACCGTATCGAACATCTTGTCGCGGTTGCGAAAAGAAGACGTGCTTCAATTTGATGCGCGGGAATTGATGATCGGTCATCCTGAATATTTTGAACAGTCGCTGTGATGGCGCCGCGTGTGGGACGTGGCGTTTTTTGCATGTCTGAGGAAGCGAAGCGTTCGCCTTGCAAGGGTGCATCAGGTATAATTAGTGAGAATCCTCACAAAGAAAAAGTCTCCTGATTGATAGAAAGGATGAACGCAGTGAAACGACTGCAAGCTCTCGCTTTAGCAGAAAAACGCCATATCGTCGGACTCATCATCGCGGCAGTGATGATCGGGTTGTCGATTTTAGCTCAAGCCTATTTGATTGTCGACATTGTCGATCAAGTCTTTTTAAAAAATGCATCGTTTGAAAGCATCGTTCCGACGCTCGGGTGGCTCATCCTCGCGCTCGTCACACGAGCTGGTTTCGGCTATATGTCGGGGAGGATTGGAGCGAGCCTGTCAGAAAAGGCGAAACGAACACTCCGATTGCAATTGCTCGACCGCTATACGTCGAATCCGATTGAGACGTCACTATCCGGTCAATCCGGTAAAAAGGTGAGCGTGTTCATGGACGCGGTCGACGAAGTCGATGCCTACTTTAGCCAATATTGGCCGCAAGTCATTCAAACGTCGATTATTCCACTACTCATTCTCGTCGTCGTCTTCAGCCAACATTGGATTTCAGGCGTCATCATGATGGTGACGGCTCCATTCATCCCAATTTTCTTCATCATCATCGGGATTGCGACCCAGAAGAAGTCAGAACAGCAGATGGAGAAAATGAATCAGTTCTCCGGCAAGTTCTTGGACGTGTTGCAAGGATTAACGACGCTCAAACTATACGGTCGGACCGAGCGTGAGGCGCAAGCGATTGAAAAGAGCAGTCTCGATTTCCGCGACGCGACGATGGTCGTCTTGAAGACGGCGTTCCTGTCGGGTCTCATGCTCGAGTTCATCTCGATGCTCAGCACGGGCGTCGTCGCACTCGAAGTGGCGCTCCAAATGGTCGTCTGGGAGAACTTGACGTTCTTCTCCGGCTTTTTGATTCTCGTCTTGGCCCCGGAATACTATTTGGCCATCAAAGACCTCGGCGGTGCGTTCCACACCGGACGAGGCAGCATGGGGGCGGCCGACCGTATTTTCGAGGCGCTCGATGCACCGGATGAACGCTTGACCTGGGGCGACCGGACGTTGACGAGCCCGACACCCGACCTCGAGCTCGACGCCGTCTCGTTCGCCTATGAAGGTGGACGCTTTACGCTGCATCCATTAAGCGGTGTGATTCCTGCCGGTGCCCACGTGGCGCTCGTCGGGGCGAGCGGGTCCGGTAAGACGACCGTATTGAACGTGTTGTCCGGGCTCGTGAAACCGGACAGTGGACGTGTCCTCGTCGACGGAGAACCGCTCGAGACATACACCGATTCGTCATGGTATGACACGATTGGCTACATCTCACAAAATCCGTATTTGTTCGCCGGTACCGTCGCCGATAATATCGCCCTCGGGGAAACGGCCGACGAGATAAACATCCTTGAAGCCGCGAATGCAGCCGGATTGAACGATGTCATCGCGCAATTGCCGAACGGCATTCATACCGAACTCGGTGAAGGCGGTTATGGATTGTCTGGAGGCGAACGGCAACGGCTCGCCTTGGCCCGCGCCTTCTTGAAACGACCGGGCATCATCTTGTTCGATGAACCGACGACAGGGCTCGATTTAGTGACGGAGCAAATCGTTCGGCGCTCGATTGAGGAGTTGTCGCGCGAGGCGACGCTTGTCACGGTCGCGCATCGCTTGCATACGATCAAGCAGGCGGACGCGATTTGGTTCATGGACGATGGGAAGCTCCTCGCCCAAGGTACGCATGACGAATTGCTCAGCGTTCCGCAATACGCTGACTTGTTCACGCTACAGAAAGGGGTGAGAGGATGAACTCACTTTGGACGATCACGAAATGGATGATGCGCGAGAAGAAGGATATCGTCCTCTCGATCTTCTTTGGGTACGTGGCCGGCATCGCGGCCGTCGCCTTGTTCGCGGCGAGCGGTTACCTCGTCTCACGGGCCGGTCTCGTACCGCCGCTCTATGCGCTCATGGTGCCTGTCGTTTTGATTAAATTGTTCGGTGTGATTCGGGCGAGTGCGCGTTATCAAGAGCGCCTTGCCTCGCACCGGGCGACGTTCACGATTTTGAGCGAGTTGCGGGTCCGGTTTTACCGCCAGCTCGAACCGCTCGTGCCGAGCATCTTTGCCAAGTATCGGAGCGGAGATTTGCTCGCTCGCGTCGTCGGTGACGTCGAGAGCTTGCAAAACTACTTTTTACGGGTATTCTATCCGCCGATTATCTTGGTGCTCGTCTTCTTGAGTACGATTTTTTTCGTCACGTATTTCTCGATGTGGGTCAGCCTCTGGATTTTGTTCGGTGTGTTCGTGACCGGCTTTTTGATTCCGGCGTTCTTCGCCCGAATCTGTGCCAAGCACGACCGCGAGCTTCGCGCCTTACGGGGTGACCTGTCGAGTGGGATGACAGAGATGATGTACGGATATCGCGATTTGTTGCTTCATCATCAACTTGGACGGACACGCGGCGAGCTGCTCGAACAGAGTGACCGTTACGCCGAAGCGCAGAAGCGGGATGTGACGAATCAGTTCTTCAACTCGTCACTCGTCGTGGCGGCATCCCTGCTCGTCTCGTGGGGTGTTCTTGCCATCGGGGCGTATCTCGTCGTCGACGGCGAGTTGAACGGCCTATTTTTGGCCATGCTCATCATGATGTCGCTCACCGCGTTTGAGAACGCGACACCGATGGCGGTCTTCCCAGGCCACTTTGCCGACAGCAAGCAAGCGGCCGATCGACTGCTCGAAGTCGTCGAGCCGAGTGAAGCAATCGTCGCGGCCGAGGCCACCCGGACGGACATGGTACTCGAATCCGCTCCAGACGTATCGTTCGAGCGCGTGACCTATCGCTATCCGGATACGTACCGCGACGTCCTGAGCGACGTGGATGTGACGTTACGAAGCGGAACGAAGACGGTCATCGTCGGGCCGAGCGGCTCAGGGAAATCGACGCTCCTGCAACTGTTGCTCGCTTTCGTCAGACCTGATTCCGGTGAGATCCGATTGAATGGGCAACGCTTGGATGATGTGACCCAAGCATCGGTTTGGCGTGAAGCCAGCGTCGTCCTTCAAGAGAATCACTTCTTCTTCGGGACGGTGCGCGAGAACTTGGCGCTCGCCGGAGAGTTCACCGACGCTGAGATGGAAGCGGCGCTCACGAGCGTCCGGCTCGGTTTCTCACTCGATGAGCCTGTCCTCGAGAAAGGGGCGAACTTGTCGGGCGGAGAACGGCAACGGCTCGCCATCGCCCGGGCGCTCTTGAAGAACGGGGTGCTCTGGATTCTCGATGAAGCGACGTCGGCCCTCGATGCGCGGACCGAGGCGGACGTGTTCGCCGAAGTCTTCCGCCGTGCCGAGTCATCGACACTCGTCATGGTCAGCCATCGCCTGACCGGGCTCGAGCGCTTCGATCACATCATCGTCATGGAAGGCGGTAGCGTCGTAGAGACGGGAACGTATGATGAACTGATGCGGTCCCGCGGTGTCTTCTATGGCTTGAAACAGATCGAGCAAGATATTTTCGCATGAAAAAACGAGCGGCTCCGTCGGAGAGCCGCTCGTTTTTTGGATGGCAAATTTGGGTGCAACAAATGGGGGTTGTCGCATTGCTTTCAAAAAGAGTGTCGTGGAGGGGAATCCACGTGACGCAATAGTTTGGGGAACGGTTACGTCAAGCTTTTGGGAGCTACATCTTGAGTATAGATGATAACGATTCTCATTGTCAATTAGAAAATGATATAAAAAAACCACAACCGGTTCGGGTTGCGGTCAATCGTCAGCTTGATGGCACGCCCTTGCGGAACGTGAAGCGAATCAAGCTGAACAAATAGCGGATATAGAAGAGCGCGAACGCATAAAATACAGCGATGGCTGATGCGCCGAGTTCAACACCTGGAATGTTCATCAAGAACTCGAGGATGAGAATCGACAGCAAGAAGATGTAGAGGCCAGCGTCGAGATAGAGTGGCATCAATTTGCCACGTTGATGCCAGAACGTCCGGACGAGCGGAGCGACGATCATCCCGATGATGCGTTCCGCGAAACCGATGCTAAGCACGGAAATCATGAACGCAGCGACCGTTTCGAACGAGACGAGCTCTGAGAACGCAAACATCGAGATGAGCAAGAGCGGGCCGATGAAAATCATCATTGAGAGTGACGTGCGTAAAAAGATCAGTAAGTTCCGTTTCATCGTGTCGACTCCCCCGAAGAGCGACTGGCGGAACGTCTTGCCACGTTGATAGTCGAGGATGAACGATCCCACAAACATCAAACCGAATAGTGATAACAATACTGTCATGAAATGTGTTTCCCCTTTTTCTGTCCAAATCTATGATCAACTGTAAGAATCATCGAATCAAAGTCTAGCCTAGTGTACCGATTCACTAGTTGAAAGTAAAGCGGGAAAACTGCGTAAAACCGCAATCTTTAGCGAACGATTCGCCGATTACGACGCCAAGATGAAGCGATTGCGACCAGATTCCTTAGCGTGGTATAACGCTTCGTCGGCATGCTTCAACACGCTGTCGACTTCGATGTCGTTTGAATGGCAGGCGCCGAGCGAGACCGTGATATGTAACGTCCCGGCGCTCGTCTCGAACGGGAACGTCGAGACTTTTTCTCGTATAGATTCGGCGAGGCGAGTCACGTCCTCTCGATTGGCGTTCGGCATGATGATTAAAAATTCTTCTCCGCCGAAACGACCGACAAGATGCCGTTCGTCGCTCTCGGCGACGAGTAACATGCCGAGCTCACGCAATACATCGTCCCCGACGTCATGGCCGTACGTGTCGTTCACGCGTTTAAAGTGGTCGATGTCGACGAGAATCAACGCGTACTCTTTCGCCTCGACGTTCAGGTTGGCCATGGCTTCATTCAATAGACGTCGGTTGGCGATGCCGGTCAATGCATCCGTCCGAGCAAGTTGTTGCTGGTGCTGGACGTTCTCAAAGTGACGTCGCAACTCTTGGAGCAACCGGTAAGAAGCACAGGCACCGCCGTATGCCATCACGACGTAGGCAAAAATGATAGGGTAGAACAATTGAAGCGGTAACGCGTAATAGATGGCGGCACCGAAAACAGCGATACTGATTGTCGTGAAAATGAGTAGCGTATTGCGGGTATTATCGAGTTTGAGGCGCAATAGACTGATGGGAAGGACGAGCCCAATCATGCTCAAAACGGCCAGATAAAAGCCGATGTACGCCCCGTCGGTGACCATCAAAAAACGAGCAGTCAAAAAGATAACGGCGGCAACCGTTCCGCTGACCCATCCACCGAACAGGACGGCGAGTGAGATTGGGATGGAGCGCAAATCAATTAGGATCCCTTCAAGTGGCAGTGCGTTCGCTAGTAAAATCAAGGCGACGAGCCCGGTTTGAACGCCGAGCAGAATTCTGCTTTTTAAAGGTGATTTCGGTGTGAGCCGTGGACGGTTTCGGAAAGGGAGAAACGAAATCGTGAATAGCGTGAATAGGATACACAGATTTAGAAAAAATGAGTTGATGATTGTGAGCATGAACGCATCCCCTAACGTGAAATGGAAATAATTAGTTTCAGTTTAGCACATTACAACCAGGTTGACGCTTGATGGATGGGGATAATGTGTTCACCATTCTCGCCATTCTTCCGTCACGTCTTCTGTCGTCTCATAACCGGCTAAAATGGCACCGGCTTGAATGAAGTCGTACAATTCCTCACGCTCGACCGTCTCGATGAAATGGTCGTGTTCTTCGTCAATTTCGTTTAAACGCAATACGACGTCGCGGACGGCCGCTAACACGTTTGCTTCCGTGCCGTCTGCCTGTGTCAAGGCGGTCACGTACCGCCGAAGCGCGGCATCGACGGCAAAGATGATCTCGACGGTATACACGTCATCTCCCTCGTTCATTCGGTCTTCCCACATCAGTGTCGGGCGATTGGCCCATAATCGTTCAACTTCCATATTAGGTGCCTCCTTCGAAATGGAACATCATCTTCCACTCTATCTTAGCAAATAAGTTTGGTATGATAGAGAAAAAGGGGGACTGTCCGTGCGGTATTGGGACCATTTCAAACGAGCCTTCATTCCGATTGCGCTCATCTTGATCGGGTTAGCCATCTTTTATACATTATCGGCTCGAGGCAATCTGGCATTGACTGCTCTCGGAGCGGCCATCGTCGGCGTCATCTTATTTTTAGTGATGCGACATATGAATCGGGTCGAAGAAGACTAACGAGAACACGTTCGGGGTTCTCGTTTTTTGTTGTCTGTGAGATTTTTTGGGTACACTACATAGTAAGGAGGGATTTATTATGACAAAAGCTACATTTGCGGGAGGCTGTTTTTGGTGTATGGTCAAACCGTTTCATAAATATGAGGGGGTCGAGCGCGTCATTTCCGGCTATACGGGCGGACATGTCGACAACCCGACCTACCAACAAGTCTGTTCAGAGACGACAGGTCACCTAGAGGCGATCGAGGTCACGTTCGATCCGGAAGTCATCTCGTACGAGGAACTGTTGCGCATCTATTGGCGTCAAATCGACCCGACCGATGGTGGCGGACAGTTTAACGATCGGGGTGAATCGTATCGACCGGCGATTTTCTATCATTCAGAAGAACAGCGTGCGGCGGCTGAACGCTCCAAACAAGAAATCGAAGACTCAGGCCGCTTCGATCGACCAATCGAAGTGGAGATTCGCCCAGCGAAGACGTTCTGGGAAGCAGAAGACTACCATCAGGACTATTACAAGAAAAACCCATTCCGTTATGAGATGTACCGGGTCGGTTCTGGCCGGGCCAAGTTCGTGAAAGAGGCGTGGAGTGACAAGAAGATTCAGAAAGAATTGAAAGATCGTCTGACGCCGATGCAATATAAAGTCACGCAAGAGAACGGCACCGAGCCTCCGTTCCAAAACGAATATTGGGATGAGGAGCGGGAAGGGCTGTATGTCGATGTCATCGATGGGACACCGCTCTTCACGTCGCGCGATAAATTCCAATCGAATTGCGGTTGGCCGAGCTTCGCGCGTCCAATCGAAGAGAAGCGCATCGACATGAACATGGACACGACGCACCATATGGTCCGGACGGAGGTCCGTTCGAAGGGAGCCGACAGCCACCTCGGCCACTTGTTCGATGACGGTCCGAAAGAGCTCGGTGGCTTGCGCTACTGCATCAACTCGGCAGCGCTCCGTTTCATTCCAAAAGAAGAACTCGAGTCTGCAGGTTATGGAGAGTACAAGCACCTATTCGATGCGTGAAGGAGAGAAGGCCATGTTCACATCCGTCAAACAACAGATCCGTCGTGAGACGCTCGCGACCGTATTGGACTACTACGACAAATCGATTCGGAATCTATCGGAAGCCGCCAGAGATGAGAAGTATAACAAGATGAGCGCGACGCCGTTCTCGTTTTTCCGTGGGAGTTCGCACTTGTTCTATTACGACTTTGCGAAAGTGCCGCTCGCGTTTGATACGGATGCGTCCCATCCGACGTTCATTCAAGGAGATCTCCATTTTGAGAATTTCGGTGTGTTCGAAGATGGCGCCGGGACGATCATTTACGATGTGAACGATTTTGATGAGGCGTATCTCGGCTCTTATTTGTTTGACGTCCTGCGCATGGCCATCTCAGTTGACTTGTTTGCCGCCGAGTCAGGTTTTGATGCGACTCGGGCCATCGAGACATATGCTGACACGTATGCACGTGCGATTGAGCGTTACGCGAACGGGAAAGACGAAGATGTCCAGTTCACGAAAGCGAACACGTGCAAAGCGATCAAGAAAGTGATTAAAAAGGTCGAGAAGAAGAAAGACGCGTTCATGGCCGAGCGGACGGAAGTGCGGGACGAGGAGCGCTACTTTGCGACGAGTGACGACCTCGTGCCGGTCAGTCCGAAGACGGCGAAGCAAATCAAGCAGGCATGGCCGGACTATTTGTCGTCGTTATCGGAGAAACATCGCCATCACGCCGACCATTACAAGATTAAAGATATCGCCATTAAACGTGAGAGTGGCACCGCTTCGATTGGACTCGAACGATATTATATTTTGATTGAAGGCGCGGACGAGGAGCATGACGAGGATATCATCCTTGAAATGAAACAAGCCCAATCGGCCGTCCCGTCTCTCTTCTTGCCGACGCATCCATTGTTTGAGGACGGGCTGTCCCATCAAGGGGCCCGTGTCATCGCGGCTCAGCGTGCCATGGTGCACAGTCGTGACCCGTATCTCGGCTACTTGACGATTGATGGGAATGAATACTACGTCCGTCAACGGTCACCGTATAAGCGAAAAGTGAAAGCGAAGCACATCAAGAATGAGGAATCGCTCATCGAGACGTTGAAAGTGCAGGCGGAAATCACCGCCAAGATTCATGCCCGGGCGGATGCGGATGCGAACGTGCTCGATTATGAGGCGAGTGAACGCATCGCGGCGGCCATCGGTGTGTCGCGCCCGCTGTTTATCCGTCAAATCACACGTTGGTCCCAATTTTACGCCAATCAAGTCCGGTTTGATTTTGAAGCGTTCCAGACATGGCTCACGACGCGCTCGGAGACTCACGTCTGAACGAGCATCGGACTTGCGGCCAGCCCCTCGTTTGCTTCAGAATGGAACGGTAAAGGATGTGTGCGATAGATGATTACGGAACAACAGGTCATCTTGCAGATGAAGCAAGTGATGACACAAATCGAACAGTCGAGCGGAGAGGCCCAGAAGCGCCATTTGGCCAAGCTGATGGGGTATTGCGAGCTACTGCTCGCCGATTCGGCTCCGACGCAACAAGCAGTGGTTCCCGTGGCCCAACCGGTCGAGTCGAAGCCGCCGCTCGATCGTCAGATGGCGGCGTTCCTTGGAATTCCGCTTGAAGAAGAGGACAAACCGAAAACTGATTCATTGCTCGACTTTTAAGCTGTGCCCCGTGGCACAGCTTTTTTTGTGAGGCGTTCGCGTTGACTTATATACCGTAGGGGGTATAATGGGGTTGACTAAAATATACCTAACGGAGGCGTGACTATGCTTGACTTCTTGTTTGTTGCAGTAGTGATCGGATTGATTTATTTTTGGTGGACGAAGCGGAACGGCACGAAAACAGTCTCGACGGATGAGTTGAAACGAAAGATTGCCGAAGAGCGGAACATTCAATTGCTCGATGTCCGAGAACCGCACGAATACCGAGGTGGGCATATCAAGCAAGCGAAGAACGTGCCACTCTCTGGCTTCGGCAATGCGAGTGCCCAGTATCCAAAAGATCAAGCCCGTCCGGTCTATGTCATCTGTCAGAGCGGGATGCGAAGCCAACGAGCCGCCGCCATGTTGAAGAGCGCAGGTTATACGGACGTCTATTCGGTCAAAGGTGGTATGAATTTCTGGCGTGGATAATGAGAACAGCTCTAGCCGAACAATATGTTCAACTAGAGCTGTTTTTTTGGTACGCATCCACATCATTTCAGTTTGAGGGCCTGCATAATTTGCTTCGGCACGTCAGTGTTATCCAGAACGCCAGTGAAGCGGTCGTGCTGAGGACCATAGGCATACAGTGGGACGTCCACACCCGTGTGTTGTGACGTCGTCCAACCAACGTAAGCGCGTTTGCTAATGATTTCATTCAGTACGAGCGTGCGTCTTGGCGATTCGGCCGCTTGGATTGCCTTCACTTCTGCTTCCGTCAGCGTGAGTGACGTATATCGTTCGACGACGTCCCGAACATTCGTCAGCGACTCATCAAACGAATCGACCATAAAATCGCCCGTCGCCGTGACCGAACGAAGCACTTCTGGTTTGGCCACGTACTCATTATAACCGCCGACCGACATGCCTCCCGTATCGTGATCGCCTGCGACGACGACAAGTGTCTGTTTGTCCTTCATGGCGAATTGGATGGCTTTCTGGAAAGCGTCATGGAACGCTTCAGAATCTTTCATCGCCCAAGCGGCATCGTGGGCGTGACCGGCCCAATCGATTTGACTGCCCTCAACCATTAGGAAGAAGCCATCTTTGTCTTGGTTAAGGGATGTCAAAGCGGCCGTGGTCATCTCGGCAAGGCTCGGCTCCTCGGTCATCTCACGGTCGAGTTCTGGTGCCATCGCCTCTGGTGCGAACAGACCGAGCAACTTCGAAGCGTTCGCAGTTTCAAGCTCGTCTGCATTCGTTGCATACGTATACCCAGCTGCCTCCGCTCGAGCAATCAAATCTTCTTTTTGCAAGCCGCCGTCTTGTTCAGTAGTGAAATAGTTTTGACCGCCACCGAGCAAGACGTCCACCTCGAGCTCATCCATATATTGTTTGGCGATCTCGGCCTCGCTCGCGCGCGACGCGACGTGTGAGGCGAAAACGGCCGGCGTCGCATGGGTGATGGTCGACGTGGCTACGAGTCCGGTCGCTTTTCCAATCTGATTCGCTTTTTCGAGCACTGACGTCAGTTCCTTGCCGTTCGGGTCCATGCTGATTGTGCCGTTGTTCGTCTTCACGCCGGTCGCCATCGCTGTCCCGGCGGCTGCCGAATCGGTCACTTTCGAGTTCGCGGAATACGTCCGCATCATCCCGGTCAAATGTTGATCGAGTGTAGTCTCTTCCTCGTCCGCATACCATCGATAGTTGGTGGCGTAAGATGCGGAGTATCCGTCCGGAATCATAAAAATCACATTTTTCACTTGCTTCTGGTTATGTTTGGCGTTCGCGCCAGCTTCTGGTTGAATCCCGCTTCCGCCAACGACCGCGCCGACCGTTAAGCCGAAAGCGAGCGTCCCAATCATCCATTTTTGTTTGCTCATTTGTCTGCCTCCTGCATATGTAATCACTACAGTCCTCACTATAAAAAACAAATGTAAATGTTCCATTTCCCTTTTTTTTAGAATCTGTAAAAAAAGATGGGACCACTTGTAAGCACCAGACTTTATGCCTAGTGACGTTTCCGCTTTCGGTTTTCAGGGGATTCTGCTACGGTAGGAACATAGGAAAGAGAGAGGGGACCAGACAATGGCAGTCATTTTATTTGATATCGATGGGACGCTCGTCGACACGACCGGACCGATGACGCAAGCAATCCACGAGGCGTTAAAACAACTTCCACATTTACCGAAACCGAGCGAGGACGCGGTCCGTTCCGGTTACGGATTGGCCGGTAACGCATTTTGGGAGCACGTCATCCCGGAGGCGACAATCGAGGAGATCCGCCAAATTCGCAAACTTCGTCATGAGACGCTCGAACGAGCGATGGAAGGCCAACACGTCTTGTTCGACGGGATTTACGAGATGCTCGAGGCGCTTCATAAAAAAGGGCACACGTTGACGACCGCGAGCAACTGCGGTGTCCATTATTTGAACTTGATTCTCGACTCGCAAAACATTCGCCAGTTCATGACGGCGCCAGAATGCCTCGAATCCGTAAGTGGTGAGAAAAAAGCCGACATTTTGACGGCGCATCGCCTCCGTCACGGCGAGAACGACTATGTGATGGTCGGGGACCGGAAATCGGATGTCGAAGCGGCTCGGGCCCATGACTTCCCGGTCGTCTTGACTGGATTTGGGTTTGGAAACGAGGACGAATGGGCGCTCGCGGATCATGTAATTGCGACGCCGAACGACTTGATTACGTATATCGAATCATAAAAAGTTCCGGTTGAACGCGATGTTCAACCGGAATTTTTTTAAAGTCCAAGCGAGATATATTTGATTTCTAAAAATTCTTCGATGCCATGGTGACCACCTTCACGGCCGAGACCGCTCTGCTTCCACCCGCCGAACGGTGCTTGCGGCGTCGACGGGAGACCGTCATTGACGCCGACGATGCCGTATTCGAGCGCTTCGGCCAAATAGAGGGCCTCGTTGATGTCTTGCGTGAACACATAAGCGGCGAGACCGAACGGGGTCGCATTCGCCCGCTCAATTACTTCCTCGAGCGTATCGAACGACGCAATCGGTGCGACGGGGCCGAATGTCTCCTCGTTCATGCACAGCATATCCTCATTCGCATAGCGGACGACGGCCGGCCGGACGAATAGGCCGTCGAGCTGCTCCCCGCCCGTGATCTCGCCTCCGCGGATTTGAGCGTCCTCCAAGTGCTTCATCACTTTCTCGACCGCGGCCTCGTCGATGAGCGGACCGATATCCGTCCCTTCGTCGAGCCCGTTGCCGACTTCGAGCGCTGCGACGGCCTCGATGAATTTTTCGGAGAACGCATCGACGATGGACTGCTCGACATAAATCCGGTTGGCGCAGACACACGTCTGTCCGCCGTTACGGAATTTCGTCGCGACCGCTTGCAGTACAGCCTTGTCGAGATCTGCCTGTGCCGTGACGATGAGTGGGGCGTGACCACCGAGCTCGAGCGAGATTTTCTTCATCGTATCGGCGGCGCCGCGCATGAGGGTCTTGCCGACCTCGGTCGAACCGGTGAACGTCAATTTGCGGACACGGGGGTCGTGTTGCCACGTGTTCACGATGTCAGAAGCTTTCCCGGTGACAAGATTGATGACACCGGGTGGGAAGCCTGCTTTCTCAGCCAGTTTGACGAGTTCGATCGCCGTCAATGGTGTCGCTGATGCCGGTTTCAATACGACGGTACAACCTGCGGCAAGCGCCGGCGCCAATTTTCGGGTGATCATGGCGGCCGGGAAGTTCCATGGGGTGATGGCGGCGACGACGCCGACCGGTTGTTTAATGGCAAAGATGCGTTTCTTGTTTGACGATGCCGGAATCGTCTCGCCGTACACGCGCCGACCTTCCGCGGCGTACCACTCGATAAAGCCGTTCGCATAGCGGACTTCGCCGATGGCTTCTTGGAGCGGCTTGCCTTGCTCTTCGACCATCGTCCGAGCGATGGCTTCCGTATGTTCATCGATCAGTCGATTCCATTCGAGCAGGAGGGCGCCTCGTTCTTCTGCCGTTTTCTCTTGCCAGTCCTTCAAGGCGTCGTGGGCGGCATCGACAGCCTGTTTCGCTTCGGCGGTGTCGCTCTTTGTCACCGTGGCCATAATGTTGCCGGTCGCGGGATTCCGCACCACGATCGTGTCCGATGTATCAATCCATTCTCCGTTGATGAAATTGTTCTCCACTCGCATCTTGATTTCCCCTTTCGTCTAGGTGCACATTAAGAAGGTACCCGATTTCAAAAATCATACACAATTTTACAACGGGGGAGGGGTCGCTATGTGGGTCATCATCTTGGGCTATGTCGTCGGCAGTATACTTGGCGGGCGCTTATACGGCAGGTGGAGCGGTCAAGACTTGGCAACGAGTGGGTCGGGAAACACCGGTGCCCGCAATGCGTTACGGATTGGCGGGAAGCGAGCGTTCTTGTTCGTTTACGGATTCGACGTCTTGAAGACGGTACTCGTGTTGTCAATCAGCGGTCCATATTTTTTTGAGACCGGACTCGCCTTGACGCTCGGGCACATTTATCCGATGTGGCATATTCGCACCGGTGGGAAGGGGTACGCCGTATTTTCTGGAATTATATTAGCGTACAGCCCGTTATGGTTTTTAGCAGGACTTGCCATGTTGCTCATTCTCATCAAACTGACGCGTAACTCGCGCGAGACGGGGCTTGTCATGCTCATGCTCTTGCCGCTCGCGGCCTGGGGGGACGCAACAGATGTCAGTGTGGCCAGTTTGACGATGATTTTGATCATGTACCATCATATAAGGGGGAAACAACGTGCTTGAATTTCGAAGAGCGACGCCGGGGGATGCGGAAGCGATTCATCGATTGAACTATGAGACGTTTGTCGAAGAAATCCCGCAACACCATCCGAACGAGGAGCGACGACTCGTCGATCGCTTCCATGATACGAATACATACTGGATTGGATTGGCAGACGGGCAGCTTGTCGCCATGTGTGCCATCCGTGACGAACACCCGTTTTCACTTGAACAAAAAGGTGTGACGCTGCCGCCGGGAGAGTGGATTGAAGTCCGGCTATTGGCCGTGACGCCTTCCTATCGGAACACAAGGACGTTTGCCGGACTTATGCGAGCGATGCTCATGGAAGCGACAGACCGGGGTGTGGAAGGGATTGTCATCAGCGGAACCGTACGCGAACAGAAGCTATATCGACGGTTCGGGTTTATCCCGTTCGCAGAACCGGTCGGGACGGCGGAGGCGTTATACGTGCCGATGCAGTTGACGCGCTCTGGGTTCATGCAGTCAGAGACCGCTCGAACGTTGCGGCCAAAGTTACTCCTCGCCGGTCCCGTCGAACTGTCGAATCAAGTGCGCGCTGCGCTTGCCGCTCAGCCGGTATCACATCGGTCGACTGAGGCCAGCCGTTTGCTCCATTCGGTCCAGTCGAGGCTGAGCCATCTCGTCAAGTTGCCTCATGTTTACACATTACTCGGGAGCGGGACGATTGCGAACGATGCCGTCGCTGCCCAGTTGCACGGACGTGGCGTGATCATCGACACAGGGGAGTTCGGACGGCGGCTGATTGACCATGCCAATCGGGCTGGTCTTGAATTTGATGTCGTCCCGCTTTCGGCTGGGCGTCGTCTCGACTTAAAGCGAATCGGACAACATGCACCAGATTGGATTTGGACGGTCCATTGCGAGACGTCGACGGGGAAGCTGGTCGATTTGGACCAGTTGCGTAAGTATGCACACACACATCCGACGAAGATTGCGATTGATGCCATCAGTGTGGTTGGGACGAAAGTGACCGACTATTCGTTCGCGCATCTGGTGACGTTCGTCTCGGGCAAAGCGCTCCGAAATGCCCCTGGATTGGCGTTTGTCGCCATGCGAGAACGAGCTGTCCCGAACCCGTCGATTCCGCGTTATTTAGACTTGGCAGGCTATGACCCAATCGCCTTCACGCAATCGGTCCCGCTCATTCAAGCGATGGACGTCGCCTTGCGCGAACTGACGGACGCGGAGATTGCGACCCATCAATCCAAACTTGATGCGTTCGTACATGAACTGGTGCGCCGCGGTATATCGGTTGAACTCGGGGACGATCAAGCGCCCGGCATTTTTTCGCTCGCGCTGCCAGACACACTGTCCTCGATTGAGCTAGGATATCAATTGGCGTTCCATGGCTATCAAGTGCAGTACGAGAGCGTTTATTTGCGGCGTGCGAACTGTCTCCAAGTCTCCACGATGGGATGGACGACCGACCGGGATTTGCAGCAAGTCGCCGCCTATATCGGTACGTGGCTCCAGAAAAAAACCGCCACTCCAGGGAGTGACGGGTTCAGACGCGGAAATCTTGGCGGGCCAAATGACGAATCTTTCGACCGAGGCGTCTTGAGTTGAAATAAGCGATGACCGAGACGACGCCACCTGACCAGAACAGCCACTCATCCGGTCGGAGATAGCCGAATAGCCCGACGACAAGGCCGAGGATAATCAAGCCAGCGTTGAACGTTTGACGATGGAGCAGTTCTTTCGACTCGAGCTCACGTTGGAACATCGCTTGTTCGGACAGGCGCTTCCGGGTCGGCTCTTTCAAATAGTTATCGAGGAGTGGCGGGACGTTCAGCAACTTCTTGCCGTAGTTGAGCGCCGTCATGACGTAACGGTTCTGAATCGTCGTCCCATCGGACTCGAGCCATTGAATGACAATCGGTTTACCGAGCGTAAACAAATCGATTTTTGAATCAAGGATTTGCAGAATCCCGAGCAGCGTCGAAGCGGCCCGACCGAAGAAGGCGAACTCGGCCGGCAGTTGGATCGGCTCGTTCTTGACGAGCAGTTGGATATCTTGCAACACTTTTTCGATCAGCTTCGTATCGACCGTATCGATATCGGTCTCTAAATAGAACGTGACCGCTTTTTCAAGCGCTTGACGAATGTTATGCTTGTTCGCCGTCGGCAACAGGAAACGCAAGTCCTCAAGTCCGTCGACGACACCGTCATAATCAAGCGAGATGAACGCCTGCAAGATTTTACGGATCGTCGCCATGTCTTGGGCAGTCGATGACCCGACCATTCCGAAGTCGAGCAGGATGATCGTCCCGTCGGCCCGGATTTGGACGTTTCCTGGGTGGGGGTCGGCGTGGAATTGTCCGCCGAACAACAGTTGCTCGGCTGCCATCGTGAACAACCGTTTGGCAAGTGCGGAGCGGTCGATATTATTTTCTTTTAAGAAAGCGAGGTCGGTGATGCGGCGGGCTTCGACCCAATCCATCGTCAACACCCGATTCGTACAAAGGTGGTCATAATAGTCCGGGATGTACACGTCGGGGTTATCGGCGTATTTCGCTTTGAAATAATGGGCGTTTTTCAATTCGGTTTGGAAATTTAACTCGTCCCCGATGACAAAAATCATTTGGCGATATAAGCTATCTAAGTCGGTCGATTTTGCCAGCGATGTCCGCTTGAGCATCGTCGTGACGATTCGCATCGCTTTGAAGTCGGTCCGAATGATCTTTTCAATGTCTGGACGCTGGATTTTCAAGGCGACGCGCTTCCCGTTCTCAAGCAACGTCGCGCCATACACTTCCCCGATTGAGGCAGAGGCGACGGCGTCGATTCCGACGTCTTTCACAACTTGTGTATACGGGACGCCCCATTCTGCTTCCAGGATGGCGCGGGACTTGTCCCAGCCTGATGTAGGGACACGGTCGACGAGCTCGGATAACTCGTTCAATACAGAAGGAGGCAACAAGTCGGCCCGAATCGATAGAAACTGCCCGAGCTTGATGAGCAGCCCTTCGAGCCGGAGTGCGTTCCGCTTATACTCGCGGGCAAGGTTCAACATGAGCGTCTCATACTCTTCGGTTGACGCGAGACCTTGTTGCTGTTTGCGGGAGAATGCATAAATTTTAATGATGAATCGGGCGAACATCGTGACGATAATCCATATGCGGAACAAGGCGATTCGTTTCATAAAAGTACCGACATCCTTTACAAGCAGTCGCTCGACTGATCTGATTTTTTATATCTTAACTTTACCACAGAATGCTTTAAAGAAAGGGCAAGGGATATTTATGGAGTGGGAATTACTCAACGTCGTCGGAACGATTGCGTTTGCGGCGAGCGGTGCCATCATCGCGATGGACGAGAAATATGATATTTTTGGGGTATGGTTGCTCGCTTTCACAACAGCTTTCGGTGGCGGGGCCATCCGAAACGTCTTGCTCGGAAACCCGGTCAGTTTGATTTGGCAACAAAACGATCTCTTCATCCTTTGTTTTCTTGTCGCATTGCTCATCTTCCTGCTGCCAAACGTTGTTTTGCCGCATTGGGAACGCTGGGGCGTCATCGTGGACGCAATCGGTCTCGTCGCCTTCGCGTTTCAAGGAGCACAGGTCGCCATCAAGCTTGATTTACCATTATCGGCCGCGATTGCAGCGGCCGTTTTGACGGGTGTCGGTGGCGGGGTCGTCCGTGATTTGTTGGCCGGCCGAAAGCCTCTCGTCCTACAATCGGAAGTATATGCGATTTGGGCGATCATTATCGCGGTCGTCACATATTATTTCCGTCTTGAAGGAGGACTTCCTGTCTATACGTTACTTGTTGTCGTTGCGGCGCTTCGAGTGATATCCTACTATCGAAAGTGGAATTTACCTGCACGTAAAGTGCGATAAGGGGGAAATTAGTGATGAAAGCTTTACTTATTATTGGCGCCGCTTTAATGGCGCTCGGCGTCGCGTTCGGTGCGTTCGGGGCCCATGCGTTGAAAGAACGTCTGGCACCGAATATGCTTGCGAATTGGCAGACCGGTGTGCTCTATCATATGATTCACGCTATCGGCATCATCGCTTTAGCGAGCATTTTGATGAAAGTGAGCATTAGCCAGTTCAACACAGCAGGATGGCTCATGTTTGCCGGGATTCTCTTTTTCTCAGGCAGCCTGTATGTCATGGCATTGACCGGAATCACGAAGCTTGGAGCGGTCACACCAATTGGTGGCGTGCTGTTTATCGCCGCATGGGTGTTCGTCATCATCGGCGCATTCAAATTGTAATCAAACGTTAACGTCTGATTAACAGTCTTCCTGTATCATTCAAGGTGTGAGACCCCTTGTCTCCACACCGACGAACAATTGGCCCGTTTAGCCTTTTTCGCCTGGAGCGAGAGACTAAATAGGCCCTTTTTACGTTTTTTGGAAATGGTTAGACTTAGAAAAATACCTGGATTATACTTTTTTAATATAAGGTCAATAATTTCCTATTTTCATCTATTATTACAACTATGTTTCGAGAAAAGAAAAGTGAAAAAATGTTGAAATATAAAGGGGTGGGGAGCCGTATAAGGTTTCCCACCCCTTCGTCGTAATAAAAGTGAAATATAACTTTAACAGGAAAACATTCGACACTTCGATATAATTAGTCGTGTTGAAACTAAAAAAATAATCGTTTTTGTTACATAGCAAAACGACTGACCTTTAAATAGTACGTGAACCCTAACCCCGTCAATAGAAAGGATGTCCCCATTGATCAATTGGAAACGCACCGTCTCGACACTCACGCTTAGCGCGCTTCTTCTTGGGACGCACTCGGTGGCTGATGCCTCGACGTCAATCAAGGAGAAACAAGAGCAGCAGAAGAAAGTGCAAGAGCAACGGAATAACGTCAAACAGAACCAATCGAATACGTCTTCGAAAATTAAGCAAAATAAAAATGAAATCTCGAAAGTTCAAGCTGAAGTCAACAAGATGGATGCCCAACTTCAAGACATCATCAATGATGTCGCAGCGAAACGCCAAGAAATCAAGCGTACTGAGTTGAAAATTGAAGACCTCGAAGCTGACATTAAAGGCTATGAGAAGAAGATGAAGGCTCAAGAAGCAATGATGAAAGAGCGTATGGCCACGATGCAAACGAATGGCGGCGGCTCAATCAATTGGGCTGAGTTCATCTTCGGTTCGAAAAACTTCTCGGACTTGATCACACGGATGATCACGGCCGGAACGATTCAACGAAGCGACCAAGAGTTGTTTGAAGACTATGAAGCGACGCGTCAATCGTTACAAGAAGCGCAAGCATCACTTAAAGAAGAACGCACATCGCTCTTGAAGCAACAAAAAGCGCTAGAAGTACGTCAAGCTCAACTCGAGAAGAAGATGAAACAGCGCGAAGCTCGCATCAAAGAGCTCGAGGACAAGAATATCAAATTCGAATCGCAAATCTTCGACCTTCAAGAAATCGAAGCGACGTTAATCGCGCAAGAAGAAGCGATTGCGGCTGAGATTGAAGCGCAACGTCGTGAGGAAGAAGAAGCGCGTCGTCGTGCTGAAGAGGCGGCTCGTCAAGAAGCAGCCCGTAAAGCTGAAGAAGCTCGCCAAGCAGAAGCGGCGCAAGCAGCAGCAGCGGCCCGTCAAGCAGAAGAAGCAAGAGCGGCAGCGGCTAAAGCCGAGGCAGAACGAGCAGCAGCTCAAAAACAGCAGAACAATAACAATAATACCCAGTCGTCTTCATCTTCAAACCAGACGACACAAAATAGCACACCGGCACCGAAACCGGCTGCGCCAGCACCAAAGCCGGCGCCGGCACCAGCGCCTAAACCAGCTCCGATGGCACCGACCACATCGGCACCGGCACCATCGGGCGCAATGTTCATTCAACCGACAACGGGACGTTTCTCACAAGGATGGGGACCGGCAAGCGGTCAATTCGGCTACTCGTTCCATAACGGCGTCGATATCGCTGGACCTGTCGGAACACCAATCCGTGCCTCGGCAACGGGAACGGTCATCCGTGCCGGCTGGGGTGGCGCATACGGGAATCACGTCATGATTGCCCACGTCATCAACGGACAAGTTTGGACGACGGTCTATGCCCACATGAACTCGGTCTCAGTAAGCGCCGGTCAACGTGTGACACAAGGCTCGAACATCGGGACACTTGGGAACACGGGTAATTCTTCAGGCCCGCACCTTCACTTCGAGGTTCATCAAGGCAGCTACTCGTACTCAGGAACGAGCGCGGGTAGCACAGTCAACCCACGTCAGTTCTTCTAATGATCAACGAGGACCCGTCAATCGTGACAGGTTCTCGTTTTGTGTCCCATCAAAACCAAAAAACAAGCGCCTATCCGTTGCGGACAGGCGCTTGTTTCAGTTGGCTTGTTCGATGTCGTTTAATTGTTCGTTCGCTTTGCGGAAGTGCTCACGCACGAGATAGATGACGGTCAATCCGACCAACCACGGAATCCCGAACTTGAGCAGAATATTGAAGTCGGTGAACCATGTCGTGATCATGAGGCTGAGCAATAGTCCGGCACCGAGTAACGGCAAGAACGGGTAACCGATCATGCGGACCGGTAATTTGCGTCCTGTCCACTTTTTGCGGAAGAACAGGTGCGAGACGAATACCATGAACCATGTGAAGATGGCTCCGAACATCGAGATCCCCATGAGGAACGGATACGACGATTCCATGAACACTTGAAGCAGCGCCGCGAGAATGATTCCGCCTGTAGAGACGAGCAAGGCGGGCATTGGAATCCCGCTAGTGCTGACTTTTTTAAAGAGACGCGGAGCATCACCGGCCTCGGCGAGGGAATACATCATTCGCGTTGACGCATAGAGCTGTGCATTCATCGCCGACAAGGCAGCGATTAAGATGACGAAGTTCAAAATGCCAGCAGCGCCAGGCACGTCGAACTGTTGCATGACGAGAACGAACGGGCTTTGATCGATGCCGGCTTGCTGCCATGGGATGAGCATGAGCATGATCCCAATCGTGATGAGATAAAAGAACGTCAGACGGAACACAGTCGCGCGCAACGCTTTCGGTACGGCGCGGTCCGGGTCTTTCGCTTCGCCGGCCGTGACGGCGACGAGCTCGGTCCCGAGGAAACTGAAGAGCGAGATGAAAATCGTCACCCACATCCCGTAAAACCCGAAGGCGAAGAAACCTTCATCGCCGGTCGTGATCGATTCGATTGGTGAACCGGGTTGACCGAACAGCGTGGCGGCACCGAGGACGATAAACAGAATGATGGCCGTCACTTTGATGAACGATAACCAGTATTCGGTCGTCCCGAACGTATGGACGTGCCGGGCGTTGACGTAGATGAGCAACCCGCCGAATACGGCGACCCAGACGAATCCGTTCACGTCGGGGAACCAGTACCGCATATAGATGGCGATTGCGCTCACTTCGACGCCGATGGCGAGGACGTTGGCGACCCAGTACGAGTAACGGACCAAAAAGCCGGCGAGCGGATGGACATAGCGTTCGGCGATTGTGCCGAACGAGCCCGAGGTCGGATGGGCGACGGTCATCTCAGCGAGACAGCCCATCAATAACAGGACGATGAAGGCTCCGATGGCGTAACTGACGAGCACACTCGGTCCTGCCGTTTGGATAGCGAGCCCGCTTCCGAGGAAGAGGCCCGTCCCGATGGCGCTACCGAGCGAAATCATCGTCAACTGCCGCGTGGACAGTTCACGTTTTAATTTGCTAGTTTCCAAAGTCAATTCTCCTTTAGTTGAGTGAAGTGTTGTTGGGGACGACTATAGCAGACAAAAAAATCAAGTGTCAACTCGCGAAATCGCAAAAGACGGTATCGATTCGGCCGCACCTATAGAAGCAAAGTTTTTTTACATGCTTTTGTTTGACAGGAGGTTTCTCGACCTGTATAGTACGAGTTAACTTAATTGAAACGAATAAAGGCGTCGACGAAGAGAAGTAACGACGGTCCCCGTATGACAGAGAGCTGATGGTTGGTGTGAATCAGTATGCGGGACGTCGCGAATGGACTTCCGAGCTCTAAACCGAAACTTTTAGTAGGCTTTAGCGGGTCACCCACCGTTACCATGGGAAAGCGGATGTTTGTCCGTGAAGTGGGTTCTACGGAACCAACGAAGGTGGCACCACGGGGTTACTCGTCCTTCTCATAGCGCAAGCTATGAGTCGGGCGGGTGACCCTTTTTCGTTTCAACACATCATAAATCAGTGATTGAGAAGAGTAGCGTGAACAAGTCTCGTTCAGAGAGCCGGGGGTGGTGGGATCCCGGCCGAGGCCATCACGTGAATGGGCTCATGAGAGCATGGCTGAATCAAGTAGGTCATGACGGTTTCCTCCGTTATCGGGATACGATGTGATAGCATCGGAAAGTGGGATCAATCGATCCAACGAGAGGTGGCACCGCGGTCCATACCGTCCTCCATACGACAGACGTCGTATGGAGTTTTTTTATACCCAAAATGCTTGAGGAGGAACGGACATGTTAACACGACTATTGACGAACCCATTGACGACGAATGAAATGAAACTGGCAGCGGCCGAGCTGTTCCAAGCCGATGAAGCGCAAATCGCCGAGGTGTTACTCGCCATGAAAGCGCGCGGTGAGACGGCTGAGGAGATGGCCGGACTCGCTGACTATATTCGTGAGGCGGCAACGTTCCCCGAGACGACGCTCCCTGTGCTCGACGTCTGTGGCACAGGCGGTGACGGGGCGAACACGTTCAACATCAGCTCGACGGTCGCGTTCGTCTTAGCGGGGCTCAACATCCCGGTCGCCAAACATGGGAATCGCAGCGTGTCGAGCCGGTCAGGCAGTGCCGACGTCCTCGAGTCATTGAATATCCCGATCGTCCAAAGTCATGAGGCGATGCTCGCCGACCTTGAGCGGACGAACTTGAGTTTCTTGTTCGCCCAACACATCCATCCGGTCATGAAACACGTCATGCCGGTCCGGAAACGACTCGCAACGGCGACCATCTTCAATCAAATCGGCCCGTTGACGAACCCGCTCAAGCCGAAGCGGCAATTGATCGGCGTGTACCATCCATCGCTCATCGAGAAGATGGCGACGGCGATGCGCCACCTCGGCGTCGAGCGCGGAATGGTCGTCCATGGGGCCGGCGGACTCGATGAGGCGAGCTTAGCTGGTGCGAACGAGGTGTTCTTCTTTGACGGTGATCAGACGGCGCGTTACCAAGTTGACCCACGAGACGTCGGCTTGATGCGGGCGCCGCTGTCGGCGCTGCGAGGTGGTACGCCAGAAGAGAACGCCGCTACGCTCGTCGCTGTCTTGAACGGAGAGGCAGGACCAGCCCGAGACGTCGTCCTATTGAATGCGGCGCTCGCGTTATGCACATATGGCGCGACTAAGACGTTACGTGAAGGGGTGGCCGAAGCGAGCCGAAGCATCGATGAGGGCCATGCTTCCCACGTCTTGAAGCAATTACAAAAAACGGAGGTGGGCGCATGAGCTACTTGACGAAAATCATTGGAACGAAAATAGAAGAAGTTAACCAAATGCAGGACATTGCGGTTACGGCGACAACACCGATTTCGTTACAAGAACTTGTCGCTGACGGGTTCCATATCATCGCTGAAATCAAGCGAGCATCCCCGTCAAAAGGTGTGATCCGGGCCGATCTCGATGTGGTCGAACGGGCTCGTGCTTACGAACGGGCCGGTGCGACGATGATATCGGTATTGACGGATACGACGTACTTTAACGGTTCATTCGAAGATTTACGCCAAGTCGCTGCCGCTGTTGATATCCCGGTCCTCTGCAAAGACTTTATCATCGATGAACGACAGCTCGACCGGGCGAAAGTGGCAGGAGCGAGTGTAGCCTTGTTGATCGTCGCGGCGTTACATCCGACACGCCTGTACGCGTTGAAGCAATACGCGCGAACAATTGGACTTGATGTCCTCGTCGAAGTACATGATGAAGCAGAACTCCAAACAGCACTTGAAATCGGGGACGTCTTAATCGGTATCAATAACCGCAACTTGAAAACGTTCGAGGTGTCGCTTGATACGTCAATCGACTTGATGACTAAATACCCAGACGTCGCCTTCGTCAGTGAGAGCGGAGTCAGCACTGGCGAAGCCGCAAGCCGATTGCAGGCAGCGGGTGCTAAAGCCATTCTCGTCGGAGAAGCGCTTATGCGGCAAGACGACCCGACGGCGTTGATTGAGGAGTTGAAAACGTGTTCGTTAAAATATGTGGATTGAAAACAGAGGAAAGTGTGACAGCTGCGGTTGAAGCGGGCGCCGATGCAATCGGCTTCGTGTTCGCGAACAGCTCGCGCCAAGTTGATGTGACAACGGCGAAGCGGTTACGGCAGTTGATTCCGCCTCGCGTTCGTGTCGTCGGGGTATTTCTCGACCCGACGCTTGACGAGGTGGAGACGGCAATCACCTGTGGGTTGACCGATATCCAACTGCATCACCGCACGTTACCGCTCGAGATGTTTCGGCAGTTCGGGCTTCCGATTATCGAAGCAAGCACCGACACCGAGGCCGATCTCATTTTATTAGATGCACCGGTACCCGGGAGCGGGGAAACGCTCGATTGGTTACGATTAAAACGCCCGGAGCGACCGTTTTGGCTTGCAGGTGGTTTGACAGCAGGTAATGTAAAAGACGCGATTCGCCACGTTCAACCGGATGGAGTCGACGTCTCAAGCGGTGTCGAGACAGATGGAGAAAAAGATATCGATAAAATTCGCACGTTCATCACACGTGCCAAGGAGGAAACATCATGTACACACAACCAGTGAACGGGAAATTTGGCCCGTATGGAGGAAAATATATACCGGAGACGCTCATGCAAGCAGTCGAAGAGCTCGAAGTGGCTTACGAGGAAGCGAAACAAGACCCTGAATTCCAGGAACGCTTCAACGATCTCCTCAGCGAATACGTCGGTCGAGAAACGCCACTCTATTATGCGGAGAACATGAGCCGCCGCCTCGGGACGAATGTCTATTTAAAACGAGAAGATTTGAACCATACCGGTGCCCACAAAATCAACAACACGATCGGCCAGGCGCTCCTCGCCAAACGAATGGGCAAACAAAAAGTCGTCGCCGAAACAGGCGCCGGACAGCACGGGGTCGCTACGGCGACGGTATGTGCGCTGCTCAATCTCGAATGTACGATTTTCATGGGTGAGGTCGACGTCGAACGTCAAGAATTGAACGTATTTCGAATGGAGTTACTCGGTGCGAAAGTCGTTCCCGTTAAGTCGGGGAGTCGAACGTTAAAAGATGCCGTCAACGAGGCGCTCCGTTACTGGGTCAAACATGTCGATGACACGCATTACGTGATGGGGTCGGTGCTCGGACCGCACCCGTTCCCGACGATGGTCCGCGATTTCCAAAGCGTTATCGGGACAGAGACACGTCGTCAAGTGCTCGAGAAGACAGGGCGTCTCCCTGACGCGGTCGTTGCCTGTGTAGGCGGCGGTAGCAATGCGATGGGCATGTTCTATCCGTTCTTGAATGACGAAACAGTCGCCTTATACGGTGTCGAGGCAGCAGGGAGCGGTGTCGACACGGACAAGCATGCGGCAACGCTCACGAAGGGCGAGGTCGGGGTGCTTCACGGGTCGCTCATGTATGTGCTCCAGGACGCAGCCGGGCAAATCCAGGAAGCACACTCGATTTCGGCCGGACTCGACTATCCGGGTGTCGGACCAGAACACAGCTTCTTGAAAGATATCGAACGGGTCCGCTACGCGGCGGTCACGGACGAGGACGCACTCGCAGCCTGCATGTCGCTCAGCCGCCAAGAAGGGATTATTCCGGCACTTGAGTCATCGCATGCGCTCGCTTATGCGGAAACGCTCGCCCAAACGATGGACGAGGACGACGTGCTCGTCATCTGTCTATCTGGTCGCGGGGATAAGGATGTTCATACGATTCGAGAAAGGGTGACTCAATGATGAGATTAGATGAAGCGATTCGACAGCGGAGTGAAGGGACGGCGTTCGTCCCGTACATCATGGCCGGGGACGGCGGACTCGATCACTTGATTCCGACGATTGAACGGCTAGAAGCGATGGGAGCGACGGCCATCGAACTCGGAATTCCATTCTCGGATCCGGTGGCAGACGGTCCCATCATCGAGGCGGCTGGAATGCGCGCCCTCGAACAAGGTGTGACGTTGACGGACGTGTTGGACCGTTTAATAGAAGGAACGGGTCGTTTTTCGGTGCCGATCGTCTTGATGACGTACTTGAATCCGGTGTTCCGGTTCGGGGTCGAGTGTTTCTTCGAGCGGGCGGCAGCGTCTGGGGTCAGCGGCGTCATCATTCCCGATTTGCCGTTTGAAGAGAGCCTCGATTTGTTCGCTGGCATCGATCGTCACGGAGTCGCGGTCGTACCGCTCGTCACGTTGACGAGCAGTCAGACCCGCATCGACACGATTCTGGATCAGGCGGAAGGATTCGTCTATGCGGTGACGCTCAAAGGGACGACCGGGAAGACGGACGTGTTCCCGGATGAGTTACTCGAGCACTTGCGTTCGTTGACGGCACGTTCACCCGTACCGGTGCTCGCCGGTTTTGGTGTCCATCGCACCGATCAGGTCCGGACGCTCGGGTCAGCCTGTGACGGGGTCGTCGTCGGTAGTTTCATCGTCGAGGCGCTCCATGCGGGACGTGAACAGGACGTGGCCACGTTGATTGCATCGGCGCGGACGGTCAACGCAAAAAAATAAGGGTCGTGCCTCGGCACGATCCTTATTTATTCTTCGATTTCAATGGTGCGGGTGCTCGAGCCGTCATCGGCTTTCGGTACGGTCAAGTGGAGCACGCCGTCTGACAGTTTCGCTTTGATGGCATCTTCTTTCACGTTCGGTAGATAGAGTGAACGTTGCATCGATGTGACGCGGCGTTCCCGATAGACGTAGTCTTTGTCTTCTTCCCTCTCTTCACGTTGGTCGACCGAGAGGATGAGATAGTCTTTGTCGTAGCGGATGTGAATGTTATCTTTTTTGATACCTGGCATCTCGGCCTCGATGACGTATTGGCCGTCCTGGTCCCGGACGTCGAGTTTGAACGAGTCGAGGAACGACGTCGCGCCGTCTTTCGGATCGAACAGTTGATTCATCCGATCAAAGACGTCGCCGAACAAATCTTTGCGCAATCGCTCGAGCTCATTCTTCCGGAATGGCGTCAAATCGAACATACAAATTCCCCCTTCAAAAAACGGACAGAGTAGAAGTGTTGTCACTTTTACTCTGTCCGTTTTTAGCTAAGGATAAACGTAATCGACGTGACAGTTCGATGAAGAAAAGAGGATCACAATTCGACGCGCTCTAACCCGTCTTCCCCGAACTTGCGATCGAGTTGGTCATGGCGATACGTCGAGGCGAGGACGTATAACAAGTCGCCTGGCTCGATTTTTGTCTGGCCCGTCGGCGGGATGAGATAGTCTTGACGGACGATTGCATTCACGACCGTGTTCGGTGGCAAGGTGATATCGGCGAGCGTTTTTCCAATCATTGATGATTCTTCGGTCGCCACGTAAGGGACGAGCTGATGTTGCGATTGCTTGCTCGAGACGAGTGCGATCGTATAGGGCGATCGAATTTTATCCGGTCCGAGCAAATCGAGTTTCGCCGCGAGCGGTGTTAATGTCGTTCCTTGAATCAAGGCACTCGTCACGACGACGAAGAAGACGGCGTTGAAAATCAATTGGGCGTTGTCGATGCCTGCGATGAGCGGGAACGTAGCGAGGACAATCGGCACGGCGCCTTTCAGTCCGGCCCACGAGATAAACAGTTTTTCTTTGTGGGTAAACTGCATCTTAATTGTCGATAAATAGACGGCAATCGGCCGGGCGATGAACATCAGGATGAATGAAATCAATAACCCTTTCCAGATGAGCTCGGGGTCAAGCAACTGTCTCGGGAAGACAAGCAGACCGAGGATGACGAACATGATGATTTGCATGATCCAGGCCAAAGCCTTAGAGAATTGAACGATTGTCACTTCATGGGCCGTGTGCGCATTCCCAACAATCATCGCGGCGAGATAGACGGCAAGTAGTCCGCTACCGGCAAAGTAAGCAGCGACCCCATACGTCATAAAGGCCATCGAAATCATGAGGACGGCGTGCAGACCACTCGACTCGAGACGCAAATGGTTGAGCATGAGTCGGGACAAGTTTCCGAGCATGTAACCGACGAACGCGCCGACAATGATTTGCAGGATGAACATCCAAATACCGTCCCAAATCGTCGTGTCGGGTTTTAACATGAAGTCGAGGGCGAGAATCGTCAAGAACATCGCCATCGGGTCATTCGTGCCGGACTCGGCTTCGAGTGTCGAACCAACTTTCGGTGAGATATTCTTTCCTTTGAAGGCGGCGAAAACAGCAGCCGCGTCAGTAGAGCCGATAATGGCGCCAAATAGGAAAGATTCCACCCAGTCGAAGCCAAATACGAAACGAACGGCCACAGCGATGAGCCCGGTCGTCAACAGCACGCCAATCGTGGCGAGTGAAGCGGACGGGGCGAGCACGCTCCGGATTGACGACCATTTCGTCTGTAAGCCACCTTCGAACAAGATGACGACGAGGGCCGCGACCCCAATCATTTGAGCGAGGTTGGTGTCATCGAAGAAAATCAGCCCAGTAATATCGCTGCCCATCAGCATGCCGATGCCCATAAACAAAATCAGGGCAGGTAAGCCGAAACGCGTCGATACGCGAGTGGCCAACACGCCGGCGACAAGTAGCAGACCGAATAATAAAATCAAAATATCAGTACTCAAAATCGGTGCGGTCAAACACATCACTTCCTTTTTCACGTTGATATTTACATGTATTATTAAGTTCATTATACCATGAAATGGTTATGAATTAAGAAATGACGCATCGAGAATTATGCACATTGGAATAATCGGATATAGATGTGGTACAGTAGGGGCATCAAAAAGGGGGATTCACATGACTAAAATTCACGTGCTCCATGAAAACAACGAATGGACGAACCATCTCGTCCGACGACTCGAAGAATTATCATTGCCGTATGAACTGTGGCACCTCGATCAAGGGACGATCGACTTGGCGAGCGAACCGCCGGAAGGTGTGTTTTACAACCGGATGAGCGCGTCGTCGCATACGCGGGGTCACCGCTACGCGCCGGAACTGACGGAAGGGGTGCTCGCATGGCTCGAAGCGAACGGACGGACCGTCTTCAACGGGACGCGGGCGATTCGGCTCGAAGTGAGCAAGGTCAATCAGTATACGGCGCTTCAACGAGAAGGCATTCGTGTACCGAAGACAGTGGCAGCCGTCGGGAAGAAGCAAATCATCGAGGCGGCCGAGAAGCTCGGGATGACGCCGTTCATCACGAAACATAACCGAGCCGGCAAAGGACTCGGTGTTCAACTGTTCCATTCGATCGATGCGTTGAAGGCATACGTCGAGGGTCCGACGTTCGAGGAATCGATTGACGGGATAACGCTCATCCAACAATATATCGAGGCGCCCAAACCGTACATCACACGCTGTGAGTTCATCGGTGGTAAATTCGTTTACGCGGTGCGTGTCGATACGTCAGACGGTTTCGAACTCTGTCCGGCCGACGCCTGCTCGATTGAAGACCAGTTTTGCCCGGTCGGCGAGACACCACCGGCGAAGTTTGAAATCGTCGAAGGATTCAATGACCCAATCATCGGACAGTTGGAAACGTTCCTCCAGAAGAACGAGATTGCGGTCGCCGGGATTGAAATCATCGAAGACGCGGACGGGAACGTCTACGCGTATGACGTCAACACGAACACGAACTATAATTCTGACGCCGAAGCGAAAGCGGGGCAGTACGGTATGCTCGAACTTGCGACGTTCCTTGGGGACGCCTTGGCGGTCACGACGAAATAAAGACAGAAGAAAGGGTCAGGCTTTTGCCTGACCCTTTCGCTGTGTATGTTGTAATTGTTGTTCAAATCGAAGTTGGACTAGTTCTGCTGTCGGTGCCATTCGTTCGATGAACGAATCTAAACGTTTCGCAGTGTCTCGATCTGATTCCTTGAACACGCGCATCGTTGTTCACCTCATTGATCATTGTTATGTTGCTTCTACAACAATGATTCCCGAGGGCATGATAGCGTAAACCTCGATTACCCGAGGAATGTGCCGAGTTCTTCTTTTGGAAGGATGTTCCCGACATAAAAGTCGCCGAACTCGCCATATTTGGCACTGACTTCATCAAAACGCATCTCATAGACGATCTTTTTGAATTGGAGCGAGTCTTCCGCAAACAAGGTGACGCCCCACTCCCAACCGTCAAAACCGGTCGAACCGCCGATGAACTGTTGAATCTTGCCGGCGTAGCTGCGGCCGATCATGCTGTGGCGATACATGAGGTCTTTGCGCTCATCCATCGACAACGTGTACCAGTTGTCCCCGTCGCGACGAGCCTTGCTCATCGGGTAGAAGCAGATGTGGGCCGCTTTCGGGAGTGTCGGATAGAGGCGGGCCCGAATGTGAGGGTTCTCGTACGGGTCACCGTCTCCAGAACCTCGGTACATGCCGAGTTCGATGACAGACACGTATGAATAGCTTGGAATCATGTAATCGTACAATTTCGTCTTCCGAAGAGCGAGTTCGACTTGCTCGAGCTCTTTGAACGTCGGACGAAGGACCATCAAGACGACGTCCGCCTTTTGACCAAGGATCGAGTAAAAGGCATGGCTTCCTTCACCGCGTGTCTCGACCTCTTCGAGTGAGCCGAGGAAGGCGACGAACTCGTCAATCATCTCTTGACGGGCGGTTGGGTCGACTGCTTTTAAACGAGTCCAATCGATGGAGCGGAAATCATGGAGCGTATACCAACCGTCTAACGTGGCGGCTGCGTGTTGCGTTTCGGTTGTCGGTGCTGGACGTTCTGACATTAAAAAAACTCCTTTCGAGACTAGGCTTCGCTGACTATTTTACCATACACGTTTGACCGTCTGGCAAATTTGACGCCGCCGTGAGGATAGTCACACTCCGGGCGGGGTAAAGAGATAGGGAGCAAGATTTTTGAAAACGGCTTCACAATGGGCTGTATCAGTCGGAAACGGTAAACTGTTCTATTCATATAATGATTGATTTCAAGCGATTTATGACGAAATGGGCAGAATAGTTTATTTTAAAAATCGTACTGTGTATAATAAAACTCGCATATGGACGAGAGCGTCCGAGAGAGAAAAAATCCGATTTCTTCTAATCGAAAAGGAGTTCATTCACTATGAAACTATTTGACACGTTGAAACAAAAAGTCAGCCCGATTCGCCCGACCATCGTCTTCCCAGAAGGGATCGATGAGCGCGTCCTCGGTGCCGCTGTCCGTTTGAAAAATGATGGCATGGTTGAACCGATCGTCATCGGACCAAAAGCTGAACTCGAAGCGGTCGCTTCGAAGCACGGCTTTGACATCTCAGGTTTGACGCAATACGACCCAGCGACGTACGAAGACATCGATACACTCGTCGAATCGTTCGTTGAGCGCCGCAAAGGTAAAGCGACACCGGAACAGGCACGTGAATTGTTGTCGTCAGACGTGAACTACTTCGGTACGATGCTCGTCCACACAGGAAAAGCAGAAGGTCTCGTCTCAGGTGCGATGCATGCGACTGCCGATACGGTCCGTCCGGCCCTTCAAATCATCAAGATGCAAACAGGCATCAAAAAGACGTCAGGCGTCTTCATCATGGTACGTGACGACGAGCAGTACGTCTTCTCGGACTGCGCCATCAACATCGCACCGGATGCGGCTGACCTCGCCGAGAACGCCTACTTGTCAGCGTTGACAGCGAAGACGTTCGGCATCGAGCCGCAAGTCGCGCTCCTCAGCTTCTCGACAAAAGGATCAGCGAAGTCGCCAGAGACAGAAAAAGTCATCGAAGCGACACGTCTCGCCAAAGAGAAGGCGCCAAACCTTCCAATCGACGGCGAACTTCAATTCGATGCGGCGTTCGTACCGAGCGTGGCGGCGAAGAAAGCACCAGGCTCTGAAGTAGCCGGAAATGCGAACGTCTTCGTCTTCCCAAGCCTCGAAGCCGGAAACATTGGCTACAAGATGGTTCAACGTTTCGGCGGATTCGAAGCGATCGGACCAATCCTTCAAGGTCTCAACAAGCCGGTCAACGACTTGTCGCGTGGCTGTAACGAAGAGGACGTCTATAAATTGACGCTCATCACAGCGGCACAAGCCATCGACGAGCGCAACGAAGCGTAAGTCGCAGCATCCTTCCTGAGCGGAGGATGCTTTTTTTGTGGTCACATTGTAAACTATTGGAAAAGGGGGCGAGGAAATGGATGAAGAGGAAGGCATCATCACATTGCCGGAAGGGCATCGGTACGCCATGTTCGGTGGCGGGGATGATTATCCAATTAAAACGTATTACAAAGGGGTGTTCGAAACAGTATTCGTCGTGTTTCATCCGTTTCTGGTCCCGCAAGACGACCCGACCGCGGTTGACCGTTATGTCGAGTTGGATAAAAACGAGGTCGAACAGCAATTTCGGGCCATAACATGGGCAGATATGCGCCGCCGACTTGATTTCGATGACATCAAACGCATCGATCACGCACTCCGGACGATGATTGCGGCGCTGAAACCGCACGCCGAAGATCAAGAAGGTGCGAATCGAATCATCGAATTTTGCAATCGCGAGAACGTACTTCCACCAGGCGAAGGGGAGCTGTCGAATCTTTTAGAGAATCAGGTGTTACGAGCACTTCTTGGGATGGGAGAAGAGTGGATGTGGAGCGGAGACGAGTTCTGCACGGAACGGCATCTCATCAACATTCGGGAGACGCTAACCTCCGATACGTGGGGGATGCGGCATCGGACGTTCTTCGGACATCAACATGATTGGCTCATCGTACCGCCTTGGGATAGCCATTTCACGTTGATTTGTGGCAGCCGAGCTTGGGTCGAGCAGGTGGTCGAGCGGTGCGAACTCGAAGGCTTCTATTGTGATGAAAACACGACAATCAATTGGAGTTTGCTTGATCGAAAACTGAGGTAAACTAGTAGGGGACAACACTATTAAGGGGGAACTACCATGCAAAACATCCATGCAACTGAATTACGTGAAAAGCTTGAGAACGGCGAAACGCTCCATATCATTGACGTGCGCGAACAAGACGAGTACGACGCGGGCCATATCCCGCACGTGCCGCTCTATCCGCTGTCTGAATTTCCTGGCGTCACGGACAAGCTCGCGAAAGATAACGTTTATCACGTCATCTGCCGCTCAGGCGGCCGCAGTGTGACGGCATGCGACTATTTGGAGTCGGAAGGCTATAAGGTCGTCAACGTCGAAGGCGGCATGCTCGCATGGGACGGCGATATCGAGGCGTGATGCTCGACAATCCATGGGTCGTCATCCCGCTGTTAATCGCACTCTATTTGACCGTCTATACGTTCGTCAAACGAGTCGATGGGGACAAGTGGCGGCTCGTCTGGGCTGTCTGGCTCATCGTCATCGTCATGATGTTGACGATTCGGCTCGTCCAAAGTCTATAAAAAAACGAGTGAAGCCCGCACAGGCTTCACTCGTTTTTAGTTATCGCGCTTATCGAATGTGATTGAAGCAATCGCATCGTGTTGGTGAATCGACTCTTCGTTGCGGCATTCGACGAAGAAATTGACGACTTGTTTCATTTCGTACAAGTCAGCCGCGATCAAGCGGACCATGTCTTCAACGAAACGTGGGTTTTCGTAGGCGATTTCCGTGGCACGCTTCTCATCCGGACGTTTCAAGACAGGGTGAAGCGGGGCCGATGCGTTCGACTCGGCCGCCTCGAGCAATGCGAGACGCCAGTCGAAACCGTCGAGCGATGCTTCATCGAGACCGGCTTCGATCGTGATGTAGCCGCGTTGGTTGTGGGCGCTGTATTCGCTGATTTCTTTCGAGCATGGGCAGAGCGTCGTCACGTTGATGACGAGACCGACCGTCACGCTCGCCATACCAGTCTCTAAGTTATATGTCACGTTGTGCATGACGTCCGCATTCATGAGACCGCTGAGACCTGTGGCCGGGGCTTTACGGCTAAAGAACCATGGGTAACGGACCGTCAATTGACCTTCCGTCTGTTCCATGCGCTCGGCGAGTTCTTGCGCGAACTCGATGAGCGAGCGGTTCGATAACGTCCAGCCTTGCGTGTGGTACGCGTCGAGCTGTTCTGTCAGACGTGACATGTTGATGCCTTTACGGTCTTGGACGAGCGAAGTCGTCAACTCGAACGTGGCGACCGTCGCTTGGATGCCGTCTGGCGTCTCGATGTTGACTGGGTGTTTGACGTTTGAGATGCCGACGCTGTCAAGCGCGAACAAGAAGTTTTTTGGTGTGTTTTGTAGATCGACCATTTTATCTTTTTCAGTTGGTTTCGTGCCTTTGATGGGCGGGACCGAACCGAATAATTTATGTCGTTCTGCTTTAGTAGGTAAAGCGACATGGCTTGTAGACATAATCGGATTCTCCTTTTTTGAGAGGGCAAATGACTGCCACTCGTTCTTGTTAGGATTTTATCACGAAATGTACATCGACCGGGTACCATTTTGCTCTCTGAACATGCTTTGAACGTGCTTTGCATGTCCTCACAAATAAAAAAACTTCAGCAATTGAAGAAAAGAAGATTGATTTCGTGTTAAATCGGGAATAAAATGTTCCTGTGAATTTAAAAAATAGATCACTGTTAAATATGAAGGAACACAACAGAAAAAGGGGATGTTTTAATGGATTGGCAGTTAATCCTGCAGTACGCCTGGATCATTGTCGTACTCGTCGGTCTAGAAGGGCTACTTTCTGCAGACAACGCACTCGTCTTGGCGGTTATGGTCAAGCACTTGCCGCGGACGGAACAGAAGAAGGCACTATTTTACGGCTTGCTTGGAGCGTTCGTTTTCCGCTTCATCGCATTGTTCCTAATCTCATTCTTGATCAACGTCTGGCAAGTCCAGGCGCTCGGTGCGCTTTACTTGATCGGAATGAGTGCACGACATCTGTATATGACCTATAAGGCCCGCAAGCTAGAGCCGAAACAAGATCTCGCTGCTGAGGCGAAAGAAGAGACGGCTGTCACAGAGAAGCCGGTCACGAAGAAAGAATTCTGGTGGACGGTTGCTAAAGTCGAGTTTGCCGACATCGCCTTCGCGGTCGATTCGATTCTCGCAGCGGTCGCGCTCGCGGTCAGCTTGCCGCCACTCGGTCTCGGTGAAATCGGTGGGATCGACTCTGGTCAGTTCTTCGTCGTCTTGACAGGTGGACTCATCGGGGTCATCTTGATGCGTTTCGCTGCTCGAATTTTCGTCAAACTGTTGCATCAACGCCCATCACTCGAAACAGCTGCTTTCATCATCGTCGGCTGGGTCGGTGTGAAGTTGACGGTGCTCGTGCTTGAACACCCTGGCTTCAAGAAATTGATTGCCGGCACACCGTTCGAATTCATGGGTCTTCCGGACGGATTCGTCCACTCGACGGCGTGGACCGTGTTCTTCTGGTCGGTCATGGTCGGTATCGCGGTATGGGGTTGGTTCTCTTCAAAACCGACAGCCGCTGCCAAACATTAAAAAAATGGTCTCTCACCTTTGGGCGAGAGACCATTTTTCATGCTGTCACGTCTTGCTTCTCGTAAATCGGCACCCAGCCTTCGGTCGTCACGAAAATCCGGACGGCGACGACTTTGCGGTCGTCTTGGAGCGTGAAGTAGTGGCGTGTGTTCACCGGCACCGAGATGAGGTCGCCTGGGTTGAGCTCGATGTTGAAATAGCCACGTTCGGCGTCATCGATGGCGAAGATGCCATGGCCGCCGACGATGAAGCGGACCTCGTCATCTGTGTGGTGATGTTCCTTTTGGAAGTTGACGAGCAGTTCGTCCAAGTTCGGCGTCGCATCCGACAACGAGATGACGTCTGCCGTCTCATAGCCACGTCGCTCCGACACGTCGCGAATCTCGTCACGGAACGTCGACAAAATCGCTTGTTTGTCCTCGTCCGTCAACTGATAGTTCTCTTGCAGGTTTTCCGGGAGCTTTGTGATGTCCCACTGTTCGTACAGAATCCCGCGAGACTCTAAAAAGGCACTCACTTCAGTTTGATTGACGTAACGCTCTTCGGTTTGTTGGAAATAGACAGTTGCCATGGTTGGTTCCTCCTTATGAATGGACGCCTAGGGCGCGTAGTTTTAATGTATAGCTGAACAAAAATTCGTAAGCCTCTAAATAGCGTTTGGCCGCGTCCGGGGTCTCGCCCCAGACGGTGATACCATGATTGCGGATGAGAACGGCACCGGCGCTTGCGTGGATGTGAGGGGCGAAGGCGGCCGCGAGCGTCGGGATGTCCGCATGGTTCTCGATGATTGGCACGCGAACGACCGCGTCCTCGTCCCAGTAGCCGAGCGCCTTGATGATCTCTTGGCCGGTGAAGACGACTTCGCCGGTGGCAGCATGGAGCTCGGAGATGACGTTATTGTCGACCGTATGGACATGGAGCGAACACGTCGCGTCCGTCCGATTGAACACTTCAACGTGGAGCAGCGTCTCGGCGGATGGTTTTCCTGTCTGTTCGCCGATCAAGCGTCCGGCCGCATCGACGTGAACAAAGTCTTCCGGTGTTCGTTTTCGTTTATCGCGTCCGCTCGCCGTGACGAGAAATTCGAGCGGATCGTCGGAAACGCGAATCGCCAAATTCCCACTCGTTCCGGGGAACCAGTCGCGGGCGGCGAGTTCGTCTTTAATGTCGGCGAGTTCAAGCCAACGTGTCGCAAGGCTCATACGACCACCTCCTTCAAGTGATGGGTGATGTCGTCAAACGTCTCGAACGGTGCGTAACGGATGCCTGCCGCTTCGCAGAGCGTGATGAGTTGACCTCGTGCGTAGACGAAGTCGGCACGCTTCGCGACCTCGAAGTCGGTCACTGAGTCGCCGATGACGATCAAGCGGTCGGCGGGATTGACGATGCGACGAGCGAGCGTCGGCTTGCAACAGCCGCAATCGTTCGTACATTGTTCATCGCAAGCGTGTGGCCAAGCGACGGTTACCGTCTCAGCGGAGAAGTCGGCGACGTTGCAGTAGATATGCTCGGGGGCGACATGCCCGTCCAAGACCGGCTGCACGAAGAAGTCCATCCCGCCGCTGACGACGTCAAACTTCCAGCCATGGGCCCGAACTTCTTCTAAAAATGCCGGGAACCCTTGGCGGAGCGTGATGCGCTCCAACAAATAATCACGGTAGGCCGGGGCATCTGCGCTCGGCAATAGTTGAAACAGTTGACCGACACCGGAGCGAATCGAAATCCGTTGCTCGAGGACCGCATCTTTCAACTCGACCCAAGCCGGCGGGGCGAACGCCTTCATCAACGCGATAATATTGTCTTCCGCCGTGATCGTCCCGTCGAAGTCGCAGAGGATATGGACCGTCATCGTGACGCCCACGCCTTCAACGCGGTATCGAGCTCGTCCGTCTGTCCTTCGGTTTGGCCGAGAACGTGAGCGATCGCTTGTCGGAAAGCACGAGCCCCGGCGGCTGCGCCGTCCGGGTGTCCGTGAATGCCACCGCCGGCGTTGATGACGACATCCGTCCCGAAATCACGAATGATATCGGCGACGAGTCCTGGATGAATCCCGGCTGACGGGACCGGTAAAATCGGTTTCGACCAATGCGGTTCGGCGCTCTGGTCACGAATCGTGAACGCCTCGTCACGCGGTGTCGCGAGGGAGCCGTACGGAGACGGGAAGAGCGTTAAATCGGCCCCGGCGAGGCGTGGGAGTTTACCGAGTAAGAGCGAATGACTGATTGATCCGGTCAAGGCGCCGGCAAAGGCCGGATGTGCCAAGATGGGGACGCGTATGTCTGAATCGTTCGCAAGTTCGCGCAGTGCGTCGAGACCGTACGTATAGACGTTGAACAGGAGCGCTGTCGCACCTGCCTCGATGAGACGGAGCGCCTGGTCACGTAGACCGAACACGGGGCCGCTCAGCGTGATGGCGTAGAGGACACGTTTCCCGGTCGCCTCGAAGTGGGCTTGAATGACGTCCGCTCCGATCCGGGCCCGTTCGAGCGATGGGGTGAGCGGGTTGTCGTATAAAATCTCGTCGTCTTTGACGATATCGATGCCTCCGGCGAACTGATCGCGGAGTTGCTGCTCGAGAAACGCGAGGTCACGGCCGATGACACCTTTGAAGATGCTCATGACGAGCGGGCGATCATGAACACCGAGTAACTCGCGAATTCCAGTGACCCCGAACTTGGCGCCTTTGAAATGAGGGGCGAGCGTCTCGGGCAACGTCAAATCGATTAACCGAATCGAATCGTCGAGGGACAGTTTCCCGAACGTCGTCGTCAAGATGGATGAAAAGTCAGGGCTGACATTATGTAACGGGTAGCGGATTGTGAAGCGGCTCGTCGTATCCGTATGTATGGTCGACACGACCTCACCGCGATACGCCTGTAACTGCTCTTGCTCTAAGTGAGGCAGCTCCGTCCAAGTACCGACCGTCAGCTCGAGGGCGATTTTGTCGGCGACGGTCGCGACCGCGTCCGTTCGTTTGATTTCATATGTGGCAGTGATACTCATATGGTTCCTCCTTCCAGGCAAACAAAAAATGACCCCATGCCGAGGCAAGAGGTCATCATAAAAAATGAACTCTTATCTCTCAGCTTTCGCTGCAAGAATTAGCACCGTGCCATCTCTGGTCGGTTGCTGCGACATCATCGGGCTCGTCCCTCCGTCTGCTCTTGATAAGAATGTGATTTGAAGTTGTGAAATTTAATTGAATTTTTGCACAGAATCATCATGTCGTCAATTCCTTTTTTTCCAAAAAAAATATTTTGGGAAGTTGTTTCCATATATGCACAAAAAAAGACGGAGTTGCGTCGAGAAAATGACGTTGACAATCGTGACGTCGAGTCCGTAATATTCATCACATAAGTTCACCGAATCGAATAACACACTCTTATCGCGAGTTGGCAGAGGGAATTGGCCCGATGACGCCGCAGCAACCGACCACTAGGCACGGTGCTACATCCACCAGACGAATGTCTGACAGATGAGAGGAACAACCATTTTGGCTGTGCCTCTTTCTCGCGGAGAAAGGGGCTTTTTTTGTGGGCAACGTACAGGAAGGGGAAAACATCATGTCATATCAACCATTTACAGAACAGACCGTCGTCGAGCACGTCCGTCAATTAGGATACTTGCAAGAAGGAATCGCCGAGTGCGAGGAGATCGGGGACGGCAACTTGAATCTCGTGTTTCGGATTCGCCAAGGCGAACAGCGCCTGATCGTCAAACAAGCGCTCCCATACGCCAAAGTCGTCGGTGAGAGCTGGCCGCTCACGCTCGAGCGGGCATGGATTGAACAGTTGGCACTCCGTGAGTTTGCGACTGTCGCGCCTCGGTTCGTCCCGGCTGTCCTTGGCAGCGACCGGACACTCGCTTACACGATTATAGAAGATCTATCTGATTATGAGATTGTCCGCACCGGCTATTTGAACGGGGAGAGCTACCCGGAACTCGCCCGTCATGTCGGTGAATTTTTGGGCGAGACGCTGTTTGCGACGTCGGATTACGCAGCTGGACCGATCGCGAAGAAGCGGATTGAACGTGACTATTACAACCCGGAACTGTGTGACATCACCGAGAAGCTCATCTTCACCGATCCGTTCAAAGACGCGGAGTCGAACAACATCGAGACGGCGCTGCGAGCAGATGTCGAACGCCTTTGGCAAGACCAGGCGCTCAAGGTCGAGGTGACGAAATTGAAAGTCGGGTTTGTCACGAAACATGAGGCACTCCTGCATGGAGACTTACATACGGGCAGCATCTTCGCGACTCAACAAGAGACGAAAATCATCGATCCAGAGTTCGCATTTTACGGACCGTTCGGCTTCGACCTCGGCCAAATCATCGCCCATTTGACGCTGTCGACGTTCCATGACCCGCTCAAACGCTTCGAGCGTTTCACGGACGTCTTGACGGTGTGGGAGACGTTCGAGAAGACGTTTCGGGCTAATTTTGAGCGCGCCGTCGAGCCATTCAATACGGATGGTTTCGTCGACGAGTTGTTGCGGACGGTCTTCAGCGACACGATTGGCTACGCCGGTTGCGAACTCATTCGCCGTGCCGTCGGACTGGCCGGTGTCGCCGATCTCGAGACATTGCCGGAAGCGACGCGGCTCGAACGAAAACGTGACGCGCTCGCCCTCGGGACAGCGCTCATTAAAGAACGCCACAGCGTCGAATCGATTGACGACTTGGTGACACTCCTGTCGGGGGTGCGCGTATGACGGTCCAAAACATCCGTTTCCATTCACAGACAGACGAACTCATCGTATTGGACCAGACGTTGTTGCCGCATGAAGAGCGTTACGTGACAATCGAGACGCTTGAACAGGCCGAACATGCCATCGAGACGCTCCAAGTCCGCGGCGCACCGGCCATCGCTTACTTCGGGGCGTTCGTCCTCGCCAAAGAAGCGGGACGGTTAGTCGATGACCCGGACTTCACGCGTCGGCTCGACCTCGTCGGACGCCGCTTGATTGCGACCCGGCCGACAGCGGTCAATCTGCAAAACGTGATTGAATCGCTCCTTGATTTAAATGTCGGGGATGATTTTGAGGCGATTGCCGAGGAAATCAAACGCCGCGCCATCGCTTTGTACGACCGGGACGTCGATACGTACCGGGCCATCGGCGAGCATGCACTGACGGTGTTGCCGGCCGGGGGGAACGTGTTAACGATTTGCAACGCCGGTGCCATCGCGACATCGCGTTACGGTACGGCGCTCGCACCGTTTTACGTCGGAAAAGAACGAGGTGTATCCTTCAACGTCTTCGCCTGTGAGACGCGACCGCTCCTGCAAGGGGCACGCCTCACTGTCTGGGAGCTCGATCGGGCCGATATCGACGTGACGCTCATCACGGACAATATGGCGGCTTGGACGATTCAGTCGAAACGAGTCGACGCCATCATCGTCGGAGCCGACCGCATCACACGGACGGGGCACGTCGCCAATAAAATCGGCACGTTGCAACTCGCCGTCCTCGCCAAACATTACGGCATTCCGTTCTATGTCGCGGCGCCGCATTCGACGTTCGATTTGACGGCGGACGACACGATTGAGATCGAGGAGCGGAACCCGTCAGAAGTGACACATATCGGCGGTCAACCGACGGCACCCGTCGGCATCACCGTCTTCAATCCGGCGTTCGACGTCACCACGCCCGACCTCATCACCGGACTCATCACCGAGGCGGGTGTGTTCGAGCCGACAGAGACCGCCATCACATATCATGTAGGGGGAACGATTCATGTCTAAAAAACTATTGATTTTGTTATTCACATTCGTCTTGGCGCTCGTCGGTTGCACGAACGAGCAAGCGGCCCCATCGAAGCCGGCCGAGAAGACGCCGGAGACGAAACCCGTCTCGGTCTCGAACGGGACGTTGCCGAAAGAGATCGATGTCGCCCTGATCATGCAGATGTCGATCGGGACGTTCTCGTCGCAGTATATCAACGGGGTGACGGAACAAGTCGAATCGTTCGGCGGCAACGTGAAAGTGTACAACGCCGACAACGACCTATCGAAGATGGCGAGCTATGTCGACACGGCGACGACGCAAGGCGTCGATGTCATCTTGATTGACCATGGCCGCGCCGATGCATTGAAAGAACCAGTCCAACGCGCACTCGACAAAGGCATCAAAGTCGTCGCGTTCGACAACGATTTGACGAACGACGGGGTGACGGTCATCGACCAGGACGACTATTCGCTCGCCTGGCGTTCGCTCAAGGCACTCGCTGAAGATTTGGACGGCGAAGGCAAAATCGTCACGATTTGGGTCGGTGGCTTCACACCGATGGAACGACGCCACACGATTTATGATGCGTTCTTGAAACGCTACCCAGGCATTACGGAAGTCGCCAAGTTCGGTTCGGCGACGAACAATACGGCGCTCGACACACAGAGCCAGATGGAAGCGATTTTGAAGAAGTATCCGGAAGGCGAGATTGATGCCGTATTCGCAATGTGGGACGAGTTCGCCAAAGGGGCGAGCCGTGCCATCAAACAGGCCGGACGCGATGAAATTTCGGTCTATGGCATCGATTTGAGTGACGAAGACCTTCAACTCATGCAAGAGGACGGCAGCCCGTGGAAAGTGACGGCGGCGACCGATCCGGCTGAAATCGGACGGATCCAAGTCCGTTACGCGTATCAAAAATTAGCGGGTGAAGAGACGCCGTCGATTCATTCGGTCGACCCATATCTCGTCGACCGTGACGTCTTGCCGGACGAGAAAGTGACGATGGACGACCTCGGCCAATACGTCCCGAACTGGGGCGCATCAGACGCGGCCTGGTCGGACTGGATGAAAGGGACGGACTGATGTTACGGCTCGAACGCGTCACGAAACGCTATGGCGACGTCACCGTGCTCGACGATGTCAGCTTCACGCTCCGACGTGGCGAGATTCATGGATTGCTTGGATTGAACGGGGCCGGAAAGAGTACGCTCGTGAAGCTGTTGAGTGGCGCCATCATCCCGACGTCCGGGACGGTCGAACTCGACGAAACGGCGGTCACATTCACACCGGCCGAGGCGATTCGCCGCGGGGTCATCACGGTGTCGCAAGAAGTCGATGACGCGCTCTATCTCGATTTACCGATTTATGAGAACGTCGTGCCGTGGCAGGCGGTCGAGCGGATTCGTCCTCGCGAACTAAAACAGCGAGCGGCTGCCTACTTGGAACGTGTCGGGCTAGAGATTGACGTGACCGAACCGGTCGGGCGTTTCCCGCTCAGTGTCAAACAACGTGTCTTGATTGCCCGTTCGCTCGCGAGTGATGCGGCCTACCTCTTGCTCGACGAACCGACGGCCGCCTTGTCGACGGATGATGCGGCGGCACTGCTCACATTACTGCAGTCGCTCGCAGCAGAGGACGTCGGCATTCTTCTCATCACCCATCGATCGGACGAACTGTCGCGCATCACCACGACGACGACGTTCCTCCGGGATGGGCGCATCGCTTACGAAGGGCCGTTTCAGGCGTTGTCAGAACGGGATATCCATACGTATTTGAGCGGATCTGACATGGCAGAGGCGGTAGAGAAAGCCGTTCCTGAAACCGAGATCCGGATTCAGGCAGACCTCACGTTACCGACGTTCGGGACGAGGCTTTCGTTCACGGCGTATAAAGGCGAAGTCGTCGGCATCGGCGGCGTCACCGGGAGCGGGAAGACGGAGTTGATTGAGGCGCTATTCGGTCTCTCTGGCGTCGAACAACAAGTGACGTTGGACGGGAAACCGCTCAAGATTCGTGAACCGCGTCAGGCGGTCCGGTCCGGATTTGCCCTCGTACCAGAAGAACGCCGGAAACAGGGGCTTTTCCTCGACGATTCGATTGAACGGAACGTCCTCGCGATTGAAGGGAAGGCGAACGCAATCACACGCGTATTGGCCTCGCTGCGAGTGAAATACGACCAGGTCGGGCAACCGGTCCGGGAGCTGAGCGGGGGGAATCAACAAAAAGTTGTCCTCAGCAAATGGCTTCTCGAGGACCGGGACGTCTATCTGCTCGACGAACCGACGAAAGGCGTCGACGTGACGGCGAAACGGGACATTTATGAACTCGTCACCCGCCTCGCCAAAGACGGGAAAACCGTCATCTTCACATCGAGCGAACCGCATGAATTAGAATTGGTCGCCAACCGGACGCTTTGGCTCGACCGCGGCCGTTGGCAACAGAAAGGAGGCGTCTAACATGGCCCAACTCGTCTTAAAACAACGCACGAAACGCTTCAGTGGCATCGGTCAATATGGGACACTGTTCGCGATTCTCGCACTCATCGCCGTCTTCGGTGTGACGAACGACCAGTTTTTGACGTACGCGAACTTCAGCGACATCATCAAGTCCGTGTCAATCGTCTCGCTGCTCGCCCTCGGGGTGACGTTCTCGCTCATCGTCGGCGGGTTCGACTTATCGGTCGGCTCAACGGCGAGCCTAGCGACAATTGGGGCGGCGTCAAGCCTCGTGTTACATAGTCAAGAACTGCTCGTCGCTTTGCTCGTCCCGATTGCGCTCGGTGTGCTCGTCGGGCTCTTGAACGCACTCGTGACGATCAAGTTCCGGTTACCGGACTTGCTCGCGACGCTCGCCATCATGTACGTCATCAACGGGGTCCAATTGACGTATACGAAAGGATTCTCGATTTACGACAACATGCCGATTGAAGGAGGGACGGCACCCGGACGGTTCATCCCGTCGTTCCTCTTCATCGGCCAAGGCTCGATCGGCCCAATCCCATTCGTCGCCATTTTGATGATTCTTTTCTTCGCCGGGGCCCATCTGTTTTTGACGTATTCGAAGACGGGACGTGAGTTTTATTACGTCGGCTCGAACGTCGAGGCGGCCCGCCGCTCCGGCATCGCCGTCACACGGATTAAGCTGTACGCTTACGTGTTGAGTGGTCTCTTTGCGGCCATCGGCGGCATCATTTTGGCGTCGCGCATCGGCACCGGACAAGTATCGGCCGGCGCACCACTCTTGATGGACGCCGTCGCAGCCGCCTACATCGGCTACGCCGTCTTCGGGACCGGACGACCGAACGTCGTCGGTACGTTGATTGGTGCCATCTTGATTGGGATTTTGTTGAACGGACTGACGATGTGGGACGTGCCGTATTATGCCCAAGATATCGTCAAAGGGGCGATTTTGATTGCGGCGCTCGGTTTGTCATACATCCAAAAGAAACAGCTCACATAGGAAAAGTCCTCAGAACGGTTGGTTCTGAGGACTTTCTTGACGTTCCATCTGGATGAAGGCGAACGTGCTCCCGTTCGTCGATTGTTGAAACGAACCGGTCTGTTTGAAACCGCACGTCTCATAGACACGGATCGCCCGTACGTTGAAGGCGGCGACGGACAAGGTGATGCGATGAGGCGAGTATGTTGTGTTGACGAAGTCGAGAATCGATGTGACGAACGCTCGTCCGCTCCCATTCCCGGTCAAATCAGGCTTCATGCCGAGGCCGAGATCGACCGTCTCGGCATCTGTTTGCGCGACGCTCACGAAACCGACCAATTCACCATCAGACGCGACGGCGAACACGGACTGTCCACGCTGTGCGGCGTCTAAAAATTCGGCTAAGTCTTCCTCGTCAGCTTCCATGTTATAGAACGCATAATCGCCTTCATAGTGCCACGCATAGGCAATCGTTTCGGCCTGTGGCTGGGTCAAGACAGTGAATTGATGAGTCATGTGAATTTCCCCGTTTCACGAGCAGGATGTAGTGCTACACTCATCATAGTACCATCAACTTGGAAACTGGGGTGATCTTATGGGAATCAAGTTAGATATGATTGGCATCGTCGTCGAAGACATGACGCGGGCGCTCGACTTTTATCGGATGCTCGGTCTATCGATCCCGAAAGCGATGGATGGGGAAGCGCACGTCGAGGTCGATGACGGCGGTGTCCGACTCGCCTTCGACACGGTCGAAGTGGCCGAATCGGTGTATGGGGAATGGAGACCGGCGACGGGGCATCGGGTCGAACTCGCCTTCTTATGCGACAGTCGGGAGGAGCTAGATGCGCGCTATGAGGCAATCGTCGAGCACGGCTATGCCTCGCATCGGGAACCGTGGGATGCGTTTTGGGGGCAACGTTACGCCATCGTCATCGACCCGGACGGAAACCTCATCAGTCTATTCGCAGCCTGATCGAACGGCACTCCGATTGTTAGATATATTGAGCAATCGGTGGTGCTGTTTTTAATTAAAATTAATTTTTCCCACTTGATGACCACGCCATATTCTTTGTTAAAAAAATTTAAATGATTTAAAGTTAAAAAAACGACTAAAGGGGAAAAAATCATGTTAAATTCAGATTTGGATTTGCGATTAGAACCGCGTATTAAAGAATTATATCAATTACATAAGGAACGATCTGCAAATATTGATTGGAGTTATCACGAATTTATTCCCTGGGACAAGGCCATGTCCTTTAAACGAGTCCCATGGGACGAGAGTCAAGTAACTCTTCCAGAAGGCGTCATCATTGCCGTAGAAACAGCATTGCTTACAGAAGTAAATTTACCTTGGTATACTTCGCATTTGGATTATACATTTAAAAATTCAATGGAAGTAATAAATGATTTCGTACGTACATGGACGGCTGAAGAAGACCAACATTCTAATTTGCTTGAAACGTATTTGTTGGTGACACGAAACGTAAATCCCACGAGATTGCATGAATTGAGAAAACGAGTCGTTGAAAGCGGATGGTTCCCAGATTTCACCAATCCTCTCGCAACAATGGCTTATACTTCTTTACAAGAGTTAGCTACCTTAGTTTTTTATAACAATGTAGCTAGAATTGCGGGTGCCCATGACAAAGATTTAGCAACGTTACTTCGACGTTTAGCGAAAGATGAAGCGCTTCATTATGCTTTCTATCGCGATACAGTGAAAGCACACCTTGAACTAGACCCGAATTTCATTGTTTATTTTGAAAACGTAATTATAAATTTCTCGATGCCGGGTGCCGTCATGCCAGACTTTAACGAGAGAATGAAAACGATTGCCATTGATGCGAACTATGGACCGTTACAATACTTTGATCAAGTATTGGATGTGGTCGTTAAATACTGGGATATCGCCAACCTACAACCTACGAGCGAAGAAGCTAAACAATCACAAGCGAATATCATGAAATATCATGGACGTCTAAAAAGAATTAAAGACCGTCAGCTAAGAAATAAATAAAAGTAGATATGCGAAAGGGGGTTTTTATCATGAAGACGAATTGCGAATTATGTGGAAAAGAAACGAATGATCAAGTGAGTTATTTAGAACTTGAAACGTGGGAATTTGATTTCTTAAAACAAGAGAAAAAAGACTTTTACTCGATTTGTTTTAATTGTTTTGACACCCATACGAATCATTTCATTGATAAAGAAATGGATCTTGAATTGAGAAAAAAACGTTCCCAATTAGTGAATAAAGAGATTGAACAAGAAATCGAGGCTATTCTTGAAATCGAAATTAAATGACTCAACACTATTTATGAAGACGTCATGAGCTGATGTCTTCGGAAGGAGCGTATTGAGCATGAAAGCATGGTTACTCGATCAACCAGGACTTGAACATCTCCACGTCGGTGAGATAGAACGTCCGACACCAGGTGCGGGCGAACTACTCATCAAAGTCGAAGCGGTCGCATTGAACCCGGTCGACTATAAAGTCGGTACGAACGGCAACCCAAATTGGTCGTACCCACATATTCTCGGGGTCGACCTCGTCGGGGAAGTCGTCGAAGTCGGTTCGAGCCTCGCCAATATCATTACCGGTTCACGAGTCGCCGTCCATACGAGTCTCGGAAACCACGGCGGCTTTGCCGAGTACGCGGTCGTCGATGCGCGTGCTTGTGCCGTCGTGCCATCGGAAGTGAGCGACGAGGCAGCAGCGGCCATCCTTTGTGCCGGGATGACGGCATATGAGGCCATCATGCAGAAACTGAACACGCGCGACAAGGAGACGATTCTCGTCCATGCTGGTGCGGGCGGAGTCGGTGGCTATGCGATTCAACTTGCGAAGAAGCTCGGTCTCAAGGTGTTCACGACGGCGTCGCCGGATAATTTTGACTGGGTGAAAGAACTTGGTGCCGATGTCGCCATCGACTATAACACGGAAGATGTGACGGCACGGATTTTAGAAGAAACTGACGGCCGCGGGGTCGACCTCATCTTGAATACGGTCGGACGTGATGTGGCGACGGCGGACCTCGATCGGCTCGCGTTCAGCGGACAGCTCGCCTATATCGCCGGTCCGCCGGATACGTCGGACGTGAAAGGGTTTACGTTGTCACCATCCATCCATGAAGTCGCTCTCGGCGCGGCCCATGCGAGTGAGGATGAGCGCGCCATCCGCAACTTGGCGTATATGGCCGAAGAATTGATGAAGTTGCTCGAGGCGGGCGAGTTGAACGACCTCGTCACGGACGTCTTGCCGTTCGAACGACTGAAAGACGGTCTTGACCAACTGCAAACACGCAAAGTACGCGGTAAATTAATCGTCCGCATGCGCGACTAACTGATGGCCTCCTGTCTATGGACAGGGGGCTTGTTGTGGAGGGAATGACATGGATTTACGGACATCGTATCAACAAACGTCGCATCAACTGAGCGGTCACGGCCGACGGAACGTCGGCGTCTTGCAACAGTCGTTCGCCGAAGTCGATCCGAATCAAGCGAGCGACCACTACGGGACGGGCGAGGTCATCGAACGCTTCGAGCAAAAAATGGCGCAAGAACTCGGCATGGAAGACGCGATATTCTTTCCGAGCGGCACGATGGCACAACAGATTGCGTTACGGATTTGGGCGGACGAGACCGGTAATCGAAACGTCGCCTATCATCCGCTCTGTCACTTAGAGATTCATGAACAGGAGGGGTTGAAGGAGTTACATCACCTTGAGCCAATCTTAATCGGAGATAACAAGCGGTTGATGACGCTCAAGGAAGTACAGGCGTTGCCGGACGTCGCCTGCCTGTTGATCGAGTTGCCACAACGGGAACTCGGGGGCTACTTGCCACCATTCGATGAACTTGAGGCGATCAGTCACTTGTGTCGGGAGCGGGGGATTCGTCTGCATCTCGATGGAGCACGCTTGCTCGAGACACTCCCCTATTATGAGAAGACCGCGGAAGAAATATGCGCGCTGTTCGACAGCGTCTACGTCTCGTTCTACAAAGGCATCGGCGGCATCGCCGGCGCCATCTTGGCCGGACCGAAACCGTTCTGTACCGAGGCGAGAGTTTGGAAACGGCGGTACGGTGGGGATTTGATTGGATTGTATCCGTACATCATCCCTGCCGACTATTACTATGAATTGCGGAAAGACAAGATGGGGACGTACTATGAACAGGCGAAGGAACTGGCGCGTCGCTTCAACGCGCTCGATGGGGTATGGACGACACCGAACGTCCCGGTGACGAATATGTTCCACCTTCATGTTAAAGGAAAAGTGGATGAGGTCGCGGCCCGGATTCGTGCCGTTCAAGATGCGACTGGAATCGGTATCACTGGCTATCTCGTACCGCAGGACGGCTATTGTTCGACCGAAATCAGTATCGGGGATGCGTACGGAGAGATTGAGTCTAACCAACTTATACGCTTGTTCACGTTATTAGAAGACCCGGCGGAACTTCGGTGAGTATTGAGAGTATCGTTAATTCGTGTCGTTACTTTTCAGATTTACGAAAAAGCACCGCGCCTCATTCGAGGCGCGGTGCTTGCTGTTATCTGGAGACGATGGCGTCGAGACGGTCGAGCTGTGAGGTGAAACCTTCGACGGCTCCCATGTCGACGACTTGTCGGAGCGACTCGGCGTCCGTGAATTCGGAGCGGCTAATGAACAGCGTGCCGTTCGGAATATCGATGAACTCATTGGTAATTGTCATGACGGGAAGCTCGGGATTGACGTGGCCGTCCGCGTCCGAGAATGCGTCCGTATAGACGATTTTCCGATGCGGGTCGATCTCGAGGAACGTCGATTTGCCCCATGACTCCATGCCGTAATAATCACCTTGACCTTTATCGACACACGTCATGCAATAATGCCACGTGCCCCCAGGTTCGAACTCGAACGTGCGAATCTCTGTCTTCCATCCAGTTGGTCCCCACCAGGTTTCGAGGTGGGCCGGTGTCGAGAAAGCCTCGAACACGAGCTCACGCGGTGCGTTGAAACTTCGTTCGACAACTAACGTGTTGCCTTCGACTTGAGATTTCACTTTTTCCATTGGAAAGCCCCCATTCTCGAGAAAGAAAATGCATATGTCTAATCAATGTAGTCTCTATTCCCGATTCATGGACCTCTTCAACCTTTTCCGTCAAATATCAAATCGAGCACGGTCTCGCCGATCGGCCGCTCCTTGCCTTCGTACGGGAAGGAATGGATATGGATGGCCGGATTGAAGTTCAGCTCGATGATGCCATAGTCATCTTCACGCTCGAGCGACGGAATCATCATATCGACCCCGCAAATCGTCGCGCCGATGGCTCGGGCGGACTCGACCGCAATTCGTTTGTAGGAATCGGCAATCCGGTCTGTATAGTCGATACTGTCCCCGCCCGTGCTGATGTTCGAGTTCTCACGCAAGAAGACGAGCTCACCATCGGCGAGGACACTGTCCGGTGTCTTGTCTTGTGGACGGAGGAACGCCACGACGATGTCATCGATGTCGATTTTCTCGAGCGGTGTCTTATAGCCTTTGCCACGGAGCGGGTCTTCATTCTTCTTGTCGACGAGCTCACGGATCGTCGACACGCCGTCCCCGGTCACGTTCGCCGGGACGCGGTGCAAAATGCCCGCGACCTCGTCACCGATAACGAGGAAACGATACTCTTTCCCGGGCAGGAACGTCTCGAGCAGGACGACGTCGTCGAACGAACGGGCATGACGGAACGCCCCGCGCGCCTCCTCGAACGTCGTGCCGTCTTTGAAGATGTGGATGCCGATTCCGAAGTTTGTCGATTTCGGTTTCAAAACGATCGGCTCGTCCGCAAATGTAGACCAGGCTTCCTGTAAATCAGCTTCAGTGCGCAGCTCGACCCCGCCCGGCACGCGGATGCCATGTTCGGCGAGTACGTGTTTTGTCACTGTCTTGTTCTCCATCATAAGTATCGACACGTAATTGTCTTTCGACGTCTTCGTCGCCTGTTTGACATATTCGGTCTGGTTACCGTGGCGGATGCGGAGAAATTGGTCGTCACGGTCGATCACGTCGACGGCATAGCCGCGTTTCAGCGCCGCCTTTATCAAAATCTGCGTCGATAGCTCCATGTCCGTGTAGCCGTGCACCCGGAACCGGTTGGCGTACGCATCTTGATAGAATAGTTCCGCTTGCTGGAGCGACCAGGCCGTGTAGCCTTCGGTTGTCATGATATTCGTCAATTGAGCCGCATACGTCGACTCGACATGGTTAACCCGCTTCCGGACAGAGGCGAAGACGTCATCGAATCCCAGAGTGTACCGTTCATTGAACGCTTCGACTTCGTCGAGCAAATCGCGTGCGTACGTCTGAAGCGCCACCGCCTCGCCGTCCCGATGCAGCAAGAGCGTAGGGGATAGCCCTTCTTTCGCCACGCGTTGCTGGTTGTGGAACGCCTCGGCCTGCCAGTCCGCGAACCGTGTCTCGTCTTTCAACGTCAAGTAGAGCAGGAAGACGTGCAGGAACTTCAAATCGGACAGGGCGATCCCGGTCTTCTCGAACGGGTTGAGGTCGATGTTGCGAATCTCGATGTAATCGATGCCGTTCGTCTCGAGTCGTTCCAAGTCATTGCCGCCCTGTGACGTCTTCAGTCGAATCGGAGAGTAGAGCTCGTTCGGGTTGGCGATGTCACCTTGGGCGATGAAGCGGCGCACGCTCGCGGTGTAGTCTGAGAGCGTTGAATAGTCCGGATAGAGCGGCTCGACGTTCGTATAGCCGCAATCGCTATTCCGGTATGACAACGCCGTCGTATTCGAATACACGTCCTCGCTGAGCGCCTGCATCTGACTGACGCAACGTTCTTCATAGCTCGTATGGACAGCTGGTGTCCCGCCTAACAGATAGACGACGAGCCAACGTGTCCGTAAATAGTTGCGGACGAGTTTTAAATACAAATTGTTCTTGAAGCCTTCGTAGTGCTCGGATGATCCTTCATAGAGCGCCTCAATCAGCTCGTCTGCGAACGAGAAGTTGAAATGGATGCCTGAGATGAGCTGTTTTTTCGCCCCGTATTTTTGGAGCAGGTGCTCCCGATAGCGTCCGGCCTCGATCCCAGAGCTGCCAAAGTCGGCGAGCGGGATGACGCCGCCGTCCGGAAGCGCGCACGGCATCGACTGTGGCCAGAGCCGTTCATCGCCGATGTTCAGTGCCGTGACATCGTACAGCGTCTGTAAGAAGTTGTGCGCGGCTTCGACGGTCGGAAACGTAGGGGTAATCAGTTCAATCTGACTTTCTGAGAAGTCGGTCGTGATATACGGGTGCGTCGCTTTGTCACCGAGTGCTGTCGGATGTTTCGTGACGGCGAGCGTCCCTTCAGGGGTCACGCGGAGCATCTCACGCTCGATGGCGAACCGGCCACGCAACAACTGGTTAGTAAGGTCATTAAATCGCTTCTGCAAGGGAAGTCACTTCCTTTTTCATTAGTCGGACATAGAGGACGGAGACGAGCCCTTTGATGATGCTTGAGATGGCGATGCTCCACCAAATGGCATCGAGACCGAGATAGGGTTCGAGGGCAAGCGCGAGCGGGATGCGGGCAACGGTGAAGACGATGGAGATCGTTGCCGGGATTTTTGGCAGGCCGAGTCCCGAGAAGTAGCCGTTCCCGATCATCTCAAATGAGGCGAAGATGAGCGAAATCCCGATGATACGTAAATAGCTCGCGCCGATGTCAATCGTTGTCGGGTCATCGACGAATAGCCCGATGAGGACGTCCGGAACGAACAGAAAGACGAGGGTGATCAGCCCGGTATACAGGATACCGAGACGCGTCGTCACCCGATACCCCTCATGGACCCGGTCCACTTTGCGGGCGCCGAGATTTTGCCCCGTGTAACTCGCGATGGCACCGTTCAATCCGCCGATCATCATATAGGCGACCGACTCGACTTGAAGCCCGATGCGCTGGGCCGCGATTGCCTCGGTCCCGTATGAACCGATCATGCGGGCGAGGAAAATACTGATGACGGTGAACAAGACGCGCTGGGTCGCCATCGGGAAGCCGAGGCGAAGAATTTCTCTATAGTCTGTGCGATTCGGTTCAACCGTCTCCTCCCAATCGAACAAGACGCGGGCCCGGTGCCAGAAGAAGCCGAACATGACGACGTTCGCGACGAGCGTCGCCAGACCGGCTCCGACGACGCCGAGTCCGAGTGGATAGATGAAGAGCGGCGACAGAATCATATTGAGCGTGACCCCGGTCGCGTTGATGCGCATCGCCGTCGTCGTATTGCCATAAGCGCTGAACAGTCGGGCGAACAACAAGTTGAAGAACGAAAAGATGAGCATCGGTGCACTGACGAGCAAATAACTGTACGCCAACTGCTCGACAGCCGGTGCGTCCATGTTCAAAAAGCCGATAAGCGCCTGGCCGAACGCGGCGAGGACGGTGACGAATAACAGGCCGAGACCAAGGTTCATCCGCCTCCCGGCCCGGACGTAGCGCTGAATCAACGCCTGATCCCGCCGTCCGACGGCTTGCGACACTTTGATGCCGGCGCCGACGACGATAAGGGATTGAATCGCCTGACCGAGCATGATATAAAAGCTGGCCGCGCCGATGCTGGCGACGGCGTCGCTACCGAGCGCACCGACCCAGAACATATCGACGAGACTATAGGTGAATTGTAAAAGCGAACTGCCGACGAGCGGGAGGGCAAGCGCCACGATGACGCGCTGAACTTGACCGGTCGTCAAATCGATGGTTTTCACGATGAAAGACCCCTTCAATACATTTAGTATATAACCGTTTAGTTATATATAAGCACGACGTGACTGAATTCGCAATCGTAGGGAACGACTCGACGAAAAATCGACACAAAAAAAGGAATTCGATGTGAATTCCTTAATGGGTATAGGCGCGGATCCAAGTCGTCATATAAACGAGTGTCGAGATGATGAGTGTCGAGGCGAGTGCGTAAATCGGATAAGCGGGGAGCGCGTTCTCGAACAGCGGATAAAACATGAATGACGCCATGAGGAGCGGCACAGTAATCCCGAACGAGACGTAGGCGGCTTTCGTCGCTTTCGCCGTGATGATCTGCTCGCGTTCGTCGACTTCGCTAAATTCTGTCATCCGGACCGACCATTGGCCAAAGCTTAAGTTTTGGTTCGGGCGTGTCTTGAACGAATAGATTGTCCAAATGATAAAGAAGCCGACTAACAGCAAGAGCGGCAATAAGTTAAACTCAATTTCAAATCGGTCGGTCTCGATGACGGTCGACACGTCAGACAAGAACGAACTGAACAGAAATGCCATCAGGACGTACAAGATGATGCTGGAGATGGATTGGATGACGACGTGTTTCAATTTGTTTCCTCCTCGATTGTGAAAATAGATTCGACCGGTTCCTCGAATATGCGCGCGATTTGCATCGCCAGCAGAAGCGACGGCGTGTAGCTCCCTTTTTCGAGCGAGATGATCGTCTGTCTCGTCACACCGACTTTGGCCGCTAAGTCACCTTGGGTCAATTGATGCCGGGCCCGCAACTCTTTGACGCGATTGATTAATGGCATGCCGCCACCTCATTTCTTGTTTCTACCCTTATTGTAAAGTAAACTTTACTTAATGTAAAGCTAACTTTACTTATTTGTGGATGGTACAATATAATCAAAGTCGAAAGGGGAGAAGTCGGATGAAGGCGATTTTTGGACAACATCACGTGTCGGCGATGACAGGGGACGCGTTGAAGAACTTGCGATTCTATACGGAGGTACTCGGGATGCGACTCGTCAAAAAGACGGTCAACCAAGACGATCCATCGATGTATCACTTGTTTTACGCAGATGAATCGGGGACACCGGGGACGGATTTGACGTTCTTCGAGCTGCCTTTTCTCGGGCAAACGTATAAAGGGTCGAGCAGCATCTCGCGGACGGCGCTTCGGGTGCCGGATGGGGCATTGTCGTACTGGCTTGAGCGATTTTCCGAATTCGGTGTACTCCATGATCCGTTAGAGGATGTGCTCGGTCGTCCGACGCTTTACTTCGAGGACGAGGAGGGGCAACGGCTCTGTCTCGTCGAGGGCGGATCAGGGACGCCGCGGAAAAACGGACCGGTGCCGGCAGACGTCGCCGTCTTCGGCCTCGGATTTAGCGAGTGGACGGTGCGGCGAATTGAGAAGACGGAGCGGGTGCTGACGGACGTGCTCGGTTATCGCTTCGCGTCTGAGTTCGAACGGAACGGTCAATCGGTTCGTGTGTTCGAGACGGGGGATGGCGGTGTGGCGACAGAGATTCATCTCGTCGACCGTCCCGATTTACCGTCGGAGCGTCCAGGACGAGGCAGTGTCCACCACGTCGCGATTCGCGTCGAGGATGATGACGAGATGGCGCGTTGGGTCGAGCGGCTCGATTCATTCGGCATCAGTCATTCGGGCCTAATCGATCGTTATTATTTTAAATCAATTTATTTCCGCGAACCGAGCGGGATTTTAGTGGAACTCGCGACGGACGGGCCGGGCTTTGCGACCGATGAGCCGGTCGAGTCACTCGGGGAACGCTTGGCGCTGCCGCCGTTTCTCGAGCTGCGACGAGCTGAAATCGAGGCGAAGTTGAAACCGCTATAATTGGTTACACGGCTAACATAAGTGAGAGGATGAAACGATTGGACGAGCAGGAGGTCAATTTGGTCATTTCTAAACTGTTAGGGGACATCATCGAGAAATATCCTCCGTATCAATGGGTTAAAACAGTAGAGTCGTTTCCACACCCCTACCAATTCAATAAAGTCAGCTATGACTATTCTGGGGACGTTGAGCCGATGACGAAGGAAGTGTTTCAAACCATCGTAAAAAACCTTGGAGAAAAAGAATGGTACTCGTCTCCATTTGAGGAGTTGTTGCACAACATCCATATTAATCAATGGAAACCGACTTTCATCTCAAATTTCGGAAGGGATTGGATATCTTATCACGATTTGCTTCAAGACGCATATGATGACTGGAAGTATGGACACTTCGAGTTGTACGATGAGGACGGGAATGAACTTGATGAAAGCCTCGAGATTGATTTGAACAATTGTTTATATCATTTCCTGGAATATACTTCTCCTGAGTTATACGTGAAGAAAATTATGAAGCGTTGGTGGGGATAAATCGTAAACACCATGTAGGCATACAAAACCCGACGGACTATTTCAGTCCGTCGGGTTTTGTATGCCTAGCAACATAGCCAGTTCGTTCGTCCGGTTGGCGACGAGGTCGGCAATCGTATAGCGGTCGAGCACATGCAGGAACGCGAGCATCGCCTCGTTCAAGACGCTCCGCAAATCGCATGCGGGTGCGATGACACATCGTCCTTCGCCGAAACATTCGACGAGCTCGAACGGTTCCATCGTCCGGACGACGTCGCCGACGTTGATGTCCTCCATCGGTCGGGCGAGCCGGAAGCCGCCACCACGGCCGCGCACCGATTCGAGATACCCATGCTTGCCAAGCTCATAGACGACTTTCATGACGTGATTCTTTGAAATCTGATATTGGTCCGCCACTTCTTGAATCGTTACGAGACGATGGGAGAACGTGGCGCTATACATGAGTGTTCGGAGTGCGTAATCGCACGTTTGCGTGAGCCGCATGTTGTTTCACCTCTTATCCGTTCATTGTACAAGACATCGTCTGAAAGCGCGATGATGGAAGATGTGAAAAAAGCGTGGCGGATTCAAGGCGGAAATTTGAACTTGTATCTAAACAAGTATTTTATATATTGCTTTTGAAGTGACTTACCTCACATAATGAACATGAACTTTCAAAAAGGGGGAAACAAAATGTTAGATCAACAAACCATGGATATCGTCAAAGCAACCGCACCGGTCTTGAAAGACCATGGTGTCGCCATCACGAGTCACTTCTATAAGCGCATGTTCGAAAACAACCCAGAAGTCCGTCAATTCTTCAACCATACGAACCAAAAACGCGGTCGTCAGCCAGAGGCGCTCGCCAACGCCGTCTATGCGGCAGCCGTCCATATCGATCGTCTCGAAGCGATCCTTCCGGCCATCCAACCGGCACTTCATAAACATAAGAGCTTGAACATCCGGCCAGAACATTATCCGATTGTCGGACAAAACTTACTCGGCGCGATTCAAGACGTGCTCGGTGAAGCAGCGACGCCGGATATCATCGACGCTTGGGCGAAAGCATATGGTGTCATCGCCGACGTCTTCATCTCGCTCGAGAAACAGATGTACGATGATGCACCATGGATCGGTTTCAAACCGTTCACGGTTGCTGAAGTGATTGAAGACACACCGGAAGTGAAACGATTCCACATCAAAGCGAACGACGGCGTCGTCGGGACGGCCATCCCAGGTCAATACATCTCGGTTCAAGCCCGTATCGCTGGGGAAGACATCTTGCACCACCGTCAATATAGCGTCGTCGAGACGACAGAAGACGGTTACTGGATCGCGCCGAAAGCGGAAGGGCTCGTCTCAAACTGGCTCCACGAGCAGACGGTCGGTACGGAGATTCCAGTGAGTGCCCCAGCTGGCGAATTCGTGCTCGAAGCATCGGATCGTCCGCTCACACTCGTCGCTGGCGGGATTGGCATCACACCGCTCTTCAACATGGCGAAAACGGCACTCGGTCAAGGCCGTTCGGTCACGTTGCTCCATGCTGTCCGCAGCACGAACCTCCGTCCGCTCGGTGAAGAGCTCGATGAACTTGTGAACGCTGGTCTCCAGCTCATCACACACGTCGATGACGTATCAGGTTGCATGAGTGCGACACAACTCGAAGCACTTGATGTCGAGGGACACGACGTCTACACGTGCGGTCCGACCGCGATGATGGAGACGGTCGTCCAAACGATTCCACAAGCCCGTTACGAGTTCTTCGGTCCATCAGCCGTACTCGCTAGAGCATAAGAAAGGACGACTGCGAAAACAGTCGTCGTATCACCGCAGACCGGTTATCGGTTTGCGGTTTTTATAGTTGCTCAGCGTGGATCACGTTTTTGTCGCGGTCGAGCGTTTCGATTGTCCAGTCGCCAAGTAGCGTCTTCTCTAGAGTAATCAAGTAAGTCCTGATATATCCTTCGTCTCGAGGATCGTTGACCATGTAGGTTTTACTCCAATCGGAATTCTGTAACCGCAAGTACACGACGTCTTCGGGTTGATTGTTCAACCGAACCCCAAGGTATTCGTCTGTTCCATTGCCAAGATGAGCCCAGTCGAATGGTGTTTCTTCAATTGTGTCACGGGTCGAGCTACTAAACTCACCGTTCGTTTTCATGATGCCTAGACCGAGAATCGTGTCGTCTGCGTTCGTGAATAGCGTGACGGTCGATCCTTCTAATTTATGGTATTCGTAAGCAGACCACCCTTGGGCAGTCATCTGGTCGTTCAATTCTTGTTGTACCTGTTCGGATGCTTGTTTTCGTTGTTCGTCGTTATAAGACCGGATACCGGCCGTGACTGAAATGGCGATGATGATGATCATACCTGTAAGGAATAATGCGAGTCCACGTTTTGACATTTTGCCTCTCCTTGTTCAGTTTTCAGAAATCGATCGAGTCAATGACTTGCTCATTTTGGTCTAACGTTTGAATCGTCCAATCTTCTTGAGGGACGTTATGTAATTTCAAGATATGATATTTAGAAAATGTATCCTCTTCGGGACGATTGAGGACGTGTTCTCCTTGCATACGCTCTCCGATGATGCGGAGAGAAGCCACTTTTTGAGGGTTGTTGTGGAGACGCACCCCCCAATAATAAGTGCCTTCATGTTCAAGCTCGATATAGTCGAACGGAGCTGCATCGACTGTCTCGACAGTTGTGGCACTATACCCGTCACCACTCATTTCGGCGAGTCCAAGCATTGTCTCGTCCTCATTTGTGAACAGGGCGAGGTTTGATTCATCAAATTGATCGTATGTATAGGCGTGAAACCCGTCATCAGCCAAATAGCGATCAAGCTTTCGATTCTCTAAAAATGTAGGTCCGTTTTGTATCAAGGCGATAAGTGCGATACAAGCTAGCAACACTCCGATAATTTTTCGTTTGAACATTTGTCTCTTCCTTTCTATAGCAACAGCCCATGCCTCAATCCTGAGCGCATGGGCTGTTTGATTAGTACGTCAAGCTCGCGGCGACGATGATGCCGACGACGAGTGAGGCGGAGAAAAGGCTGATCCCGATGGCGAGGTTGCCGTTCTCGACTTCTTTCTCTAAGTTCACGCCTGGTGTCAGGACGTATTCAAATGTCCAGAAGGCGAGCACTTGGGCAAGAATCCCGACGAGTCCCCAGATGAAGGCGTCGAGCAGGTTGACGCTGTTCGCCCACACCGTGTAGATGACGATGGCGAGTCCGATTGCTTTCCCCCAAAGTTTCAAGGCGACGGCGACGTTACCTTCTTTAATCAATTTACGTTCCGAATACTTCGTCGTAAGGGCGAAGACGACGAGTCCGGCTAAAATCAGGCCAAACCCTGTGCCGAGGTGAGCGAGGAAGCTCAAGATGGAATCGAGCGTGATGAACGTCATAAGTTATTCTCCTTTGTTGTGCCGATGGCTAAGTAGTAAGACTGGTTATTCGTAATCATGCTGCCGGCGCGGACGCCGAGGGCGGACGGATGGCCGTTCAAGCAAAAACAGCCGACCATGTAGTGCGTCTCGAACGGACCGTTGACCGTGTTCGTCAGACGGGTCGGCAGCTCGATGAACTGTTGATACACCGCCGTCTCGTCCGCGTACGTCTGGAGTGTCTCTTTATGAAACGGGACGCCGGCTTGGTCGTAGAGGATGACCGAGTCGCCTTCCCGGCCGAAGGCGGGCTTTTGCACGTACGCGCTCTGGCCGATAAACGGATCAGGCTCGAGATACGTCGGTAAAAAATATGTCTCGATGATGGAACGTTCCGCTTCGTCGAAATATGTATCGGCCTCATACAGTTCCCAAATGAGCGCTTGGACGCCTTTGGACTGCATGAGAAACGCCGAGAGCGGATTGAGTACCGAGACGTGTTTGGCTGCGTTCAGTTCGAGCAGGCGGATGCCAATCAAATCACCATTGGGTGCCCGGTCGTCGACCAGATGCTCGATCGGGTACGTCTGACGATATAACACGTCGACTTTTTCCCCGGACGGTGTGAAGACGCCGTCCGCATTGACGAGCAATCGGTCGAGCGGGACGAATTCGGACGGTAAATCGAGCGTCTCTTGAAGGAAGCGCGTCGTCCATTTGTCCTCGATGTTGTCGTCATGGGCCGTGAAGACGATTTTCGGTGTCCCATCCCGGTCGAGTCGTTGCCACGCTGCGATGACGGCTTTTCGAAGTTCGGCCTTGAGCTCTTCGGTCGACGCCGCGTTCGGGTCGTCGAGCCCGAATTCTGTCGTCACATAGCCGTTCACGTCGAACAGTTCTTTGATGAACGTCGGTGTATCGGCATTGAATTCCATCAACTTGAGGGTGCCGTCTTTGACGATCCAGTCATAGCGACCGATAATCGTCTCTTGCGGCAGCGCCTTGTCGCGCAGGAACGGTAGGCTCGCCTCAGGATAACCGAGCAAGCGGAGTGTATCGTCCGGGAGGGTGCGCAATAGGCGGTTCGTCTTACGGAAAATCGCATCGACGTCACGCGTCGCTTTCCGAATCTGCCCCACCGCGTCCGTAGACATGGTAAGACAGTCGTAAAGAGCGTACTCCTCGTCGTTCAAGTCAGACCAAAAGAAAGGGATTTGGCCAAACAGTGCGTCTCGCTTCATCCCCCAAAGCCGCCTTTTGAACCGCTACCGAGTCCCGAGTTGGAGCCTGAGTTTGATTTGTTCGGGGTGATGCTGCTGGCGCCACCGTTCGAGCGGTAATTTTTATATGCCGAGGAGTTCTTCAATGCACTCTTTGAATTGAATAGGCTACCGAGCAAGAAGAAGCTCCCGAAGTGAGGGGAGCGATCATCGTCACAGTAATATGACTCCGTCTCATCATCCCAGTCCCAATCGTCGCATTCATAGCCGGTCGGTTCTTCCGGTAACGTCGCTTGTTCTGTTTCGTCGGTGCCACAAGCGGCTAACGATGCGGTCAAGACAGCAGCCGACAGACCGCTCAAGATTTTTTTGCTTGTCTTCATGTTGATTCCTCCAATGTATAACCTGTAGGGGTGACGTAAATGACATAGACGCCACGATCTTCGTCCGTCTCGGCCGAGTCGCGCTCATATTCTTTGCCGGCGACGTACAAATACTGACTGCCGAGCATGGCGAGTGCGTCGAGATGCCGATCGACGTAATACGCCTCGAGCATCGGGTTGTCGAACCGGTCGTCGAGCGTCCGGATCTCGACTTTAATGTCGGTCGTCTCGTGCTTGTCGACGGGGCCTTCCGTGTAGCGGTCGACGTAAATCAAGAAGTATTGTTCGCCTTCGAGCGCCGATGAGCGCTGTTTGTAGGTCATGCCGTCCTTGACGAAAAATTCGCATTCGCGGCGGGCGAGTACTTCATCGAGGCCGAGCGATGTATAATGGTAGAGTGGCTCGAAGGAAAGCTCATTTTTATAAAGTCGATATTCTAAAACGATTGAGTTCATGACGTCGTCCTTTCTTTTTTCTTTCTATACGGAACCGAACGTAACGTGGTTTCGTAAATCAAGTAAGTTGTCTCTAGTATATAGGAAAAGGAGGGGATTTTCTGTGCATATCTTTTTTCGTGTCTGGCGCGGATTATCGAAATTATCGTTTTTGAACGTCGTCCTGGCATCGCTCGGCATCATCTTGACCGGTACCGTCCTCGGGTTTGTGCTCGAGCCCGAGACGTTCCCGTCGATGTTCGACTCGTTTTGGTGGACGATGACGACGCTCACGACCGTCGGATACGGTGACTTTTTCCCGACATCGGTCGCAGGACGCTGGCTCGGGATATTCTTGTTCCTGTTCGGGATTGGGATTATCGGGGCGTTGATTGGAAAACTCGTTGAAGTCGGTGCGACGTTTCAACGGTTAAAACGGGAGGGAAAGCTCATGTATCGAGGAGAAGGGCATTACGTCTATATCGGCTGGTCACCGAAGACAAAGAAGGCCATCGATGAGGTGCTCGTCTATGAGCCGAAGGCCGAGATCGTCTTAATCGATCAGTTGAAAGAAGAACCGTACGACCATGATAACGTCCATTTCGTCCAGGGTGACGCGTCGGACGAGGCCGTGCTCTTGCAGGCCAACATTTTAAAGGCACGCCGGGTCGGTATCTTCGCGGATGCCCGCATCACGGAGACGCTCCTCGCCGACGGGAAGTCGCTCTTAATCGCGTCAGCGGTCGAAGCGCTTTCGTCCGAACGAGGTATCGATTTGCATACGGTCGTTGAAGTTTGCGAGGAGCGGAACATCTCGAAATTCAAGCACGTCCGGATTGACGACTTCATTCTCGCGAACGACTCAGTCTCACTGCTCATGGCGAAAGCGACGCTGCAGCCGGGGACGACGTCGATCTTCCGTCAACTGCTCAGTAAACAGTCGGGGGGCAACATCCAGGCGCTCGCGCCGAAACCAGGATGGACGACGATTCGGGATGCAGCGGAAAGCTTGTTGCATCAAGGCGTCACGTTAATCGCCGTCAACGACCGTCTCGATTACGCGACGGTGCTCGATACACCGCTTCAAGCGAACGATATGTTGTACGTCGTCTGTCACGATGACTCGTGGGAGCGACTGAACCAAGGAGGAATTTGATGTATAACGGAACGTTTATCCGCAAGATGACACGCATGCAGAACGTGCAACGTTGGGACGAGTATGCGCCGCACTATCACGACAATGCGGCAAGCCATAGTTTCCGCGTCGCTGTTTTCAGCTTGATCGCGGCATACTACGAAGAGAACCGGGGACAGGACGTCAACTTGCTCGACGTGCTCGGCAAGGCGCTGTTCCATGATATGAACGAAGTGCAGACCGGCCCGATCATGCACCGGACGAAAAAAGAACCGACGCTCAAAGAACATATCGAACGGATGGAGCGGACGGCGAGTCTCGGTCTTGTGGAGTTGTTGTCGCAGTCACTGCGGCCACACTTCTATCGTTTCCTCGTCGAGGCAGAAGACGACTCGTTCGAAGGGCGTCTCGTCGATGGAATCGACTCGTTCGACGCGATGCTGTTCGTCCGGCGAGAAGTCGGACACGGCTCGCCCCATTTCGTCGCGAAGTTGGAGGAGATGAAAGCGGCATTGCGCGAACATCCGCTCGAATCGGTCCGCTGGCTACACGAACAAGTCGAGGCAGAGACCGACGTGGCGACGTTCATTGAGAACGTCATGCGGATGGACAGTGTCAGACGGTGGAAAGGCCGTTTCAATACGATTGACGACAATGACGCCATCCATGGTTTCCGGGCGGCTGCGCTCGGGATGTTCAGCGGCTTGTTGGAGCGTGAGAAGTATGATGTCGACGTCGATGTCGCCGAACTGACGGCCCGACTTCTCTGTCACGACCTCGTAGAAGGGGTGACCGGGGACGTGCTCGGACCGGTGAAGCATTCGACCGCCGAGACCGGGGCGGCGTTCGAGGCATACGAACGGGCCGAGAGCGAGGCGCTGTTGTCGCTCCTCCCGGACTATATGCAGCCGGCATTCCGCCGCTATATGGCCGACTCGAAAGATGACACGTATGAAGGCATGCTCGTCGATATGATGGACAAGCTCGACGCGCTTATCAAGATGAACATGGAGCGAAAAATGAACGGGGCCGAATATGAAGTCACGTATCGAGAGCAACTCCGGAAAGTGCAGATGCGCTATGAGAACCCGAGCATGTTGTTCTTCTTGGCGTACATCTTGCACGATTTAGATTACGTCACCAGTTAAGAAGGTCGCAGACAAATTGTCTGCGGCTTTTTTTGTATCATTTATTGACATATATCATTCAACGATATATACTAACGGTAAGATATATCAATGAATGATATAGGAGGTGGCGGGATGCCACGCAATGACACAATCGAGCTCGGAGAATTGACCGACAGCATGCTCTATATCCTGCTCGCCTTGACCGAGGCACGTCACGGCTATTTGATTATGCAGTTCGTTGAGGAATTGACGAACGGACGGATCAAAATCGGTCCGGCGTCGATGTACACGATCATCAAGAAGCTCGTGAACGCCCAGTTGATCGCGCCGATCGACGGGGACGGGAAGCAGAAGCGCTATGTGATCACGGGCCAAGGACGAGCGCTCGTGGAGGAAGACGTAAAACGACGGCAAGCAATCGTTGATGATGCACGCTTCATTTTAGACGGGGAGGGACACCGATGAAACGGAAATATATGTCGAGTTGGGGACTGGCGTTCGCTGAGGAGCGCGAAATGAAAAAACTGGAACAGATGGCAGCCCGAGGCTGGCATTTAGAGAAGTTCGCACCGCTCGGCTATACGCTCGTCGAAGGGGAACCGATGGATGTACGCTACAGTCTCGATTATCGCAAACAGCCGGACGAAGATTACTTCGAGCTGTTCGCCGCGAGCGGATGGGAACATGTCACGTCGACCGGCGATGAGATTCATGTATTCAAAGGCAGTCCGGACGCGACGCCTCTTTATACGGATCGCCAGACGACCCAAGAGAAATATGGGCAAGTCGAGCGTGCGATGGGGCGGGGTGCGCTCATCTGCTTGCTGTTATCACTTGGATTTGTGTTCATGCTCCAATTGGATTGGCCGCAGACGGCGGAAGCCATCATTTTGGTGCTACAGACGCTTGTCGTCATCGGGCTCGTCTTCACAGGACTCCCGTATCTCGGTTTCCTCGTGAAGCGAAAACGTTTGGAACGGAATGAATGACTAGGCGGATGGCACAAGCCATCCGTTTTGTTTTGGTCGACTGAACTATTCAAGAAAAAAATAGTTAGGCGCAGAGAACTGTTTTATGGAAATCCTCTATTCAACCAAAATAGAATCGGGCATGATAATTAATGAAAGCGCTTGCATTCATTTTGAAGAGGAGGAACGGGCATGGATAAAAGACGGAAAGGGTTAGCGATGACGGCTGGTGTCACCGCGATTGCACTGCTCGCCGGGCAACCGGTCGCACAGGCGGCGACGCCGCAAAACGGTACGATGATGCAGTACTTTGAATGGTACGTCCCGAACGACGGGCTGCATTGGAACCGACTATCGAACGACTCGCAGCACTTGAAAGACATCGGGGTGACGACGGTGTGGATTCCGCCGGCGTACAAAGGCACGTCACAGAACGATGTCGGGTATGGGGCGTACGATTTATACGATCTCGGCGAATTCAACCAAAAAGGGACGACCCGGACGAAGTACGGGACGAAAGCGCAGCTCCAGACCGCCATCTTGAACTTGCGCGGTAAAGGGATCGGTGTGTACGGCGACGTCGTCATGAATCACAAGGGCGGGGCCGATTATACCGAATCCGTTCAGGCGATCGAGGTCAATCCGTCGAACCGGAACCAAGAAACGTCCGGTGAGTATGGCATCTCGGCCTGGACCGGGTTCAACTTCGCGGGGCGCAACAATACATACTCGCCGTTCAAATGGCGCTGGTACCATTTTGACGGTACCGATTGGGATCAGTCACGCAGCTTGAGCCGCATCTATAAGTTCAAGAGCACGGGCAAGGCGTGGGACACGGACGTGTCGAACGAGAACGGCAACTATGATTATCTTATGTATGCCGACGTCGATTTCGAGCATCCCGAGGTCCGCCAAGAGATGAAGAACTGGGGCAAATGGTACGCCGACTCGCTCGGGCTCGACGGTTTCCGGTTGGATGCGGTCAAACATATCAGCCACTCGTACTTGAAGGAGTGGGTGACGAGCGTGCGCCAGACGACCGGGAAAGAGATGTTCACGGTCGCCGAGTATTGGAAGAACGATCTCGGTGCCATCAACGACTATCTGTATAAGACGGGCTACACGCACTCCGTCTTCGATGTGCCGCTCCATTACAACTTCCAAGCGGCCGGTAACGGCGGCGGGTATTATGATATGCGCAACATCTTGAAAGGCACCGTCACCGAACAGCATCCGTCGCTGTCCGTGACGATTGTCGATAACCACGACTCACAGCCGGGCCAGTCGCTCGAGTCGACGGTCGCCAACTGGTTCAAACCGCTCGCCTACGCGACGATCATGACGCGCGGTCAGGGTTATCCGGCCCTCTTCTATGGAGACTATTACGGCACGAAAGGGACGACGAACCGCGAAATCCCGAACATGTCGGGCACGCTCCAACCGATTTTGAAGGCACGAAAAGACTTCGCCTACGGGACGCAGCATGACTACCTCGATCATCAGGACGTCATCGGCTGGACACGTGAAGGTGTGACCGACCGTGCCAAATCGGGTCTCGCGACGATTCTATCGGACGGTCCGGGCGGTTCGAAGTGGATGTACGTCGGCAAACAGAACGCCGGCGAGGTATGGAAAGATATGACGAACAACAACTCCCGTCTCGTCACGATCAACGCCGACGGCTGGGGCCAGTTCTTTGTCAATGGTGGTTCGGTCTCCATCTATACGCAACAATAAGAAAAAACGAGTCGCGAGACTCGTTTTTTAGCGTTTCCAGACCCAGTCGTCACTCTCATACTTGGCGACGAGTTGCTGAATCTCTTGTTGTTGCGCCTCGGTGAACGTCAGCGGTTCGAACGTCAAATCGAACGCGTCGCGGAATCCGTCCGTGAACGCCACGGCGACCTCGTCGAAGGCGACCGGTCGGCCGAGCGTCTCGTTCAAGGAGACGGCCTTGTCACCGAAGCGGGCTTTCGCCTCCGCCTTCTCATCGGCCGCGAGATTGAAGCAGTCGAACAAGACGTCATCGTCAATCGATAACGGAATCGACCCGTGCTGCAGGACGGCGCCTTGGTGGCGCACTTGGGCGCTGCCGGCGATCTTCTTGCCGTCGACGGCGAGCTCATAGTACGAGGCGGCGTCGAAACAGACGGCCGATTTCGGTTTTCGGAGTGCCTCGCGGTCGGCCTCGGTCAGCGGCACCGAGAACTCGGCCGGGACGCCGAGCGCGTGATAGCCGCGGCGCACCCCTTCGGTCAGGAGGCGATAGCTCTCGATGACGTTCGTCGGCAAAGACGGCATCGTCTCCGGGAGACTGACGCTATACGTCAGCTCGTCCGCGTGCAGGACGGCCCGTCCCCCGGTCAAACGACGGACGACCGGGATGCCGTTCGAGGTGAGCGCGTCGCGGTCGAGATCGCGCGTCGCCCGTTGGAAGCGCCCGACGCTGATGGCGTGCGGGGCCCAGGCGTAAAAACGGAGTGTCGGTTTCAAGTCACCGCGCGCAACCCAGCCGGCGATGGCCTCGTCGATGGCCATGTTCTCGGCCGGGGACAGCGGGGCGGTGTGAAGCAGATGCCATGTCGTTCCAATCATATATGTCTCTTCTTTCTCTTAGTCGATTGGCAGCATCGTATGACGACGCGCCTTGTGGACTTGTTCGTCCGCGTGATACGAGGAGCGCACGAGCGGTCCGGCCTCGCAGTGGGAGAAGCCTTTCGCTAAGGCGATCTCTTTCAGCTCGGCGAACTCGTCCGGATGATAGTAACGCTCGACGTCGAGGTGCTTCTTCGTCGGCTGCAAGTATTGGCCGAGCGTGAGAATGTCGACGTGATGGGCCCGGAGGTCGTCCATCGCTTGAATCAACTCTTCCTTCGTCTCGCCGAGTCCGACCATGATGGACGACTTCGTCGGGATGTCCGGGTTCAGTTCTTTGGACCGTTTTAAAAATTCGAGCGTCCGGTCGTACGTCGCCTTGGCGCGGACTCTCGGCGTCAAGCGGCGGACCGTCTCCAAGTTATGGTTCATGATGTCCGGTCCGGCATCGATGAGCGTCTGGAGCGCCGAGAAATCACCCATCATATCGGACGGGAGCACCTCGATCGACGTCTCCGGGTTCATGGCACGGACAGCGAGGACCGTCTCGGCGAATACCGTCGCGCCGTAGTCGTTCAAATCGTCGCGGGCGACGGCCGTGATGACGACGTGCTTCAAGTTCATGAGGCGGACCGACTCGGCGACGCGTTTCGGTTCTTCCCAGTCGAGCTCGTTCGGCTTGCCCGTCGTGACCGCGCAGAAGCGGCAGGCGCGGGTGCAGATGCTTCCAAGAATCATGAACGTCGCGGTGCGGCGGACGGCCCAACATTCATGGATGTTCGGACATTTCGCTTCCTCGCAGACCGTATGTAGATTTTTCTCGCGCATCATCTTTTTGAGACCGGTGTAGGTCTCGTTCGTGTTCAGTTTAATCTTTAACCATTCCGGTTTTCGTTTCAGTTCCCCTCGTGCCAAGATGATTTCCCCCTTTTTGAAAGTTAACCCCTAACAAAAAGAGTTTACCAAAGATGAGGACGAATTCGAACCAGCGAAATTATTAGCTTTGCCAATACAGCTTGGATGTGTGTCAAAACAGAACATATATTTCAAAATGGTTACGCTTTCATGTGAAGTATTGTTTCCCATTTTTTGAATTGCTATACTGACGTTGACCACCTGAATAAGGACCATATGTAACTGATACGATCAGGCATGGGGTGAACGAGCGTTGGTGAGGCAACGCTTCTTCCTCCATGCCTTTTTGTTTGGGGGTCGGGGAAACTTTCAAAAAGGAGTGGGGAACATGAACAAAGCATTGAACTGGACGGCGACACTGGGGCTAACGACTGCGCTACTCGTCTCATCGGTCCCGATGGCGACTGCGGTCGTAGCGGAGGAGACGCCAGCAACGTCGATTGAGCAGCGTGTGGACGCCAAGCTCGCGTCGATGACGCTTGAACAAAAGCTCGGTCAAATGATCATGCCAGACTTCCGATTATGGAACGGGGCGAACCATACGGCACTCGCGACAGATGTGGCGCGCGTCGTCGATCGGTTTGACCTCGGGGGTGTCATCTTGTTCGCGGAAAACGTGACCGAGACCGAACAGACGACGAAACTCGTCCACGACCTCCAAGAAGTCGTCAAACAAGACGAAAGCAACGACGTACCGCTCTTCATCACGATTGACCAAGAGGGTGGAATCGTGACACGTCTCGGAACGGGCACGAACTTGCCGGGTAACATGGCGCTCGGGGCGACACGGAGCAGCCAGTACGCATACGACGCGGGGAATATTATCGGTTCGGAGTTGAACGCTCTCGGGGTGAACGTCAACTTCGGTCCGGTGCTAGACGTCAACAACAACCCGGCCAACCCGGTCATCGGCGTACGCTCGTTCTCGAGCGACCCAGAACTCGTCGGCGAGCTCGGCTCGGCGATGACACAAGGGATCCAAGACCAGGGCGTCGCCGCGACGGCGAAGCATTTCCCAGGTCATGGTGACACGGCGGTCGACTCGCATTACGGACTTCCGATCGTCGACAAATCGCTCGAAGATTTGCGCGGTCTCGAACTGTTGCCGTTCAAACGAGCCATCACCGAAGGCATCGATATGATCATGACGGCACACATCGGGATGCCACAAATCGAGGATGAGGTCGTCAACTCGCCGCGCGGCACATTCCCGCTCCCGGCGACGCTCTCGGACGACGTCATCACGGGCGTGTTACGGGAAGACATGGGATATGACGGGATCGTCATCACGGACGCTTTGAACATGCAGGCGATTGCCGATAACTTCACGGAAGCCGAAGCGGTCATCAAGACGTTCGATGCGGGCGTGGATATCGCGCTCATGCCGACGATTTTACGGTCGAACGCGGACGTCGTGAAGCTCGAGACGATCTTTGAAGACGTCATGGCGGCCGTCGAGGATGGACGCCTGTCAGAAGAGAAGATTGATGCAGCGGTCGAGCGGATTTTGACGCTCAAAGCGGAACGCGGCATTTGGCAAGAATCGGTCGACACGACGACGCTCGAGGCGAAACTCGCTGAGGCGAATGCGGTCGTTGGCAGTGCCGAGCATAAAGCGAAAGAACGTGAAATCGCCGAGGCGGCCGTCACGCTCGTGAAAAATGACGACAAGACGCTTCCGTTCAAACCGAAAAAGGGTGAGACGGTCCTCGTCTTGTCACCGGCGAAAGACCAGACGGACAGCATGATCAAGACGATCAAGTCGCTCGAGAAGAACGCCGGCAACATGAAAGACGTGAACGTCATCGCCGCGAACTATACGGCATCGACGAAGCACTTGGATCAAAACCCGGCATTGAAAGAAAAAATCGACGCGGCCGACTATATCATCGTCGGCTCGAACGTGAACAACAGCGCCAAGCTGAAATCGACGTCGGCTGACAACTACGTGCCGGCCGAAGTGTTCCGTTACGCCAACGAGACGGGCAAGAAGTCAGTCTTGCTCAGCCTGCGTAACCCGTACGATGTGGCGGTTCAGCCGGACGCACCGGCCCAGCTCATCATCTACGGCTTCAAAGGTGACCCGAACGGACCGGATTCAGAGGCGGGCAATGCCAAATCGGCAGGACCGAACCTCCCGGCCGGCATTCGCGCTATCTTCGGTGAAGTGAAACCGACGGGCAAACTCCCGGTCGACGTACCGACGTTTGAGAACGGCGTGTTCGGAGACGACTTGCACCTCGAGTTTGGTGACGGATTCCGCAACTGGAACAAGTAAACTAAAACCGCGAGTGCCCCATGAGGGTACTCGCGGTTTTTCGTTTGATTGTCACGCCTCGAAATAGCCGACGACGAGAAGGCCCGGGCCTGTGTGTGCACCGATGGCCGAACCGACGATCGTCTTCGTGACGCTCGCCGGGTTCGCATGTTCCCGTAACAACGCCTCGAATTGGTCGGCTTTGACTGGATCATCGCCGTGGCCGATGAAGACGTGCCCACCCTCGACGAGCGGTTTCGACTCGGTCATCCATTCGACGATGCGGCGTAACACTTTCTTGTGACCGCGCACCTTCTCGATTGGGACGAGTTTGCCGTCTTCGACTGTCAAAAGCGGTAAAATTGTCAACAAATCCCCGATGAATGCGCTCGCTTTCGAGACACGGCCGCCGCGCATCAAATACTCGAGCGATTCGACCGTGAACAAATGCCGGATTTTGCCGACGAGCGACGTCGCGTAGGCGACCGTCTCTTCATACGTATGGTCTTGGCCATACTCGGCGACCGTCTTGACGAACAGCCCTTGGCCGACGGACGCGGCACGTGTATCGAGAATATGGAACGTGCTGTTCGGGTATTCTTCTTTAAGTAGGTTGCCGACCATGACGGCCGTCTGATAGGTGCCTGAAAGCTCACCGGAGAAGGCGAGGTACAGGAACGGGATTTCCGATTCGAGATGTTGACGGAAACATTGTTCGAGGCGGGCCGCCTCGATTTGGAACGTCTTCGGCGTCTTCCCGGCACGCATCGCGTCGTACACGTCTTTTGGTTGAATCGTCTCACCGTCTAAAAATTCGTCGTTGTCGATGACGACACCGAGCGGTAGCATTTCGAGACCGTACTCGACGATCTGGTCTTGGGTCAAATCGGCGCCGGTATCGGTTATGATTTTAAACATGCGGTCACTCCTCTATTAATTGTTGTTCAATCTCACGGATCGGTTCATTGCGCTTCCACATCCGGTCGAGCTGGGTCACGAGCGTCGCCTGCTCTTCCGCATCGAGAGTGCCAGGTATGAGCCGGCTCACGTCACTAAGGACGGTGTAGGCGCGGCGCAACACGTCATCGACGGTGAGCGGGATACCAAGCAAGTCCTCGAGTGACGCCATCGTCTCAGGGACAATGGCCGGATAGGTAAAGCGCGTCGCTTCACCTTGGATGGCTTGCGCATAAAAATCACGGATGAGCGCGGCCCGTTCACTTCCGCTCTTGCGGACGCTCAAGTAAATCTGGACGGCGACGCCGCCACGGACGCGGCGCTGGGAAATGCCGGCGAACTTCTTGCCGTCAATCGACAAATCGAAGCTGCCCGGGCAGTATGAGCCGACGATTTCGCCAGGCACGATCTCGTTCGTCACATCTTGGAACATGAGTTGGATGAGTGACGTCATCGCCTCGTAGCCGCTATCGATTTGAATCCCGTCTTTCTCGGGTAAAATCAAAGATAAGTTCAACACGTCCGCGTCTAAGACGACGGCCAGTCCTCCTGAATTGCGGACGACAGGACGGAAGCCGTGTTCATGAAGCAAACGGATGCCATCTGCCAAGTGGGGCAGACGGGCGTCTTGAATCCCGAGCACGACCGTGTTTAGATGAACCCAGGCCCGCAGGACGGCACCTGACGTCGCGGTCGAGGCACAGAGCGTATCGTCCGTCGCGAACGATTGCTCGGCTTGGAACGCCGGACCGAGCGAAGACTGGTCAATGACACGGTAGGTCGGTTGTCGTAATAATGGATGGGTCATATACATAATTCCTTTTCAATAAATAATTTCCTTCCCATTATAACATGGGAGGAACCACGCGCTAGAAGTCGAATCCAATCATTAATGAAACGTAGGGGGCAACGTCATGTATACGTCACGAGGTCAATTATCGGGGTCGAAAGTATTTAAAGATCCGGTTCACCGTTATATATACGTCTATGATCATCTCGTCTGGGAATTGATCAATACGAAAGAGTTTCAACGGTTACGTCGCATCAAACAGCTCGGGACGTCGTTTTTGACGTTCCACGGGGCCGAGCATACGCGTTTCCATCATTCGCTCGGCGTCTACGAAATCGCCCGACAGCTAATCGATCAGTTCCATGAGTATCCGGAGTGGGATGACCGCAACCGGGAGTTGTTGCTCGCGGCGGCGCTGCTGCACGATGTCGGACACGGTCCGTTCTCGCACGCGTTCGAGCACGTCTTCGCCGTCCGTCACGAGGTGTGGACCGAACGCATCATCCTCGGGGCCACGGAAGTGAACAAAGTGCTGTCCGAGATGGGGGTCGGCTTCCCGGAAGAAGTGGCGGCCATCATCAATAAGACACACCCGAACCGACTGCTCGTCAATATCCTCAGTTCGCAACTCGACGTCGATCGGATGGACTATCTGCTCCGTGACGCCCATTTCGCCGGTGTCAGTTACGGTAAGTTCGACCTTGAGCGCATGCTTCGGGTGTTGCGTCCCGATGAGGACCAAGTCGTCGTCAAACAGTCGGGCATGCATACGATTGAGGACTATATCATGCGGCGCTATCAAATGTATTGGCAAGTTTACTTGCATCCGGCGACGCGATCGAGCGATTTATTACTCAAAGCCGTGCTCGAACGGGCGCAAGAACTATACGAATCGGGTTATTCTTTCGAGATGACTCCAAAGCATTTCTTGCCGATTTTTAACCATGAAGACATGACGCTCGAGCATTATTTGAAGCTCGATGAGACGATCGTCTATTTCTATTTTCAGGAATGGATGGATGAGGCGGACCCGATTTTGGCCGACCTTGCGAGCCGCTTCGTCAACCGTCGTTTGTTGAAATATAAGAACTTCCCGGAAGCGAACCGCGTCCGCTATATGGACCGCTTGCGTTCAACGATGGAGGCAATCGGTTTACCGACGCGCTACTACTTGCTCGAGGATCAGCTCAGCCAATTGCCATACGATTTGTATAAAGGGCACGGGACATACGAAGGCATCTATCTCAAGATGAATGATGGCGACCGCCGGGAAATTTCGGAAGTGTCGATGCTCGTCCAATCGATTTTAAACTCACGACAGTCCGACGAGAAAATCTATTATCCGGAGGACGTACTGCTCAACTTGAAAGATCACGCATCAGAAAAAACATGGATGTTGTCAACGTTACGAGGCGATTGAATCGTTGAAAAGGAAGTGACACCATGGGAATCGGCACATTGGTCGGGGGAGTCGGCATCTTCCTACTCGGGATGATGCTGTTGACGGATACGTTAAAAAGCATGGCCGGGGAACGCCTCCGGCAACGATTGAATCGCTTGGCTGAAGGACCTGTTTCGGGTGCCTTTCTCGGAGCGACGATGACGACGTTGTTTCAGTCCTCGACCGTGACGACGCTCATGACAATCAGTTTTGTCAGTGCCGGCCTGCTGACGTTCACCCAAGCGCTCACACTCGTCATCGGAGCGAACGCGGGTAGCGCGACGACCGGATGGATCGTGGCGCTCTTAGGTTATAACGTCGATATCCGCGAGCTGTTGCTCCCGCTCATCGGGGTCGGCATGGCGCTGCGCTTGATTGGGCGGCGCGTCAAACGCATCGGCATGCTCATGGTCGGACTTGGCCTCATTTTTGTCGGCATCGGAACGCTCCAAGAGGCGATGCGGGAAGTTGTCACGTTCTCGTTCGCCAGTTGGGAAGCGGACACACCGCTCCACCAACTTGCGCTTCTCGGTACGGGCCTGTGGATGACTGTTTTATTGCAGTCTTCAAGCATCGGTCTCGTCTTGACGATGACGGCGCTCGCGACCGATACGGTCACCCTTGCCCAAGCGTGTCTGCTCGTCTTAGGGCAAAGTGCCGGGACAAGTCTCGTCGTCGCGCTCGGGTCGATCGGAGGTTGGAAGTCGGCCCGCCGCATCGTCTTGGCGCACGTGCTCGTCCACGGCTCGATTTTACTCATCGGCTGGCTGATGTTCCCGCTCTTGTTCGGTGTCGTGAACGGTGTGGCCGATCGCCTCAATTGGAACGAACTGTTGCGGCTCGCCTTGTTCCACACCTCGTTCCATTTGCTCGGGGTGTTCACGTTCCTGCCGTTCCATCAGGCGTTCAGTCGTCAGTTGCTCAAGTGGATCCCGAGCCGGGCGGAAAAGCTGACCCGGTTCCTCGACCCGAATATGGCCCGCATCCCGACGGTCGCGCTCGAGGCGGCCCGGCGCTCGTTGATTGAGATTGAGCGCTATTTGGCCAAAGAGACGCAACTGTTGCTGACCGAGGCACGTAAACGCGACGACGAGCTCCAACTCGTCGAGAAGACGCTCGGCGACGTCCGTGTCTTTTTGAGCACGATTCAATTGGAAGAAGGGCGGGGACGCAACGACTATGGCCAACATCTGTCGCTGCTCCATACAATCGACCACTTGGAGCGGTGGCTGTTCGTCATGCGTGAAGTCGACCCGGTCGACGCGCTCCGCGATACGGACTTCCTGGTCGCGCGTCAGCTCGTCTTGCATGAACTCGACATGGTCGAGACGCTCAATCATCACACGCCCCCGGAAGAGTCGCGGCAGTGGAAGACGGCCTCGAAACAGCTCGCTGAATATCGAAAAGCGCACCGGGCCGAACTGCTCGAGGAGACGGCGGCCAATCAACTCGAGATGGATCAGACGATTCAAAAGGTGCAGGCCCTCCTCTGGCTCGACCGAATCGGCTATCACATTTGGCGTGCGACGCGTCATCTGATTAAACCGACCGTCCCGAGCGAGCGGTTTGAAGTGAATCTGGAAGACTAAACAACGACCGCCCTCCAAGATGGAAGGGCGGTCGTTGTGTTTACTTCTTATCTGCGTGCATGACGCCGGCTTGGCCGTAGTGCGTCGCGTCCATCTCTTCGATGAAGACGGTGATGTTTTCTTTCGGGGCGTTCGTCGTCTCGGAGACGGCGTCTGTCACTTTTTCAATCAACGCACGTTTTTGTTCGACCGTGCGACCTGGGAGCATTTTAACCGTTACGTATGGCATCACATTTCCTCCTTTTAGTTCGTTCCCTTTCATTCTAGTGAAAGGTGAGGCAAGTGGAAAGCAGAAAATCGATTGGGCGGACGGTACAAATAAAAAATGCAGGTGCGAAATATGTGAAAACGGGGTAAGGAACAAGACAGACTAGTCGTAGGAGGAACAGGCGGATGAAATGGAAGGGTAGACAAGCAAGTCGAAACGTCGAGGATCGACGGGGGCAACGTGTCGGAGGGAAAGGCATCGCAGGGATCGGTGGGGGCTTTGGTCTCATCTTGGTCATCGTCTTCACACTGCTCAACGGGGGCAATCCGGGCGATATCGTCAACAACATCGGACTCGGGGAACCGGAACAGTCCTCTGGAACGTATGAAGGCTCGGCGCGGGAAGAAGAGATGGCCGACTTCGTGTCGGTCGTGCTAAGGGATACCGAAGAAGTGTGGACCGATATTTTTGCGGAGAACGGATTGACGTATCGGGAGCCGACGCTCGTCATCTATAAAGATCAAGTCGAATCGGCGTGCGGGATTGCGGGATCGGCTGTCGGACCGTTCTACTGTCCGGGTGATCAGAAGTTGTATATCGATTTGAGTTTCTATGATGACCTGAGTCAACAGTTTAACGCACCGGGTGACTTCGCGATGGCGTACGTCGTCGCCCACGAGGTCGGTCACCACGTCCAGACGTTGCTCGGCACGACGGACGAGATTATGCCACTCCGCAACGAGCTGAGTGAGACACAGTTCAACAAATATTTGGTCCGCTTCGAACTCCAGGCCGATTATTATGCAGGCGTTTGGGCCCACCACGCTCAAGGGATGGGTTACCTCGAGGCTGGCGACGTCGAAGAAGCGATGAATGCGGCGCACCAAATCGGGGATGACACCCTTCAGAAACAGGCGCGCGGCTATGTGACACCGGATTCGTTCACGCACGGGACGTCCGAACAACGGAAACGTTGGTTCGATAAAGGGTTTCAAAACGGGACGATTCAAGGCGGCGATACGTTCAACGCCAAAAACTTATAACCATGAGGTCAAGCGATGGCTTGACCTTTTTCCATGTCCAAGTTGGCTTGTGCAGAAAGAATCCGCTATCATGGAAACAGAAACTAGAAGTAGGAAGGGGATGACCCGATGGAATCCTTACTCAAAAAAATCGAATTCGCCAAAAGCGAGATGACGTCCGTGGAGAAAAAAATCGCCGACTATATTTTATCCCACTCGACGCTCGTTCCGAATATGACGACGAAAGAGCTTGCTCAAAAGACGGACGTGTCCGAGGCGAGTATCGTTCGCTTTGCGCGTGTCGTCGGAATCGATAGCTTCAAGGCGTTCAAACTCGCCCTCGTCAAAGACTTGGCGATCACCGAGACGACGCTCACCGATTTCAACGTGTTGCAGCAGAAAGACACACCTTACGATTCGTTTCAAAAAGTCATCCATGTGAACAAAATGGCCATCGAGGCATGTGCCGAGGCGATGGACAAGCGTGAGCTCGAGCATGCGATCGATACGTTCGCCCGAGCGAACCGGGTCGTGTTTTATGGGGTCGGCGGTTCGTCGACGGCCGCCTATGACGCGCAATATAAATTCACAAAGCTCGGCTATGCGGCCCAGACATCGCAAGATTTCCATTACATGTTGTCTCTCATTCCGCATCTCGGCCCGAACGACGTTTTCGTCGCCATCAGTACGTCGGGTCGGACGAAAGACGTACTCGAACTCGTCCGCTTCGCCAAGAAAAAAGGGGTGCCGGTCGTCGCCATCACGGACCTCGATAAATCTCCGCTCTATCGAGAAGCGGATGTCCGACTATGCACGCCGAGCGTCGAACGTGATTTCCGGATTGCGAGCATCGCTTCACGGATGACACAGTTGACGATTATCGACACACTTTATATGGGGCTGTTGCACCGAAAAGGCGAGGGATTGATTGATCGCTACGCCGAGGCACGTGACGAGATGGTGAAGTTGCGCCGATGATTCACGTCTATGACCCAACGTGGCGCGATGCGGTGGCGGCGTTCCTCTTACAACAACGGTCGTTCGCGGAATTGAACGGACAGGCGCCCGAAACGTTCCGCGATGAAAACGTGGCCGATTTTGAGACGGAGGAGACCGTCAGCCTCGTCTTTGAGGACGGGGACGTCATCGCCGTCGCCGACTTGTTGAAGCAACACCCGGTCGACGGCTCGCTTTGGCTCGGTCTGTTCATCGTCGATGAACGGCTGCACGGCACCGGGATTGCGACGCGATTGTATGAACAGCTCGAACAGACGTATATGCGTCCGTTCCAGACGGTGTTCCGACTCGGGGTGTTACCTCACAATGAGCGGGCGCGCCGCTTTTGGGAACGGCAAGGCTACGTCTATGAAAAAGATTCCATCACGGCACGCGGCGATCACGTCCACGTGTTGAAAAAAGTCATCAGCTAAAGCGCTCGGTCCAATAGGGCCGGGCGTTTTTCTATAGATGTATACACGTATACAAATCTACATGTATACGCCTGACCTGCAATGAAATTTTATTTCCTTATTTTTTTAAATAAGTTTGACTTTTAATTTCAAGTTAGTACAATAAAATTAGAGAGAAGAAAGGATGGTGGCGATGTTAGATAAACTGGCTACTGAAAGACGAAATGAACGAACGATGCACTTGGACGAGATGGCGGTCGAGGAGTTCCTTGCAGTGATGAATGAGGAAGATCAATCGGTCCCACACGTCATTCAAGAAGAACTGTCGGTCATTGCCGAAGTGACGAAGCGTGCCATCGCATCCTTCAAACAAGGCGGACGTTTGATTTACATCGGCGCAGGGACGAGCGGACGGCTCGGAATCTTAGACGCGGCGGAATGTGTGCCGACGTTTGGCGTGTCACCGGACATGGTCGTCGGACTTATCGCAGGTGGCGAACGGGCGTTGATTAAAGCGGTCGAGGGAGCAGAGGATAGCAAGGATTTGGCGGTCAATGATTTGAAAGCGCTTCACTTGAATGCGTTCGACACCGTCATCGGGATTGCCGCGAGCGGACGGACACCGTACGTCATCGGCGGACTCGATTACGCCCGCGAGGTCGGCGCGACGACAGCCGCGCTATCGTGTAACAAAGGTTCAAAAATCAGCGAACACGCCGAGTTCAAAATCGAAGTCGAGACGGGACCAGAAGTATTGACCGGATCGACCCGATTGAAAGCAGGGACGGCGCAAAAACTCGTCCTCAACATGATCTCGACGGCGTCGATGATTGGGGTAGGGAAAGTGTATCAAAACTTGATGGTCGACGTGCAGCCGACGAACGAAAAGTTGGAAGTGCGGGCCAAACGGATGATTGCGGAAGCGACAGGGGTCGACGAACAGACGGCCGCGCGTTATTTCGATTCATCCGGTGGTCACGTCAAGACGGCGATTGTCATGATTTTAGCCGACGTCCCGCATGCGGAGGCAGTCGAGCGATTAGAGCGTGCGAACGGATTCGTCCGTGACGCATTATAAGGGGGATTCGAGATGAAGAAAGAAGAGGTTCTTGCACATGCGATATTAGAGCATGTCGGGGGGAAAGATAACATTCGTCAACTCGCGCACTGTATGACACGTGTGCGTTTAGCGCTCAAAGATCCGACGAAAGCGGATCTCGCCGCATTGAAACAAATCGATGGTGTCATGGGTGTCATCGATGACGAGACGTTGCAAATCGTCGTTGGCCCGGGGACGGTCAACCGCGTGGCGGACCATCTCAGTCGTGAGACGGGGCTCGCCATCGGGGAAGAGTCGGTCGATGCGAATTTGACGCCGGACGAACGGGCGGCCATCGAACGTCAAAAAGTGAAAGACAAACAGAAGTCGCCGTTCAAGCGCTTCTTGCGTCGCTTAGGGAACATCTTTATTCCGCTCATTCCAGGGCTTGTCGCTTCAGGTATCATTAACGGGGGAGCCAACTTCGCGAAGAACGCCGGCGTTGACCCGACCGAAACGTGGATGCAAATCCTCTTATTGCTCGGTAGCACAGTGTTCGCGTATCTCGCCATCCTCGTCGGTTGGAACACGGCCAAAGAGTTCGGCGGGACGCCGGTACTCGGTGCCATCGCCGGGGGGATTCTCTTCAACCCGGTGCTCGCGGACATCACCATTTATGGGGAACCGCTCGTTGTCGGGCGGGGTGGACTGTTCGGGGTCATCTTTGCCGCTTGGCTCATGACGTACATCGAGAAACACGTTCGTCGCTTCATGCCGACGGCGGTCGATATCATCTTTACACCGCTTCTCACGGTCCTCGTCGTCGGTTTCACGGCGCTCTATGCGATCATGCCGGTCGCAGGCATCTTGTCAGACGGGATCATGCAAGGATTGAACGCCGTGCTTGAAGTCGGTGGACCGGTAGCAGGGGCTGTCCTTGCTGGATTCTTCCTTCCGCTCGTCATGGTCGGGTTGCACCACGGACTCACACCGATTCACTTGGAACTCTTGAACACGGTCGGTAACACGGCACTCTTGCCAATCCTGGCGATGGCAGGGGCTGGACAAGTCGGGGCGGCGCTCGCGATTTTCGTGAAGACGCGCAACCAACGTCTCCGTAACATCATCAAAGGGGCCATCCCGGTCGGATTCCTTGGAATCGGCGAGCCGCTCCTTTACGGGGTCACACTCCCGCTTGGCCGTCCGTTCCTGACGGCTTGTATGGGGGCCGCGGTCGGCGGTGCCTTCCAAGCGACGATGAAGACGGCAGCACTCGGGATTGGGGTCTCGGGTCTCTCGCTTACGCCGCTCATCGATAACGGCATGTACTTGACGTACATCGCAGGTCTTGTCATTTCGTATACGGCTGGCTTCATCTTCACATATTTCTTCGGCTTCAAAGAAGAAATGGCAGACGGGATTTAACAACTGAGGCGGCTCTTTGGAGTCGCCTTTTCATTTGATGAGGAGGAATTTCTGATGAAGGGATTATCGGTTTATTTGAGCGAACCGCTCACACCGCAGTTCAAGATATGGGTCGGACGCATGCGCGAGATTGGCTTCACCTCGATGTTCACGTCACTGCATATCCCCGAGGACGACACGTCGGTGTATACGGAACGGCTTCGTGACCTCGGGACGCTCGCACGAGAACTCGACATGGAACTGTTTGCGGATATCGCACCGACGTCGCTCGCCGCGCTCGGCAAGACGTGGGACGATGCCCATACACTTCTCGATTGGGGCGTGACGGGGCTGCGCGTCGATTACGGCGTGACGCCGAAACAAGTCGCCGACTTGTCGACCCGAATGACAGTCGCCTTGAACGCGAGTACGCTGTCTGAAGCGGAACTCATAGAGATGAAGCAACACGGCCTCGTGACGGACAACGTCGAGGCGTGGCACAACTTCTATCCGCGCCCGGAGACGGGGCTCGATCGTAACTGGTTCGATGCCAAGAACGATTGGCTGAAGCGGCAAGGGTTGAGCGTCCAGGCGTTCATCCCTGGTGACGGGACACTCCGAGGACCGCTGTTCGAACGGCTGCCGACGCTCGAGGACCATCGCCTGTTGTCGACGTTCGCCTGCTACATGGACCTCATGGATTCGGTCGATCGCATCTTAATCGGCGACCCGGGACTCACTGATGAGACGATTGAACAGTTCGCCTCACACGCCGACAAAATGCTCGTCCTTCGGGCCGAAGCGGAGACGACGATTGAGGCCGCCTTCTATCGTGTCCAGACGAACCGGATGGACCCGGCACGTGACGTCGTCCGCTCGGTCGAATCGAGGGGCTATGGACGTCCGGGGGACCGCTTGCTCGAGCCGATGGCAGCAAGACCGCGTCCGCTCGGAACGATCACGGTCGATAATGCGAAATACGGGCGCTATGCCGGTGAGCTGCAAGTGACGAAACGCGATTTATTGGCGGACGAACGGGTCAACGTCCTTGGGCGCGTCATCGAGGCAGACCGGCCGCTCATCCAATCGATCGGACCGGGCACGAAGTTTCGAATCGAGTGGTGCTGACGTTCCGGATTGCCACATTCCCTCGTCTTTGTGTACAGTAGAGAGGGAGGGAATGCCATGAAAGAGATTAATTTTAACATCGTCGCTGACGATTCGACCGATGGCCACGGCGGTTTTGGGGTCGGTTCGCTCAGTTTGAACAATATGTCTCCCGTCATCATCGATGTCGAGGCGGGGACCGCGGTCATCGATATGGGGGCCATGCATGCCAAATCGGCGATCGAGAAACGCATCAAATTTTTGACGGATCCAGAAGCGGTGCCGAACGGAAAACCGTATTGGATCGTCTGGGTCACGGTCGGACGAAAGCCAGAAGGATTCTATTACGGCGGTGTCGCAGCTTGTGACATGTCGATCGACCTCGAGGCACGGCGCGGCTATAAACTGTTGCCGTATCACGTCAACCAGATGGACAAGTCGCTCAAAGGCCGCATCTTGATTGACATGATGGATGCACCGTCACGCGACGTGCTCGCTGCCTTTTTGAAAGAACATCGTCCTGAAATCTGGGAACAATCGACCGAACTTCAAACCGAGCTTGAGCGTTTGAGCGCCGAGTGAAAAGATTGGACCGTTTCGGTCTCCAATCTTTTTTGTTTTCATGTGCCCCGATTTGGGAACATGAATTTGTTATGATGTTGTGATTTCACCGTAATTGTATGAATATTCAGCATTATGCTATACTAAACGCACTTGTGTAAAAGAGAAAGGGTGACACGATGAGTGAAACTAAGAAAATTATGATTGGGCTACTGTTGGGGGTAGCCGTCGGTTTAGCATTAGCAGGATTACCGGGCAATATTTATGATATGGCCAATACGTATGTCCTCTCGCCAGTCGGAACCGTATTTTTGAACTTAATTAAAATGTTAGTCGTCCCGATCGTCTTCTTCTCGATCATTCTTGGTGTCATGGGTCTCGGTGACCCGAAAGAACTCGGTCGTGTCGGAACGAAATCATTGCTCTTCTTCTTGACGACGACGGCGCTCGCCATCGTCTTGGCGATGGGTGTCGCTTATGTCATCCAACCAGGAGAACGTGGAGATTTCCCGACGACGGGATTAGAGTTTGATGCGTCAGGTTCGGAAGAATCGTCGAATATCGTGCAGACGTTCGTCAACATGATTCCAACGAACCCGGTCCAAGCACTTGCCGAAGGCAATATGCTTCAAATTATCGTGTTTGCGGCACTCATCGGATTCGCGATGATCGCACTCGGTGAAAAAGCGCGCACATGGCGCCGATTCGTCAAACAAGGTGACCGCATCATGATGTACTTGATTCATTTGGTCATGAAACTTGCGCCGTACGGTGCGTTCGCTTTGATCGCCTCAGCCATCGGTGGCATTGGATTAGAGGCTGTCCAAGCGATGGCATGGTACATGTTTGCGGTCGTATTTACACTGGCACTACATTCAATTTTAATCTATGGGGGGGCAGTTGCCATCCTCGGGAAAATGAATCCCGTCTTCTTCTTTAAAAACTTCTATGAGGCGATGACGTTCGCATTCTCGACATCGTCGTCGAACGCGACGCTCCCCGTGTCGATGGAAGTGGCTCAAACGAAACTCGGTGTCCCGCGCTCGATTTCGTCGTTCGTCCAACCGCTCGGTGCGACGGTCAACATGGACGGAACAGCCATCATGCAAGGGGTCGCAACGATTTTCATCGCGCAAGTGTTTAATGCTGATTTGACAATCACGGAGCTCGCAACGGTCGTCATCACAGCGGTACTCGCCTCAATCGGGACGGCGGGCGTACCAGGTGTCGGACTTGTCATGCTCGCGCTCGTCTTACAATCAGTCAACTTACCGGTCGAAGGGATTGCCCTGATCATCGGTGTCGACCGGATCCTCGATATGCTCCGGACGTCGGTCAACATTACAGGTGACGCCGCGTGTGCGGTCGTCGTCTCGAAACTCGAAGAGAAACATCTTCCTGCAGTCGACGAAGACTCGTGGGATGAAGTGGACGCAAAATAACCTAAAGGCTGACCCGGTTCATACCGGGCCAGCCTTTTCAAATGAAGTGAGGTTTTCATACATGGAATGGGAAGTTCTGCCGATTCCGCTGTTTGTCGTGGTCAGCATCATCTTAAACAGCATCATCGCCATCGCGGGCGTGTTGCCGAGCGCCTTTTTGACGGCACTGAACGTTCAACTGCTAGGATTTGGACCAGGGGTCGCCGTCTCCATCGTCGGTGAGGCCGTCGGCGCCGTGCTCAGCTTTATCCTGTATCGGCAGGCACTCCATCGCTACACATCACCGGACGGAAAGCGGCTGCGGCGTCTCCGTGAAGCCGAAGGGGTCGAGGCTTGGTTCCTCGTCCTCGGGCTCCGGCTGTTACCGTTCGTGCCGTCTGGTCTCGTCACGCTGTCGGCCGCCTTCAGCAGGATGTCGCTCCCCTCGTTCGCTGTAGCGAGCACGATTGGAAAAGTCCCGGCGCTATTGATTGAGGCGCTTGCCGTCACGGCCGTCCTGACCGTGGCGAGCGGGTGGCAACTCGTTCTCGTCGCCGTTCTCGCCGTGCTGTACGCCGTGTGGCGTTTGTCTCAGAGAAGCGGCGAGAAGATATGACAGAACGCTTCGACGAAGCGTTTGCCGTTCGATTTCTTACGCATCATCGACCAGTCGACGAGAATCGATTCATCGAAGTCGTTCAAGAACGCTTCGTGCAACTCTTGAATGGATGACGTCTCGAACTGGGCGATGGTCATCTCATGGTTCAAATACATGCTCCGAAAATCAAAGTTAGCCGTCCCGACGAGCGCAATCTTGCCATCGATGAGGACGGTTTTTGCGTGGATAAAATGACGATTGTATTTATAAATCCGGATGTTCCGTTTGAGCAATTGCTCAAAATAATACTCGGTCGCATGGAAACTGAACCATTCGTCTCCTTTTCCGGGGACGACGATTCGGACGTCGATGCCTCGCTTGCCGGCGACTTCTAACAGCGCGAGCATTTCGGGAGGCGGAATCAAGTAAGGGGTCGTCATCCAAATCGATTCTTTCGCCTGCATCAACAGAGCCATGAGCCCGTCTCGAATCGTCACATCTTTCCCTGGTGATGTGACGAGCAGTTGCGTCGCCCCGTTTTCTTGTTGCGGCTCATCGATAAAGTATTCCGGTAAGTGTTTGCTGTCGGCAAACAAGTCCCACGTCTCTTTGTCTTCCTCATGACCGGCATACAGCCAATTCTCGACGAACAGGCGCTGCAATTCCCGGACGAGCGGCCCTTCGAGACGCAGATGGGTATCGCGCCAAAATCCGAGCTTTTTATGTTTGCCCAAATATTCATCTCCGACGTTCAGGCCACCCGTGTAAGCGATTCGTCCATCGATGACGATCAACTTCTGATGATTGCGGAAGTTGGCATTAAAGACGAGGAGCGGGTGGACGACCGGGTCGAACGCCTCGACGTGGACACGGGACTCGCGGAGTGGTTCGAGAAACACTTCGCTAATCTCTTGACTGCCGAGGCCGTCATACAAGAAGCGGACGGTGACGTTCTCGTTGGATCGCTTGATGAGAGCGTCACGAATCTTGAGCGAGATTTCATCGGTCCGGAACAGATAATACTGGACGTGGATATGATGGGTCGCTTGCTCGATATCTTTAATCACTGCATCGAATTTTTCCTCGCCATTGACGAGTAGTTTCGTCGACGTGTGGCCGTCCGCGCCGGTCGCCCCGAGTTTTTCGAGCGTGCGCGTGAGCGGATAACAATCGGATACGTCATTGGACGTCTCGACGCGTTCCTCTTCAATCGCTTGGCGGAACATACGAATCTCGGTCGAAGTCCGTTTAATCCGACGGTGGCGTCGCGGTGTCCGTCCGAATAGTACCCAGGCGAGGGCGCCGAGGAACGGGATGAACAGGACGGCGAGTAGCCAAGCGAGCTTGGCCTGCGGTTGAACCTGGTCGAATAAAATATGCCAGCCGACGAGGAGCGGCGCCACGATCGCGAGACCAATCAGGAATGGGATCAATCCGTCCACGGAGTAGAGGACGAGGAGAAGGAGGAGGCCGAGTACAATCATGGTGAGGAGTTGCCAGACGCGTCGTTTCAACACGTACACCTTCTTTCTGTTCAGTTGTCATCACTGAATTCATTCCACCGTTTACACATTGTTAATCTAAAATTACGTTTCACGATATGGGCGAAGGGAATTATCGTAACTGTACGACACAACTTAAAAGGGGTGTTAGCGATGAAGAAGAAAGGTGCATTGGCCGCGTCGCTCTTGGCGACAGGCATCATTCTCGGGGCTTGCGGGGGAGCAGACGAAGAACCGATGAACAATGAAGATACAGAAATGCAAGAAGATATGGATGAAGAAGAAGACGATTAAAAAAACGGCCTAGAGCGGATGCTCTAGGCCTTCGTTGCGTCAAAGCGAATACGGGGACGGTTTGCCAAAGTAATAGCCTTGGGCGAGGTCGAATCCGAGTTCACGACAGACGTCGACTTCTTCGGCGCGTTCGATGCCTTCGGCCAGAATCGTGATGTCCATCGATTTGGTCAATTGACGTACATTTTTCAAGAATGTCCGTTTTTCGGCGTCTTGATCGCAAAACGAGATGTACGACCGGTCGATTTTGACATAGTCTGGTTCGAGGCGTTTCAACATATTGAGCGTCGAGAAGCCGGCCCCGACATCGTCGAGGGCGACTTTCATGCCGCGCTTCTTATATGTAGAGAACACGTGCTGCAAGTGGGCCACGTCTTGCACTTTCTCCGTCTCGACGACTTCAAAGATGAAACGGTCGGGACTAAGCCCGTATTGATCGATAATCTCGAACGTGTGTTGAAGACAATAGTCCGGGTTATAAATCGTCGACGGCAAGAAGTTGATGAACGTCTTTTCGTGCGGGGCGACGGCATGATAGGTCGCTTTAATCGCCTCGGCGCGAGCGCGCTGGTCAAGCTTGGAATGCAGGCCGAAACGGTTGGCCGCGCGGAACAGTTCTCCGGGAGAGACGTTATTGCGACTGCGGAGTAACGCTTCGTAACCGAATCGTTCACCGGTATCGAGATGGACGATTGGTTGCAGATGGCTCTCGAATTCACCGTGTTGAATGAGTTCGATCGTATCACGGTTGGCGATTTGTTCGAGTAGGTTACTCGCCGAGATGATTGCGGTTTGACGTTTCGTCACTTGATCGACGCAATAGACGTCCTCCTCGACGGTAGAGAGGTGTGCGCTTAATTCATCTAACGATTCATACGGATGGAACGTGTCGTTGACGACGACAAGGCCGCGCTCAAAGAACGGGATGTTCGTGGAGCAGGCGGTACAGGGAGACCACATGTACATTCCTCCTTTCCAAGAGATAAAGTTGGTTCTATTTAGTTTATCGGATAAAACTCACATAAAACTCACATGGTAGGACAAATAAATAAAAAAATCGTGCAAATTGCGGGTAGTTTTTGTATACTTCCTATCGTATGAATAAGAAGCGCCTCAAAACGCCACTCGCATACGAACAACTTTTTAATCAGAAAGGGGTTCTATCGATGGACCAAAAATTAAAATTATGGTTTACGGAGCACCAGACAGAAGATTACGGAATCACGTTCCGTGTAAACCACGTTTATGAGAGCGAACAAACGGAGTTTCAACGACTAGAAATGGTCGAAACGGACGAGTTCGGAACAATGTTGTTACTTGACGGAATGGTCATGACGACGGATAAGGACGAATTCGTCTATCACGAGATGGTGGCTCACGTCCCACTCTTTACGCACCCGAATCCGAAGCATGTGCTCGTAGTCGGCGGCGGAGACGGCGGCGTCATCCGTGAGATTATGAAACACCCATCAGTCGAAAAAGCAGTTCTCGTCGACATCGACGGGAAAGTCATTGAATATTCGAAGAAATACTTACCAAACATCGCAGGCGAACTCGACAACCCACGCGTTGAAGTCATCGTCGGCGACGGCTTCATGCATATCGCTGAGTCTGAGAACGAGTACGACGTCATCATGGTCGACTCGACAGAACCAGTCGGCCCAGCGGCCAACTTGTTCACGAAAGGATTCTACGCCGGAATCTCGAGAGCGCTCAAAGCCGATGGAATCTTCGTCGCGCAGACGGACAACCCATGGTTCACGCCAGAGCTCATCCAGACAGTCCAACGTGACGTGAAAGAAATCTTCCCGATCACGAAGCTCTACACTGCGAACGTACCGACGTACCCGAGCGGCATGTGGACGTTCACAATCGGTTCGAAGCAGTATGATCCGGAAGCAGTGGCTCCGGAGCGTTTCCATGACATCGAGACGAAGTACTACACGCCGAAGCTTCACAATGCGGCCTTCGTCCTGCCTAAATTCGTGGAGGACTTGACGAAATGATTAAACGTTTCGATGAAGCCTATTCAGGCAAAGTGTTCATCGCGAGCCTGCCAGAAGTCGCAGACGCGAAGACGGTCCTTTACGGGATGCCGATGGACTGGACGGTCAGTTTCCGTCCGGGTTCACGTTTCGGCCCGAACCGGATCCGTGAAGTCTCAATCGGGCTTGAAGAGTACAGCCCGTACTTGGATGGGGACTTGAGTGAAGCCGCCGTCTATGACGCCGGTGACATCCCGCTTCCGTTCGGGAACGCACAAAAGTCGCTCGACATGATCGAGTCATTCGTCAAGGACGTCATCCAAGCAGGCAAGTTCCCGCTCGGTATGGGTGGGGAACACCTCGTCACTTGGCCGGTCATCAAGGCGATGCACGATGCATACGGCGACGATTTCGTCATTCTTCACTTCGATGCGCACACGGACCTCCGTGACGAATACGAAGGCGAGCCGTTGTCGCACTCGACACCGCTCAAAAAAGCGGCCAACTTAATTGGGCCATCGAACTGTTACTCGTTCGGAATTCGTTCTGGGATGAAAGAAGAGTTCGACTGGGTCAAAGAAGTCGGCTATAACATGTATAAATATGAAGTGATCGAACCGCTCAAACGCGTGTTGCCGACGCTCGCCGGGAAGAAAGTGTACGTCACGATCGACATCGACGTCCTCGACCCATCGGCTGCACCGGGAACGGGAACGCAAGAGATCGGTGGCATCACGACGAAAGAATTGCTTGAAGCGGTCCACGCCATCGCGAACGCTGACGTCGACGTCATCGGGGCCGACCTCGTCGAAGTGTCACCGGCGTACGATCAGTCGGACATGACGGCCATCGCCGCCGCGAAGATTCTTCGCGAGATGATGATCGGGTTCGTGAAGTAACGATGCCGAAAAAAGGTCAGCTCGAGATGGAGCTGAGTGCTCGCATCACCCAATGGGAGAAAGAGTATCTCGGACGCGGTTCCTTGACGTGTAAAGCAGATTTGCTCCGCGACCTGGCGATCGTGACGCTCCAAGGCGTCTTGACCCCGGCCGAGTACGAACTGGCCGCCAAATCGGCCGGACGCGAGCAATTGAAGAAGTACCGCAACAACCTCGTCGAATCCGGTCGGCCTCAGCTCGAGGCCATCGTGCACGACGTACTCGGGCGGCGACTCGTCTCGCTCCACACGGACATCAGCACGAAGACAGGGGAACGCCTTATCGTCTTTCGCCTCGATGCGCCGTGGGAGAATGGGATTGACAAGCCGTGACGACGTTTTTACACTAGAAGCAGAGACGGTTCAGGATTGGTGGTGTCCGCGAGACATCCCCGTCGTCCTGACCCGGAGCTGACTAACTACACATCCGACAGTTGTCGGCTAGACGGAGCGAACGTGTTCGAGCCGTCGGCATGCAGCGCACACCTTTCTTTGGTGTGCGCTTTTGTCGTCTAGGAGGAAATGTATGGAACTATTGACGTTTTTATTGACGAGCGCCCCGGTGCTCCTATTCGTGACCGGTGTGATTGCCGCTCTCGGAAAATCGAATTTACGAATCCCGGAGTCGCTCAGCATCACGCTCAACTTGTACTTACTGCTCGCCATCGGGTTGAAAGGGGGAATCGGTCTCGCCTCGGTGTCGATGGACGAGTTGGCACTCCCACTGGCAGTGACGCTCGTCGTCGGCATCATCTTGCCGCTCGTCGCCTTTGGAATCGGCTCGCTACTCAAATTCACGTTCCCGGAACGGATCGCCATGGCGGCCACGTTCGGCTCGGTCTCGCTCGTGACATATGTCGCCGCGACGGCCCAGCTCGAACGTCTTGGTATCGTCTATGAACCGTTCATGACGACGCTCGTCGTCGTGCTCGAGATTCCGGGTCTCGTCGTCGCGCTGTTGCTCTACAATCAGAGCCGTGTCCTCGGGATTACGGCGGCCCCGACTCAATCGCTCACGGTCATCCGCGACAGTCTGCTTTCGAAGAGCATTCTGCTGTTGTTGGCCGGTCTCGTCGTCGGAATCGTCACACCGGATACATCGGCGCTCGAACCGTTTTTCATCGACTTGTTCCCGGGCGTCTTGCTCTTGTTCCTGCTCAGCCTGGGCGTCAAGGTCGGTCATCAGTTGAAGGCGGTGCCGTCCTATGGCCTCAAGTTTTTAGTCATTGGCATGACGTTTCCTCTCGTCGGGGCCGTCATCGGTTACATCGCGGCCGGGATGGCCGGACTGTCGGACGGGGGGACGATTCTCTTCATGACGCTCGCCGCGAGTGGGTCGTATATCGCCGCCCCGGCCATGCTCCAGGCGTCGGTACCAGAAGCGGAGCCGTCGTTTTATTTGACGCTCGCCCTCGCCGTCACGTTCCCGTTCAATCTGCTCGTCGGCATCCCGCTATTCATTTCAATCGTCACCTGAAAACAGGCCCGTTCTCACGAGGAGACCGGGCCTGTTTTTATTGATTCACTTTTTGTTCTTCCATACATTTTAACGCCGCCGTCCAACTGCCGAATAAGGCGTTGATGGTCGATGTGCTCGGCACATTTCGTCCTTCGGCCCATTTCCGATAATGGAGGATGCTGAAGTGAGACAACTCTTGTCTGGCGACCCGAAGCGCCTCGATAACATCTTCTTCATCCCATTTCCGCTTCGGTGGGGCGATATCGAGGACGAACAAGGCGTAGCTCCACGATCCGTACTTCCGCGCAATCGTCGCGACCGTTGGATAGCCGCGCTCTTGGGCCCAGATGGCGTAATGCTGGGATGTGAGACGCTCGAGTTCCTCTGACGCTTCAATCAACGCTTGAATAATCCGTTCTTCATTATTTTTCGCCGCGGTCGTCTGAAGTTTCGCTTCCCGGAGCGCGTTCGACCAAGAGCCGAACCGGCTGCTGATTAACGTGAGCGACGGGGAACGGGTCACTTTCGACCACTCCCGATACGTTTGGCTCGTGAAGAGCGAAAGTTCTTCGGCGGCTTGATTCAATGCCCGAAGGATATCTTCATCGGAATAGTAATGGAACGACATTTGAATTTGGGCGGCGACGAGTGCCTCGCGCCAAGACCCGAACTGGTGGATGACGGTGGAAAGGGACGGCACGTTTTTGGTTTGCGACCAAACACTGTACCGTTTCGAATCGAGCTCGGCATGTTCTTGAGCAGCTAACTGCAATGCTTGTACGATTTGAGGGCGTGTCCATTTTTTCATCTTGGTGTCTCTCCTTTGGAGGGAGACGCAGCGAGCGTCTCGGAAGGTCTCTTGGTGTGAATGAACAGCTTGTATTGGTTGGAAGAGTCAACGAGCTAGTCAAAAAGAATGCTTGAAATCGATTTTTACCTCCTTATGCTCTGTTTTGATGAGATGCAAAATAATGTAAACGATACCCAATTCGGGTTATGTATATTCCCATTTCCCGTTTGTCCGACAATTATTCATTATGTGAAAGAAATCATGATAATAATTTCGTGAACTCCTTTGTTGCCATCCGTGTCGTTCATGAGAAAAAGCTTGTTTTATCTTTAAATTTGTCGAGAAGAGTCGGGTAGTTTACTAGCATCGACGCATCTTTTGCGCATTCCAACCCACACCACGAACGAACAACTCAGACTCTTGGAGGTGCGAACTACCATGGCAACACTTGTGAACGTGTATCGGAAGAATCAACGGAATTTGCTGTTCTTATGTCTCGACATCTTGATCGTCTCATTTGTGCTCTATGCGACGTTTGAATTGCTGTTCTCGACGATTACGTCGTACGCGGCGCTCGAATCGAGCGAAATGTTGATGATGGTCGGTATCAAAATCATCAGTTTCAGTCTCGTCGGGACGGTGTTAAAAATCCATCGTATCGACTGGCGTTACGCTTCGGTCCATGAGATGAAACAAGTCGCTATCGCCTTACTGAGCAGTGACTTGGTGTTGTACGCCTACAACCAGTTCCACTTCGGGGCAGGGCTCGGCATGATCATCGCTGTCCAAGGGTTGCTCGCCTTCAACTTGATTTTGTTCACGCGATTCTTGGCCCGCAACCACGTATTCGATGTGTTCAAACCGCACTCCAATCATCCCGGACGAAAAGCGCTCATCATCGGGGCTGGTGATTCGGGCCAGTTGATTGTCCGTGAGTTGAAAGAACATCGGACGACCGTCCTCTGCGTAGTCGGTCTACTCGATGACAACCCACACCTACAGTCGCTTTACGTGCACGGTGTTCCAGTGCTCGGGGTGACGGACGATTTAGAGCGCATCATCCAAGAGCACGGGATTGAAGTCGTGATTTTGGCCATCCCAAGCCTGTCCTATGCGCGACGCCTTGCCTTGCTCAAACGGATTGAGAAGACGGGTGCTGAGTCCCATGCGTTACCGATGATCTCGGAGCTCGCGACCGGGAAGGTGTCCATCAGTGAAATCCGCGAAGTGAAAATCGAAGACTTGCTAGGCCGAGAACCGGTCCAGTTGGACATATCTGGAATTTCTAGTCATGTGGAAGGAGCGACGGTACTCGTCACAGGTGCCGGCGGATCCATCGGTTCGGAACTGTGCCGTCAGCTCATCAAATTCGCCCCGGCTGAAATGATTCTCCTCGGTCACGGCGAGAACAGTATTTACTTGATTGAACGAGAGCTGCGCGAACTCGGGACGGACACGGTGCTTTATCCCGTCATCGGTGATGTGCAGGATGAGGCCCGGCTTGAAGAAGTGTTCCGGATGTATAAACCGGACATCGTCTATCACGCCGCTGCCCACAAACACGTTCCACTCATGGAAGACAATCCGCTCGAAGCCGTTAAAAACAACATTTACGGGACGAAACATATGGTCGACGTCGCGGCCCGTCACAAAGTGAATCGCTTCATCATGATCTCGACGGACAAGGCGGTCAATCCGACGAACGTGATGGGTTCGACGAAACGAATCGCCGAAATGGTCGTCCAAGAGAAAGCTCGTTCCAGTGATACGATTTTTGCGGTCGTCCGCTTCGGTAACGTCCTCGGCAGCCGTGGCTCGGTCGTCCCGCTGTTTAAAGAACAAATTCTACGCGGAGGTCCGATCACCGTCACCGATCCCGAGATGACCCGTTACTTCATGACCATCCCGGAAGCGAGTCGTCTCGTCATTCAAGCGAGCGTCTTATCGCGAGGTGGTGAAGTGTTCGTGCTCGATATGGGTGCTCCGGTCAAAATCATCGATTTGGCGAAGAAAATGATCGAGTTGAGCGGTTTCACGACCGACCAGATTGGAATCGAGGTCACCGGGATTCGTCCTGGTGAGAAGTTATACGAAGAACTGCTGGACGAAAGTGAGCTCGGTCCGGAAGCGAACGTCTTCCCAAAAATCTTTGTCGGTCGGACCCGGCCGTTCAAGACCGTCTCCTCCGTCTTGCATTTGATTGAAACGTTCCGTGATGACCGTGACGCGTTGATGTATCTGTTGCTGTTCATCGCCAACAGCGACGACCTCGATCGAGACGTCGAACGGCTGTTCACACACGGGGTGAAACGGATGCGTCCTCATATCGCCGCATCACGTCTCGCCGATGGGAACTGAACGCCACTACGAGCGAGGAGGGGAGAACGATGGTCGATCAAACAGTGCTCATCGTCGGCGTCGCCAGCTTTCAAGGATTCCATCTGGCACGTCGACTGTTACAGGAAGGGTTTGACGTCGTCGGAATCGACGATGAAGGGCGGCATAAGACGAGAATTGCCAAACAACGTCTCTACGTCCTGACGCACCCGCAGTTTCAGTTGATTCGTACGACACTCGCGAACAAGACGGTCATGCGCAGCATCTTGAAGCGACATGAACCAAGCCACATCATCTTATGTTCGACCCGTACCGTCGACGACCCGCTCGAACGATATGAGTTGATGAAGCGGTATATCGCGCTGCATACGACACGAGTCTCGCTCGAGTCGTTCATCACGTTCGACCTCCCGGTAAAGGAAGTGAGCGAAGAAGATCCTGCCATCCACTTATTCACGGAAGACGTCTTCGGACCTTGGGATGACGCCTCGACACTCGTGTCCAAAGCGATTGTCGCGGTCGATCGCGGCGTCCGTCTTTCCGGTTATTATGCGACGGACATCATCAACGTCTCCTATATCGATGACGTCGTCGAGTCGGTCGTTCGGCTATTGCGTTTGGTTCAAACGGGACTGTCGCCCGTCGGCTACTTTCAAATTCCAGCCTCGGACTACGTGACCGTTCAAACGTTACTGTCCGATATCGGGCACATCCTCAACAAATCAGCCAAGACGTCGTTGCCGATGCGAACATCCGTGCTCCGGCAGTCGAACATTCCGACGCTCGATACCTTAGTCGGTTTCAGCCCGAGTACATCGCTATTTGAAGGGCTCGAGCAAGTCGTCGACTGGTATATCTCGTATAAAAACATGATGAAGGAGGGCATCAAATGAACATCTTATTATCAAAGCCGCATATGTCCGGACGTGAGATGGCTTATATCGAAGAGGCGTTCGCAAGCAATTGGATTGCGCCGCTCGGCCCGAACGTCAATGCGTTTGAAGCGGAAGTGGCTGCATATGCGGACCATCCTCACGCCTTGGCGACAAGTTCGGGCACGGCCGCCCTCCATTTAGCGCTACTTACTCTCGGTGTCGGGACGAATGACACAGTCTTCTGTCAATCGCTCACGTTCGTGGCATCGGTCAACCCGATCCGTTATGTCGGGGCGATCCCGGTCTTTATCGATTCGGAAACGACGACGTGGAACATGTCGCCGGACGCGCTCCGGAAAGCGTTCGTCCAAGCGGCGACGAAAGGGAAACTTCCGAAAGCAGTCATCGTCGTGCATCTCTATGGCGTCGTCGCGAAAATAGGTGAGATTCGCCACATTTGCCGCGAGTATGGTGTCCCGTTGATTGAAGATGCGGCCGAATCACTAGGTTCGACATGGCACGGGCAGATGACGGGCACGATCGGCGACATCGGCTTCTATTCGTTCAACGGCAACAAAATCATCACGACCTCAGGCGGCGGCATGCTCATGGTGCCGAATGCGGAAACGAAACAGTTAGCGCTCAAGTTGGCCACGCAAGCCCGGGAAGACGCGCCGCATTATGAGCATGAACAAGTCGGGTACAACTATCGATTGAGCAATGTCTCGGCCGGTATTGGTCGGGGACAGCTCGAAGTGATTGAACAGCGCGTCCAAGCGAGACGTCGCGTCTTTTCCCGCTACGAGCGCATGTTCCGGCAACTTGGGACGACGTATCAACAAGAGGTCCCATATTCACGGGCCAACCGTTGGCTCACGGCCATGCAATTGGACCAAACCGACTTGCATCGTGACACATTGATGCAGCGGCTCGCCACGGCCGGGATTGAATCGCGTCCCGTCTGGAAGCCGATGCACTTACAGCCCGTTTACCGCGATGCGGAATACGTGTCGGTCGACGGAGAAGACGTCAGTCGCCGACTCTTCGAAAACGGCATCTGTCTTCCGTCGGGATCTGATTTGACGCTCGGAGAACAACAGCAAGTCATCCAGACGGTACTCGATACACGTACAATCGTGACCGAACAAAGTGTCTGAGGAGGACGAACGATGAACCGGGAAGCAGAGATTATCCAGTCGCTTCGAGCCGCTGCATCTCTGACTCCGACCCTCACTGTCAAACAATATCAGCTCTGGAGCCGAGACCGAGACGTCCCGACGTTCCTCGACGTTCTCAATTTTTATGGGTCATGGACCGGCGCGTTAAAAGCGGCCGGGCTCGTCGAATCCCGCAAACAGTATACCCAACAAGAACTCATCGCTGCGCTTCGGCTCGCACTTGAACAGGAAGGGAGATTGACGAGCACCCACTATCAACAGTGGGCCAAAGGTCAAGTTGCCCCTTCCCTAGGTGATATTATTTCCCACTTCGGGTCTTGGAGTCTGGCCGTGAAAACGGTTGAGCGTTTAGAAGAACTCCATTTTACCGTCCAACCAGAACGTGAAAAAGCAGAAATCGTCCAATCGTTACTCGAAGCAAGCCGGGTCGTGGTCCCATTCAACGCCGTCACGTATCAGAAATGGGCCAAACAACATAAACGACCGAGTGTTGCCAAAATATCGCGGCGGTATGGCTCTTGGAAACGGGCACTCGCCGAGTTGGAGCTTCGTGAGTCGTGTGATGGAAAGAAGTGAACATGGAGGAGGAATCGCGATGAACGGAGCATTTGTCATCTCGTTAGATTTCGAATTGAACTGGGGCACGTTTGACGGCACGACGATCGAGGCGTATGGCGAGAATCTACTCGGGGTACGGCAAGTCGTTCCAAGCCTGCTCGACTTGTTCGCCGCGCATCAGATTCATGTGACGTGGGCGACCGTCGGCTTCCTGTTCTATGAGACGAAAGCGGAACTGTTGAAAGACTTGCCGACGATTCAGCCGGCGTACCGTCATCCCGAATATTCTTCGTACAACTGGATGCAGCACGTCGGGGCGGACGAGGCGACCGATCCGTATCACTTCGGTAAGTCACTCGTCGATCAAATCATCGCTACCCCTGGCCAAACGATTGGAACTCATACGTATTGTCATCTCTCTTGTCTCGAGGAAGGTGTGACCATCGAGGCGTTCAAGGCCGACCTTGAGGCGGCGAAGCGTGTGGCGGCGCGGCGGGATGTCCCGATTCAAAGTATCGTCTATCCACGTAATCAATCGAGTCCGGCGCATTTCAAGGCAGCTCAAGAAGTCGGAATCGATGTCTATCGGGGCAATGAGACCCATTACATTTATCGGGCCGATGCGAGAGGGGATGAGGGGTTAGGCCGACGGGCCCTTCGACTGTTGGACGCCTACGTGAACTTGACCGGGCATCACACCGTCTCATGGGAATCCATTCGACAGTCGTCTCCGTATAACGTGCCTTCGAGCCGCTTCCTCCGTCCGTACGTGTCGGCGCTCCGCTTCCTCGACCGTCTCAAATTGCGTCGTATCAAGCGCAGCATGACGCATGCGGCCAAGACCGGACAAGTGTTCCATCTCTGGTGGCACCCGCATAACTTCGGGAAGCACTTATCGGAAAATATGGCGATGTTGAGCGAAATCGTCGCTCATTATGAGAAGCTCCACCAGACATACCAATTCGAAAGTTTATCGATGGAAGAAGTGGCTGACCGGTGCCGCCCGGTCGTCGTCTCGACGCAGGAGCGTCACGGATGAGCGTTGTTTTAGGAAAATGGAAGGAGGGAAACGCCATGGGCCGACCAATCGTGTTACTTGTCGGGGAACATCGCACATCCGCCTACGTCTATCAGGCGATTCGCAATCTAGGGGTGACCCATGTGATTCGAGAAGATGGTCCGAGCGAGCATCGACCCGAATCGCTCAACCATTGGCTGACACACGCTTATGTCCGGTCGATGGCGCCTCTCATGCGCGTATCCAGCCGGGCCCGGATTCGAGAATTGAAAGGTCGCTATCCGTTGAACGACGAGCCGATTCCGTTCCATCACATCCTGCGAGTCACTTCGTTAAACGATGCGAAGACGACGATGTGGCTCGATCGTCTCGACCCACAACTGATCGTCACCCATGAGACGGGACCGATTGACCCGAGTGTCCTCGCTCGATTCGATTGTCCGGTGCTGACGGTCAAACCGACGATCGCCGAAGGGCAGATTGAGGCATACTGGGCGTTTCGGGCCAAACCGGACGTCTGTGAGGCACGAATCGAACAGTGGACCGAGCGGGGCTGGTCTGTGGTCGACCGGGCCGTGCTCTATATCGGTGGGACGGATAACTTTGCCACGTACCCGTATTTACAGCTCACGACAGCGCTCCCGCTCCTGAGACGGCAAATCGAGTTGCTGTTAAAGGAAGATGTCTATGACCGCCGAACGGCGAAATAACGGCCAAAGCGCGATGCTTTGGCCGTTTAGCTTTGGGTGATGCAATAGTGTTGGATGGCGTCATTATAGTAGACGGCAAGTCCTGGGGCGTACCTGTCATAAAACGCGGTGAAACGCTCGTCCATGACGTACATCTGTCCGAGTCCGCTGAACATGTCGAGCGAGCAGTCATAGAACTGGTCGTTGATGAACATGTGGTTCGCCTGGACGGCCGCTTGGACACGTGGGTCTTCGACCGGGACACCGGCCGTGAACAAGTCGACGAGCGGTTTGACGAGATCGACTTGCTGTTGACTGAGAGCTTCCCAGTCTTCTTTCGAGCGCTTGTCGGCGCGCGTACGTGACGTCTTGTACGCCTCGCTCTCGCCCCAACGCTCCACGACCTCGGGTTCGTGTTTCGCTTCATGGGCTTTCAGTTCGTCAAACGACAGGCCGTTGAACAACGATTTGTCTTCCATTGAAATTCCTCCTCTAAGTGAGGTGAGCGTCGATTCCGCCGTCTCGGCGAGTGTCGCGAAATAGGCGGCCTTCGCGCGCAGGGCGGTCACCTGCTCCTCGAGGGCACGGGTCCGATCGAACGGTTCGGCTTCGAGCAACGCCTGAATCGTCTCGAGTGGAAAGTCGAGCGAGCGATATAGCAGAATCGACTGTAAACGCTCGGCGTCATGTGACGAGTAACGGCGATACCCGTTGGCGTCACGCTCGGCAACAAGCAGACCGACCGCATCATAGTGCCGTAGCGTCCGTGTGGTCGTGCCAGCGAGCGTGGCGAGCTGTTGAATCGTATACATGTCCTCACCTCCTTGGATTCAGCGTACACGTTGACGTCGCGTCAAGGTCAAGCCTCTTTTTCAAACAAAGAAAAACCATCCCGTTCGCCGATGTACCGGAAGCCGAAGCGGGGATAATAGGCGTTCAAAAAAGAGTTCGTGGCGACGCAGTCGAGGCGAATCCGGTCCGACGTTGCTGCGAGTGCATGACGCATCAGCTGTTCGCCGATTTGTTGGCCTTTCATTCGGTCGTCGACGACGAGCCGATGTAAATAGACGGCCCCCCGGGAATCGTCCCATAAATTCTCATCCCAAGCCGTCGGCGGAATCAAACTGACCGACCCGGTGATGGTTCCATTTGTTTCATATACATACACGGTCCCGTTCGTGACGTCATGAGTCACAAAATCGGTCCGGCTCGGTTCCAAATATTTCACCCATTGCGTTTTTCCGGCTGCCTGAAAAGCTTGGGCTTTCTGTAAAATTAGTTGATCGATTGCCGAAAGATCGGCCTGTGTGGCCAAACGAATCATATAAGTCGCCTCACTTTCATTTCATTTCAAATTCGTGTAGGGTACACGGTGAGTAAGCTGTTGAAACACTCTTTGTATTGATTTCGAATTTTTGTTAAGATAAACGTAGTGCATCGTGCAAACGATTGCGCTAATGCGATATAGAGAGAACAGCACTGATATTAGTATATAGGATGCGCAGTGAGTTTAGGGATAAGGGAGTATCATTGAGACATGCAACTTTTACAACGTGACCAACACACACAAACGAAAACACTGAAACGAAACTGGTGGAAAGAAGCCGTCGCTTATCAAATCTACCCGCGCAGCTTCTACGATGCGAACGGCGATGGAATCGGCGACATCCAAGGCATCATCGATAAGCTCGACTATTTGAAAGACCTCGGCGTCGACGTCATCTGGATTTGTCCGATGTATAAGTCGCCGAATGATGACAACGGCTATGACATTAGCGACTATCAGGACATCATGGACGAGTTCGGATCGATGGAAGACTTCGATCGACTGTTGACGGAAGTCCATGCACGCGGCATGAAGTTGTTGCTCGACCTCGTCGTCAACCATACGTCGGACGAGCACCCATGGTTCATCGAATCGAAGAGCTCGAAAGACAATCCGAAGCGTGACTGGTACATTTGGCGTGACGGCAAACCCGACGGCTCGAAACCGAACAACTGGGAGTCAATCTTTGGCGGGTCGGCCTGGGAGTTCGATGAGACGACGGAGCAATATTTCTTGCACGTCTTCTCGAAGAAACAACCGGACCTGAACTGGGAGAACGCCGAGATGCGCCAGACGATCTATAACATGATCAACTGGTGGCTCGACAAAGGCATCGACGGCTTCCGTGTCGATGCAATCAGCCACATCCGCAAACATCCATCGTTCGGCGATTTGCCGAACCCAGAAGGCCTCGACTTCGTGCCATCGTTCGAGATGCACATGAACGTCGATGGGATTCACGGTTATTTGGAAGAGCTTCGCGACGAGACGTTCAACAAGCACGACATCATGACGGTCGGGGAAGCGAACGGCGTGTCGCCTGACGACGCTCACCTTTGGGTCGGCGAGAAGGAAGGCAAGATGAACATGGTGTTCCAATTCGAACACATGGGTCTTTGGCGCGAAGACGCCGAGTCGAAGCTCGACGTCGTCCATTTGAAGAACGTCCTGACGAAATGGCAAAAAGGTCTCGAAGAAGACGGCTGGAACGCCCTCTATGTCGAGAACCACGATCAGACACGGACCGTGTCGTCATGGGGTGATGACGAGCGCTATTGGAAAGAGAGCGCGAAATCGATTGCGATGATGTATTTCCTCATGCAAGGGACGCCGTTCATCTATCAAGGCCAAGAGATCGGCATGACGAACGTGAAGTTCGACTCGATCGACCAGTACGATGATATCGCGACACGAAACCGCTATTACATCGGTCTCGAACATGGCAAGAGCCATGAGGAGATGATGGACATCACGTGGAACTCGTCACGTGATAACACGCGCACACCGATGCAGTGGAGCGATGCCCCGAACGCGGGCTTCACGTTCGCCGAGACGCCTTGGTTCGGCATCAACCCGAACTACACGGACATCAACGTCGACGCCCAGCTCGAAGACGACGACTCGATTCTCAATTTCTATAAAGAGATGATTCGTCTTCGCAAGCAAGACGAGACGTTTGTTTACGGGACGTATGACATCGTCTTGCCGGAACACCCGGAGATTTACGCGTACACGCGCACGCTCGGTGACTCGCAATACCTCGTCATGACGAACTTGACGGGCAAAGAAGCCATCTTTGCGACGGAGCTCACGCTTCGCTCGGAAGACGTCGTCTTGCAAAATATGCCGCTCGAGCCGCATGATGAGACGACACTCGTCCACTTGAAGCCGTTCGAGGGGCGCGTCTATAAAATGAGTTAATCGAAGACAGGGACGTTCCCTGTCTTTTTTTGCGTACAGGGAAATGACGAGAGAGCACGAATTCATATATAGACAAGACGAGGAGGGGTTGGAATGAGACTGTTACTGACATCGGCCGGGATTAAAAATGACCGGATTAAACAAGCGTTACTCGAGTTGTTAGGGAAACCGATCGAGGAGTGTACCGCCCTGTGTATCCCAACCGCGATTTACGCGTTGCCGGGTGGGACGAATCACGCGTGGAACTTTTTCAACGGTGATTTCTCGACGCCGATGTGTGAGTTAGGGTGGAAGTCGGTCGGGGTCCTCGAATTGAGTGCCCTCCCAAGCCTTGATGAAACGGTGTGGAGACCGGCGTTCGACGAGGCGGATGTGTTGTTGGTCAACGGAGGCGACCCCCTGTTCTTGCATTATTGGATGCAGCAGTCCGGTGTCGCGCAGCTGTTACCGGATTGGAATGGCGTCTATGTCGGTTTGAGTGCCGGCAGCATGGTCATGACCCCGCGCATCGGGGAGGCGTTTGTCGGTTGGCAGGCGCCAGGCGAGCAGGGCGATAAGACACTAGGGTATGTCGATTTCTCGATTTTCCCTCACCTCGATCATGAGATGTTGCCGGAGAACACGTCCGAGCATGCGACCGAATGGGCAGGCATGTTGGCTGGGCCGAGCTACGCCATCGATGACGAGACGGCGATTCGAGTCGTCGACGGTCGTGTAGACGTGATTTCGGAAGGGAATTGGCTGAAGTTTTAACGAAACGAACGGCCGCGGATGATCACATCCGCGGTCTTTTGCTTGAAGCGGACTTCTTGCACGCACATAATATAAAATTGATCGGGCCCGACGTGTGAAGCGCGTGCGAACCGTGAAAGAAAAAGTTACCGATTCCGGACCGTTCGCGAGATATGGTACGATGGGACAGCGGAAAGGGGAATCACCATGGCAATTGAACCGAAACGCGTACGTGTGCGCCAAAAGACGACGATCAGTGAGATCGCGGAACCGATCGAGCTGCAAGCCGAGGGGCTCTATTATGAATTGAAGACCGGCTTCATCTTGACGTTCGATCAAGAACGGGAAGACGGTGTCGTTCCGACGACAATCAAATATACGACAGGCCGGCTCGCGCTCATCTGTAAAGGACCGATCGAGATGAATCATTCCTTTATTGAAGGACGTTTGACGCAAAGCCTATATAAAAACCCATATATGTCGATGACGATGGCGACGACGACAGAGCGACTCGATGTCGCGGACGGCCGTTGCCGCTTCGTCTACGAATTATCGATGAACGAAGACGTGGCGGGAAATTATGACGTCGACGTCACATGGACGTTTGAAGGAGGAGAGTTCGCATGAATTTTGCAGAACGCGTGAAAAAGATTGAAGAGATGTTGAACGAGGATTGGTTCGAGATGCTCGAGACGAACGAGGACGAGTATGAAGAGTGGCGTGGCCGCCTCGAGGACCATGCTGAGCAGGTCGTTGGGCACTATGACAACGAGACCGGTGTTGATATGGACTCGGTCGACAAGTTGCTCCAGTTGAACGATGAGTTCCCGCTTCTTTATGGAGAAGATACGGTCCGGCTTTACGTCGCGTTGATCGAGGCGCGGCCGGAAGACAAGTCGGTGTACGAACGCTATATCGATTATTTGGCGGCCATCGGTGACGCGACACATGAGGAATTTTTACGGTTCCACACGCTCGTCGAGGCTGGCCGTTTAGACGAGGCCCGTACGCTCGCCCCACAGATGCCAAAACGACTAGGATTAGAAGACTGACCCGCAATCGATTGCGGGTTTTTTGCTAGATGATTCTATGAAAAAGGCGACATCTCGTCACAGGAACGTCTGTTTTCAACGTGAATCGGCTTCGTTATGATGAAGAGAGACCAATCAATTAGGGGGACGTCAGATGCTACAGCTCGTCAAAACAACGATGGCGCAACAAGCGCAAGTACTCGAATTTTTAAAGGAGTGGCGGGAGCGGGAAGAGACGATCGTCCCGAACGCGGTCGACCGCGACGCGTCTGACTTTGCGTCGTACGTCAAACAGATTCGTGATAAAGAGATACGGGTGAACAACGTCAGTTGGGTGCCGAGCACGACGTATTGGCTGACGGACGGGGACGAGTTGCTTGGGGCAGCGAATATCCGCCACGAATTGAATGACAACCTCCTCAACTTTGGGGGCCACATCGGTTACGGCATCAAGCCGAGCGCACGTGGACGCGGTCTGGCAACGAAACAGCTCGAGCTCGCGCTCGAGAAAGCGAAAGAACTCGGGATTGAGCGGGCGTTGATTACGTGTGACCGGACGAACGTGGCGTCACGCCAAGTCATCTTGAATAACGGAGGAATACCGGACACACCGTTCACAGCGGAAGGCGGGAAAATCGTCGAGCGGTTTTGGATTGAACTGAAAGGATGACGTGAGATGGCGAATTGGATCGTGGTCTATTTAGCACTGATCAATTTTTGGGGAATCTATCTGTTTCCACGAGACCGGGTACCGTCTCAAAAATGGTTCTCGTTTTCGAGCGGGATCGCCATCACGTACTTTTTCATGTATCTCTTGCCGTCTTTGAATAAGCGGCAAGACACGCTCCGGGTCGAATGGCTCGACCTGGCCTTGCCGTCGGAGATTTATGTCATCAGCTTGCTCGGCTTCACCTTCTTTTATGGGACGATGCGTGTCGTTCGAACGCCACACTTCAAAGACGAGACGATTGATCAGAACGTGTCGTATTGGCTCCAAGTGACGCTGTTGACGGCATATATGTCGTTCTCGGCTTACGTCGTTACGGCATCATCCGTCACGTTCGTCGCCCGCAGCTTCTACGCAACGGCGCTCGGCGTCCACTTCCTCGCTGTCGGTCACGACTTGTATCGCCATTACGGGGAACGCTACCTTCGGCAAGGACGTTATTTGTTGAGCGGCGGCATCCTCATCGGCGGTTTATTTTCCCGTTTCATCGATCTCGCCTCGCACGTCGAGGCCATCTTGTTCGCGTTTGTCGCCGGGGCGATGATTCTGAATATCGTCAAGTTCGAACTTCCAGCCGACCGCAACCTCCACTTCCGGACGTTCGTCCTCGCGGTAGTCGGGTATGGCGGCATCCTCTTATTCTTGAAGCATGTGCTCAATTTTTGACCCCTTCGATAAAAATGAATGACTGTTCATTCATTGTTTGATATACTGAATTCAAGATTGAATCCGTTTTCATAAGGGGGAGTTTTGGGGATGTCTACATTTTTAATCGTCAACTGGATTCTATTCTTGCTCGTCCTCGGCTATGGACTGTATTTGTTCGCCTCGCTGGTCTATCAGCGCTATACGTTCATCAAGCTCGGGAAGCAGGCAGAGTGGAGCCAAACGAATAAGGAACGGCTCGAACAGGTCATGATCAATGTGTTCGGCCAAAAGAAATTGTTAAAAGACAAGAAGAGCGGCATCATTCACGTCATGATGTTCTATGGGTTCATCCTCGTCCAGTTCGGGGCCATCGACTTCATCTGGAAAGGGCTTGCTGTCGGGACACGTTTCCCGCACATCCCGCTCGGTCCGCTCTATCCAATTTTCACGTTCATGCAAGAAATCGTCATGCTCATGATTCTTGTCGCGGTCGTTTGGGGATTCTACCGCCGTTACATCGAGAAGCTCGTGCGCTTGAAACGAAACTTCTTGGCCGGCCTCGCCCTCATCTTCATCGGTGGGCTGATGGTATCGGTCTTGTTCGGGAACGGGTTCTACCTCGTCTATAAGGAAGAACTTCCGATGTGGGGTGAACCGGTCGCGACGCTCATCGGTTCGGCGTTTGCTTGGGTACCGGGAGGGGTCGCCTTCGCCTTGTTCGTCGTCTTCTGGTGGCTTCATCTCTTGTTCTTGCTCAGCTTCATGATTTATATCCCGCAAGGCAAGCACGCCCACTTGATCGCCGGGACGCTCAACGTCTGGCTCGGACGGACGCACCAGGTCGGTCGTCTCGCTCCGGTCGATTTCTCGGCGATGGAAGAAGCCGAGGAGTCGGACGAAGAAGTCGTCTTCGGGGTCAATAAAATCGAAGACTTCAACCAAAAACAACTCGTCGATTTGTATGCCTGTGTCGAGTGCGGACGCTGTACGAACGTCTGCCCGGCGACCGGGACCGGTAAGATGCTGTCGCCGATGGACCTCATCGTCAAGCTGCGCGACCATATGAACATGAAAGGGGCCGCCGTCACCCGGAAGTCACCGTGGGCACCGGCGCTCTTGTTCCAAAACACGCAAGGGGCCGAGATTGCCGCCGCGGCCCAAGACGGACATATGCTCGTCGCCGATGAGTTGATCGGCAACGTCATCACTGAAGAAGAGATTTGGGCATGTACGACGTGCCGCAACTGTGAGGACCAATGTCCGGTCATGAACGAGCACGTCGACAAGATTATCGATTTGCGCCGTTACCTCGTCATGATGGAAGGCAAGATGGATCCAGAAGCGCAGCGTACGGTCGCCAATATCGAACGTCAAGGCAACCCGTGGGGGATGAACCGGAAAGAGCGTGAGAATTGGCGCAAAGACCGGGAAGAACTCGTCATCCCGACGGCGAAAGAGAAGAAAAAGGCCGGCGAAGAGTTTGAATTCCTCTTCTGGGTCGGAGCGATGGGCTCATACGACAGCCGTAGCCAAAAAGTCGCCCAAAGCTTTGCGAGCGTCTTGAACAAGGCCGGCGTCTCGTTCGCCATCCTCGGGAATGAAGAGAAGAACTCAGGGGATACGCCACGCCGTATCGGAAACGAGCTGTTGTTCCAAGAGCTCGCCGAAGCGAACATTAAACTGTTCGAGAAGTATGGGGTCACGAAAATCGTCACGGTCGACCCACACGCGTATAACACGTTCAAAAACGAGTATCCGGACTTTGGACTCACGGGTGTGAAAGTGTATCACCATACCGAGCTCCTCGCCGAGCTGCTCGATACGGGCCGGGTCAAACCGGACTTCTCCGTGAACGAGCGTGTCGTCTATCACGACTCATGTTATCTCGGACGCTATAACGGTATTTACGACGCCCCACGTTTCGTCTTGGAACGCATCCCAGGTGTCGAACTCGTCGAGGCGGAGCGGAACCGTGAGAACGGCATGTGCTGCGGCGCCGGTGGCGGTCTCATGTGGCAAGAAGAGAAAGTCGGGACGCGCGTTAACGTGGCCCGGACCGAGCAGTTGCTCGAGACGAAACCGACGGTCATCGGGTCGGCATGTCCGTACTGTTTGACGATGCTCTCGGACGGGACGAAAGCGAAAGAAGTCGATGAGACGGTCGGTACGTTCGACGTCGTCGAATTGCTTGATCGCTCCCTCGCTCCAATCGAAGTACCAGAACCGATTGTCCAATAAAAACAAGGCACGGTCCGCGGACCGTGCCTTGTTTGTCGTTAGTGCATCTCGGAAGTGGCCAATAAGGAAGACGTCAGGTGTGATAGTCCTTGCGTCGTCTCATTGATGGCCGAAATCGTCTCGACCATTTGGCCGAGGTCTTGCTTGTTTCGTTCGAACGACATGACGTAATTGCCCATCTCGTCTTTGACGGTCGAGAAGCCAGCTTTGACGGCACCGAGTTGACGCATTGCCTCGTCGTTCGTTCGATGCATCTGTCCCATTTGATCGAGCAGGGCGGCGATGTTCGCTTCATTCTCATGGATGAGGACGTTGATTTGACTGCTCAGCTGTTTCGCATTCTCGGCGAGCGTCCGCACTTCGGTCGCGACGACGGCGAAGCCTTTGCCGTGCTCACCGGCTCGGGCCGCTTCGATTGATGCGTTCAAGGCGAGCAAGTTCGTCTGGTTGGCAATCTGTTCGATGCTCCGGGTCATGCTGACGATTTCTTGCGAGCCGTCCTTGAGCGCGGTGATGCGATCGAGCGAGGCGTCGACGTACGTCGCCGACTGTTTGAACTCGGATTCCATCTGTTCGATTTGCTCGCCGTTCGTATGCGTCAAGCTCATCAAGTGACGGCTCATCTTCTCCGTCTGCTCGGTCTCGGACAACACTTGATGGGCTCGCTTGCTCGTCTCGGACATGGCGTGACCGGTCTGCTCCATCGTCGTCGCGACTTCCGTGCTGACGCGACTGACATCGTTCAATAGCGTCGCTCGGGCGACGTTTGCCGATTCAATCTCATCGAGACGCGCATCGACGTACTGCTCAGTGACGATTTGGGCGTCCAAGTTCATCGCATGGGACAATGCGAGGAGCGATTCGGTCAATGTGGCCGGGTCGTGTTGATACGTCTCGACGATTTTTGGGACGAGCAACGTGTTGAAGGCGGAATACGTCGCGAGGAACCAGACGACTGGCACCGCGTAGTGGTGATGCGTCTGTCCCATCCGTTTGCGCATCGCGAGAAACTTGTCATCGATGTTCCCGGTCAATAGGCTCCGGAAGTAGTCAGCGAACACTTTTTTAAGCCGCTCACGTGTCGACGAGGCGTTGGCGATTTGGACCATCTCAGGCTGCAACATCAAGTGGTCAAGGACGTTTTCGAGGACATCGTCTAACACGGACTCGACGAGCGGGGCCATGTCTTGGAGTCGCTTCACTTGCGACGCCGTATAACCCATATAATGGGTGCGCCCGTTCAAATTTGGATCGGTCGGTCGTGCGGTCTTAGCCACATCAGGGAAGCCGATCGACGCGGTGTAAGCGGTAGGTTTTGATTTACGGAACAGTGCCATGTTTCATTCTCCTTTTTCTCGTACAGCTAAAATAGCGTTCTATTCTATATCGGCAAACATGTGAAAAAACTGAGGAGCTGATGTGTGATTCGAGAGGTTCTCGAATGGAAGGGGGCGGGAAAGAAGGAAAGGAGAGCGATTCAATCATTTTCTAGAAATGAGGTATCTTTAATGAAAAACACGGTCGTGTTATTGACGATTGTCAGTGCCCTCAGCAGTCAAATCTTGCCTCAAATTTTATTTTTGTCCATCATGGCGGTCGAAGACGGCGTCGGACGATTAATCCCGTTCATGATTTTTTACGTGGCGAGTATGTCGGGACTGCTTCTATGGGTGTACATCATTGGTCGCCTTGGCTCGAAACAGACATTCTTACTGGCGCTGACCGTCTTGGTGACCGGACTCATCTGCTTTTTGCTGCCGTTTGGCTGGGCGATCGAATTGAGCGCTTTTCTTGTCGGTGTCGGATCGATCGGTGTCGGGTCGATTATGACGACGATTTTGTCACAGCTGAAGGAACTGTCCACCACAGACGAGTCGGCGGATCAGAAAGGGAGTTCGCTCCCGCTCGTACTCGCACTCGTTGCCTGGATCGTCATTTTCTCTTATGTGCTGACTCGATCATATGACGAGGCTGTCATCCTCTTCCTCGTCAGTCTGATCCTGCCTTGGCTGTTCGTGAGAAAGTTGCCGCTCGAGAAAACGGCGACGTGGGCATGGGCGACAGGGAAGTTCGTGCTTGCCTTCATCACCGTCACCGTGTTCACGTTGGTGAGCCGTCTCCTCAGCCTGTTGGAAGGGGCGAGCGGGTATGTGGAAATCTTTTTATTGATGATTATTTTGCTCGGCTACGTCGGGTGGGTATTGTTCCAGGAGCGGACGAGAACGTACGTCAGTGCCACCCGGACGCGCCAAGTTCAACTGCTCGCGTTCGTCGTCGGGTTGTTCGGCGGCTGGACGTTGATTGGCGCCGTATTCATCAGTCTGGCCCTATATTCGTTTCAAGTGCTCTTATTCTACGTGTTCATGCCGTTCTTGGCGGGCGTCATCGGCTGGATATTATTGAACCGTGTGTTCGACGTGGCGCGTCATCCTTACTACGTCCTGCTCGTCACGTCGCTGCTATTCTTCCTCGGATTCTTGGAGCCGCTCGTGTTCATCCCGGTCCTGTTTGTGAGTGGGTACGTCCAGACGATGTATGCGAGTGCGGGTCATGTCTATCTATATGCATCGTATGGGGACAATAAAGAGTTCGCCTCGCTGCTCTTGCAACTATGGAAACGGTTCGGGATGGTCGTCGCGTATTCCGCGCTCATGGTTGGATTGCTCGGCTACGGCCTATATACTGGCCAGTCCGTCAATGCAGAGTTGTCCTTCAAAGTCCCGCGCGGTTGGATGCTCGGGGTGCTCGGTTTGACGTGGATCTTCAACGTCGGATTGATGACGCTCTATTGGTTAAGCATCCAAAAAACCGTTGAAACTTCAAAATAATTTCCTCTAGCTTTTTCATATCGGTTTTGTTTATAATGAGGAGTGATGTTTAACTAGTGACGGAAAAGGAGTGTCCTTTAATGAATAAATCGTTGATCGATTTCGTTTACGAAATTCTTCAAAAGACTGGCGAGCAACCAGTGTCATTTGATGAGATTCGTGAGCTGATCAGACAAAACTATACGTTCGCAAGTGAAGAGGAGGAGCTCGAGAAAATCGCGCAACTCTACACGGACATGAACATCGACGGACTATTCGTCAACTTGGGAGCTAACCGTTGGGCGCTTCGTGTTTGGTATCCGTTCGATAAGTCAGACGAAGATCTCGTCATCGAAGCACGCCAGCGCGGTGAGCTCGATGAGTTCGAAGAAGAGATCGATGAGACGGATGAAGGCATCGTCGACATTGAAGACGACCTTGACGTCTTTGCAAAAGGTGAAGATTTTGACGCATCTGAGTTCGATGCTGAGGATGAAGCCGAAAAAGTGGAAGGCCTTGACGAGTTCGAGGACGAAGACTTGGACGACGACCTCGACCTTAAAGACGAGGATGATTTATAAGAGACCGCAAAAAGCCGGGCATTTGTCCCGGCTAGGCGTGTCTCTTTTTCTTTTTTGACAGTTGAAAAAAAGAAAAAATAATGACTTGACGACTGCATCGTCTCTGACGTAAATTAGTCATGGGCTAGTTTAGCACGTAACGATGCAGCAAAAGTGTCCTCCATTTCAGTGGGGGCACTTTTGCTTTTTTTGTTTTTTCGTTTCCCGTTGTGGCATTTAAGAGAGGAGAATGATGATGACAAAGTATATTTTCGTAACAGGTGGGGTAGTATCTTCACTCGGTAAAGGGATCACAGCCGCTTCACTCGCACGTCTACTCAAAAACCGAGGTTTGAACGTGACGATTCAGAAGTTTGACCCGTATATCAATATCGACCCAGGAACGATGAGCCCGTACCAGCACGGAGAGGTGTTCGTCACAGATGACGGCGCTGAGACGGACCTTGACCTCGGTCACTACGAGCGCTTCATCGACATCAACTTGTCGCAAAACGCCAACGTGACGTCAGGTCGCATCTACTCGACGGTCTTGAAAAAAGAGCGTCGTGGCGATTATAACGGGGGAACGGTCCAAGTCATTCCACACATCACGAACGAGATTAAAGACCGCGTCTTCCGCGCCGGTCGCGAGACGAACGCGGATGTCGTCATCACAGAGATTGGTGGAACAGTCGGGGACATCGAGTCGCTTCCGTTCATCGAGGCCATTCGTCAAGTGAAAAACGATATCGGCAAAGAGAACGTCATGTACGTTCACTGTACGCTCGTCCCTTATCTCCGGGCTGCCGGTGAGATGAAAACGAAACCGACACAACATAGCGTCAAAGAACTCCGCAGTTACGGGATTCAGCCGGATATCATCGTCCTCCGTACCGAGCACGATATCCCAGAAGAGATGCGTGAAAAAATTGCCTTGTTCTGTGATACACGTAAAGAAGCGGTCATCGAGGCACAAGATGCGTCGACGCTTTACGAAGTGCCGCTCAACCTTCAAAAGCAAGGAATGGACCAACTCGTCAACGATTACTTCGGCTTCAACACGCCGGCCGCTGACATGACGGCTTGGAAAGAGCTCGTGCACACGGTCACGCACCTCGAGAAGAAAGTCAAAATCGCTCTCGTCGGAAAATACGTCGAACTTCGTGACGCGTACATCTCGGTAGCAGAATCGCTCAAGCACGCCGGTTACGCCTTCAACGCCGACATCGATATCGATTGGGTCAACGCTGAAGAGGTGACGGCAGAGAATGTCGAGACGTTTCTCGGAGACGCAGACGGGATTCTCGTCCCAGGCGGATTTGGAGAACGCGGCATCGAAGGGAAAATCGAAGCGACGCGTTATGCGCGTGAGAACAACGTCCCATTCTTCGGGATTTGCCTCGGCATGCAGCTCGCGACGGTCGAGTTCGCCCGTAACGTCTTGAAGCTCGACGGTGCCCACTCGGCCGAAATCGATCCGACGACGAACTATCCGATTATTGATTTGCTTCCAGAACAAAAAGATATCGAGGACCTCGGCGGCACGCTCCGTCTCGGCCTCTATCCATGCAAGCTCGAGCCAGGTACGAAAGCGCACGCCGCTTACAACCAAGAGCTCGTCTACGAGCGCCATCGTCACCGTTACGAGTTCAACAACGAGTACCGTGAAGCGTTCGAGGCAGAAGGGTTCAAGTTCTCAGGAACGAGCCCGGACGGCCGTCTCGTCGAAATCATCGAGATTCCAGAGCACAAGTGGTTCGTCGCGTCACAGTTCCACCCAGAACTCATTTCGCGTCCAGAGCGTCCGCAACGCTTGTTCCACGATTTCATCCAAGCCTCACTCGGCGAGTGAGTGGCAGGTCACAGTCTATGACTGTGGCCTTTTTTCTCGGGCAAAAGGCTGATGTGCGCAACAGCTTCAGGTGGATACATGTTGCCCGAAATCCGGGTACACTAATAGTAGAACAGGGAGAGGGCGATGCGACATGCGAGAACGAACTATGATTTATGCAGGATACGGGGGAGCGCTCGTCACGCTCAGCCTGTTGCCGTTCGTCGTCTTGCCGACGCTATTATTGCCGTATCAACTCGGGTGGACCGGGATTGTATTGCTCGCACTGTCGATTGGTCTATTGCGGTCGATTCGCGAGGGCTCGAATACGTACTTGAAACAAATGCTAAAAGTCACGTTCACGTTATTCTTGTTGTTCGTCTTCGTATACTACGTCTCGTTCGGACTCGTCTTGTACGACTCGTACGGGCTCGAGCGGTTGCTCGAACAGTATGGCGACCAGGCGATGTGGGTGTTCGCCGCCTTCAGCTTCCTGCAGCCGATCGCGCTCCCGGTCCCAGAGGCGGTCAGTGTCCCGATTGGCAGTGTCGCCCTTGGGCCGCTCCGGGCGGCCTTAATCGGGAGCGTCGCGACGACGCTCGGCATCCTCGTCATGTACGGGCTCGCTCGGTTCGGACGGGAGCGGGTGATGCGGCTTATCGACGCCGACAAGCTCGCGACGTATGACCGATACGTGGACAAGTACGGACTTGGTGTGTTGCTCGTCTTGTTCATCATTCCGATCTTGCCTGACGAGATCATTTGTCTCGCGGCTGGGTTCAGCCGGGTGCCATTTCCTCGATTCGTTTTGATCGCCATCGGCGCGAAGCTCGTCACGTCGTTCGGTCTCGCCTATTCGGTCTCGCTCGGCGAACTGTTCATCACCGGTGCGAGTCCGTTCGCCGTCGTCTCGGTGACGGCGAGTCTCTTGCTCGTCATTTTGGCGCTCGTCTGGCGGAAGCGGAAAAAAGGGAATTCGAACTGATCCCTTGAAAGAGTAGACAGCACAGATAGAGAGGACGAGGGTATGATTTGTGATGAAGAGTTACTGATTCGACCAATTGAAGTTCGCGACTTGGATCGGTTATGGGAATTGATGTATAAGGATGAGGCACCAGAATTTAAGAAATGGGACGCGCCGTATTTTGAACATCGGGCGCAGACGTACGAGGTGTACTGTCAGAATGCGGGCGAACACGTCGGCCGTGACGACATGTGGGTCATCGAGGTCGATGGGACCGTCTATGGAACGGTTTCCTTCTATTATGAAGACGCCGGACAGAATTGGCTCGAGGTCGGGATCATCCTCCATCAAGCCGACCGCTGGAATCGTGGCATCGGCACGTGGGCGCTCAAGCTATGGGTCGGCCATCTGTTTCAGACGTTGCCAACGGTCCGGGTCGGATTGACGACGTGGTCGGGCAATGAGCGGATGATGAAAGTGGCCGAGAAAATCGGCATGCGACTCGAAGGTCGGATTCGTCAGGTGCGCGTCGTCGACGACGTGCGTTACGACTCGATTCGCATGGGTTTGTTGCGAGAAGAATGGATGACAGAAAGCGCTAAGTCTCGGTAGAGGCTTAGCGCTTTTCACGTGTGGAACAATTGGCGGTATTGGAGCGGGGTCATTTGTTTGTACGTCTTGAACGTGTTGATATAGGCCGTGCACGAGGCGAAGCGATATTTCTCACCGATGGTACAAATCGGCAAATTCGTTCCGAGCAAATCGGCGATGGACGCATCGATGCGGCGGCGCCGGATTCGTTCGGGTACACTCTCGCCGACTTCCTGTTTGAACAGGGCCGACAAATAATTGTTCGATAACCCGATTTGTCGGGCGATCCACGGGAGCGATAGTTCCGGCTCTTTCAAATGCTCTTCAATCAAATGGATGGTCGTCGTGACGTTCGGGTTCGTCGACACGGGAGGGGATAGAAACGCCATCATCTTCGTCAAATGGTCGACGATGACGGGAATGGCATAGATAAAGTCGAGTGTCGTCGTCAGTTCATCGATTAAGATGAGAAGAGCGCTCGTATAATTGAGCGCGGTCTGGACGTTTGGGTTATCGACTGGAATCAGACGGATGATGTGATAGACGAGGCCGCGGTAGTAGAAACGGACACTCATATACTCATCGGAGACCGGAAGTTTCAATAGGTCGAGCGTCAGCGTCTCGAGCAGCTGTTCGGCCCGAATCGGATGGGCGCTGCGGAGCGCACTCACAATCTGTTGATCGAGCGTATAAAAGTTATCCACATGCTGAAAATCATCGAACAAATTTTTGTCACGATGCAGATGATTCAGAAATTGGCGTTTGATTTTGTTTTCCACCGGATGAGTCACTTCTTTCGTCGTACGATCGGGAACCGTTTATTTATTTCGTGGAACGTTCCGTTTAGTCACTTGCTTTAATTCGGCGATTTCGCGAGCGAGTGCTTCTTCACGGGAACGTGCGGATGATTCGAGGTGGTGTTCGAGTTCCTTACTTTTTTGTCGATACGTTTCAGCGACTTCTTTCGTACGCTGTTGATGCTGATTGAGTTGTTTGTTGTACGCATCGAGATCAATTGGCTTTTTCGTCATACATCATATGCCCCTTTCAAAAGACGGTCAAACAGACAGGCGCGGTGCAAGCGAGGCTTGGCCCGCGGTTTCGTCGAGGAAACGGTTCCTGTCCTTAGCTTACGAAGGGGGTGAAAGGTTGGAAAGTTAGGTCAACACGAAAGAAGAGGTGAAAAAGATGAAAAATGTGACGAAATTGTGTCCGTAGCATATCCCATTTCTCACACTACTCGATGAATTGCACAAACCACAAAAAAACCGCAGACATGAAGTCTGCGGTTGAAGGCTTATTTGACGGCTTGGTCTTTGATTGGGAACCAGCCGGCACGTGTTGTGATGGCGTTCCAGAGCGGAGCCGGGACGGCGAGTTCGGCTTGTTTGTTCAAGTCGAGTTCGGTCTCGATTTCGTCTTCACGACCGTCTTTCACTTTCTCGAGCCAATCCGGGTCGATGATGAGTTCGCGGCCGAGCGCGGCGAGGTCGATGACGTTCAGTGCGTCTTCGACTTGACCTGGGCGCTGGAGCTGTCCGACTCCGATGAGCGGGACGGCACCGTTGATGCGTTTAGCGATGCGATCAATCGACCGCTCCGTCACGTTCTCGTTCCGAATTGAACCGATATTGAAGTTCCAGAGCGAGGCGTGGAGGTAGTCGAGATTTTCTTCGAGCAACATATCGATCAATACGTCCGTATCGTCGAGCGTGATGCCTGGCTCTTCGACTTCTTCAGGCGAGAAGCGGTAGCCGATTAAGAAATTGTCCGCGCCTTCAGCTGCACGTTTGACCGAGCGAATGACTTCACGCGGGAATGTGAGGCGTGCGTTTACGTCGCCACCGAAGCGATCGTCGCGTCGATTCGAGTGAGGTGAGAAGAACTGTTGAATCAAATACGTGTTCGCCCCGTGAATCTCGACGCCGTCAAAACCGGCCTCAATGGCACGACGTGTCGCTTCGCCGAACGCCTCGATGATGGCTTCGACTTCTTCAGTCTCAAGGGCGCGTGGTGTGGCGGCACCTTCACGGACCGGTGCGATGGCGCTGGCGCTTACTGGTTGTTCGTTCGGAACGAGTTCCGGAGGAGACATGCGTCCTGCATGGAAGATTTGAAGAATCGCTTTCGCGCCTTCCGCTCTCAAACTTTCAGCGAGCTGACGAAGCCCAGGGATGAACTTGTCGTCATTCACACCGAAGGCGTTTGGGAACCCTTTGCCGTCTTCGGTCACGTAAGCACACGCCGTGATGGCGAGGCCGACGTTCTTCGCTCGCTTGCGGTAATAGGCGAGTTCGTGTTCCGACACTTCACCCGTCGGTTCTGACGAATAATGGGTCATCGGCGCAAGTACGAGCCGATTGTGGAGCTCGACGCCGTTTTTGAATTGGAAAGGTTGTAACATGCGTTTCATAAAAAAACTCCTCCTTGTTGGTGATACCTTGAAGTCTAGTCTTCTCATTTTGAAATTGCGAGCGGGACGCTTTCTGAGGAGCAGGTTGCACACTCCGTGAGCGGGTCGATGGTTGAATGCTAGAAAATGGGGTATAATACAGGAGAAAAGTTGATAACCGGTTGGAGACTACAGAGAGACCACGACATGGGGGGCGAAGCCTTGTTTTGTTGTGGTCTCTTTTCGCATACATCGAACCGGATTCATTATAGGAGGGGACAAGATGGAAATCAGAAATTTCTCAGCAAAAGAACGTGCCAAACGATATGAACAGTTAACGGGTGAACGTCACGACGTGCTCGTCGTCGGCGGAGGAATCACCGGTGCCGGAATCGCGCTCGATGCCGCGTCTCGCGGAATGAAGACGGCCGTGCTCGAAATGCAAGACTTCGCAGCCGGAACATCGAGCCGTTCGACGAAACTCGTCCACGGAGGGTTGCGCTACTTGAAACAGTTCGAAGTCGCGCTCGTCGCCGAAGTCGGAAAAGAACGCGCCATCGTCTATGAGAACGGGCCACACGTCACGACGCCAGAACGCATGCTGTTGCCGATGCATAAAGGCGGCACGTTCGGACCGCTCTCCACAGCGGTCGGCTTGATGGTGTACGATTTCTTAGCGGGCGTCAAACGCGCCGAGCGACGTTTGATGTTGAAGCCGGATGAAGTCATTCAAAAAGCGCCGCTCGTCAAAAAAGACGGTCTTGTCGGTGGCGGTTATTACGTCGAATATCGGACAGATGATGCCCGTATGACGATTGAAGTCGCGAAAGAGGCGGCCAACCACGGCGCTCTCCTCTTGAACTATTCGAAAGTGACTGGTCTCATCTATGAGCAAGGCAAAGTCGTCGGCGTCCACGTTGAAGACCAAATCGACGGCAAGACGTACGAAGTTTATGCGAAGAAAGTCATCAACGCGACCGGACCTTGGGTCGACGTGCTCCGCGAACAAGACGGCTCGAACAAAGGGAAGATGCTCCGTTTGACGAAAGGGATTCACCTCGTCATTGACCAGTCGAAATTCCCGCTCAAACAAGCCATCTATTTCGATACACCAGACGGCCGGATGGTGTTCGCGATTCCGCGTGACGGCAAAGCGTACGTCGGGACGACAGACACGTTCTTCGATAAGGATAAAGCTCACCCACGCATGACGACCGAGGACCGCGACTATATTTTAGAGGCAATCCACTATATGTTCCCAGACGTGAACGTGACGGCAGATGACGTCGAGTCGAGCTGGGCCGGGATTCGTCCGCTCATCTATGAAGAAGGCAAAGACCCGTCTGAAATCTCACGGAAAGATGAGGTTTGGCAGTCGGAAAGCGGCTTAATCACGATCGCCGGTGGGAAGTTGACCGGTTATCGCAAGATGTCAGAGACGGTCGTCGATTTGGTGGCGAAACTGCTCAAGCAAGAAGAAGGCATCGTCTTCCTCGCTTCGCGCACGAAACATATGCCGATGTCGGGAGGCCATGTCGGCGGTTCGAAAGGGTTCGATGACTTCTTGACGAAGAAGAAGGCTGAACTGAAAAACCTTGGTCTCGATGACGTCAAAGCCGAGCAACTCGTCCGTCTCTACGGATCGAACATCGATCGTGTCATCGAACGGATGGACTCGAACGCGTACGACCTTCCAGAGTACGTCTATGCACAACTCATGTACGGCATCGAAGAAGAGTCGGTCGTTCGGGCCATCGACTTCCTCGTCCGCCGCACCGGAGCGATGTTCTTCGACATCGACTTCGTCCGCAACTATAAAGACGGCGTGCTCCGTTGCATGGCCGATGTCTTCAAATGGTCGGATGCTCGTCTCGCTGAAGAGCGGGCCGAGATCGAGAAAGAGATTGATCTCGCGGTCGTCCCTGTCACGGTCGACTAACGAAATAAAAGGAACCTCGCCGCGGCGAGGTTCCTTTTCATATGCCTAATTCTTCATAATACGCCATGATGCGTTCGTCGAGCGCCTCGACGATGTCCGGTTCGCCGAACAAATACAGATAAAGATACGTGCCGTCCTCACGATCCACTTCTGTTTCGAGTGTCAGTGTGGTCGGTCGTCCTTTAAAGATGACATCGATTGTGCCGAGGGCGTGCACGTTCGCTTCGTCGAGTTCCGGATCAGAAGCCAGCTTTTTGATGCGGGCGATGTCACTGTCTGCGATTGGCTCATCGAACGTCTCGGATAAGACGGCGAACGTCTCCGGCAATTCCTCGAGATCGGTCTCGACGGCAGCGGCGAGCGGTATCTCTTCTTGGTCTTCCCCGAAAACGTTCACGACGAGTGCGACCATACTTCCAAGTGCCAAGACGAACAATATGTATAACAAATATGGTTTCATGATTTCGCTCCTGTTCGTTTCATGTTTTCAGTATATCAGCGTACCGGGTGTTTAGAAATAGGGAGACAATGGTATTGAAAAAGATGGAAAAGAGAAAGGCGGGGGAGTTACGATGAAACGAGCATGGGCAATCGGTGGCGTCGTCCTCATCTTATTTCTCGGTTGGCAGTTCGTCGATACGAATCGGCTGTTTGCCGACGTCTACTATACGAAAGTGCCGAGCACAAACGTCACCGACCAAGGAAAGAGACATACGTATGAAACGATTGGCTATGATGAAGACGGCAAGAAACGACCAATCACGTTCGAGGCACCGATTCGGCTGGCCGAAGGCGATTTTTTGAAACTGTATGTGAAAGACGAGCAGACGGTGACGGCCTACGAGCCGGTACCTGAGTCGGAAGTACCGGCCCAGTTAAAGGACGAACAGACCGAAGAACCGGTATCGATACCGTTGCCTTGATTTCAAAATAGGTCCGTCGCCAAACGAAATCGGATTTGGTATGGTTAGACTAGTGCAAACTATGGAGAGAAGGTAGATGGATGTCACGGATGTTGATCGCAGACGACCAAGACGGGATTCGGTTGATGTTAGCGCAAGTGTTCCAAAGCCTCGGCATCGAGGTCGACACGGCGAACGACGGACAGAACGCTTGGGAAAAGCTCGAACAGAACGGATACGATTTAGTATTGCTCGATATGAACATGCCGCGCATGTTCGGTCATGAAGTACTACGCAACATGCGCCAACGGAACATCGAAACCCCGGTCATGATTATGACCGCGTTCGGGGAAAAATCGACGCTTGAAGAAGTGCAACGACTTGGCATTACCGCGCAATTTGAAAAGCCGTTCGATATTTATCGGATGATTGAAAAAGTGAAGGAAGTCCTCAAAATCACGTAATTCGTCACGAAGATGACATATGTAAACGCTTGCGCAGAGCCATTTCTATGCCCGAATAGCATAGGCACAAGTTTCGACGTGTGTTATAATGGGAACGAATTGCACGGGGGCATTTTTCCCAAAGTGCACAATAGCGAACAGACAGGAGGATGTCATTATGCCATTAGTATCAATGACAGAAATGCTTAACAAAGCATTCGAAGGCAAGTATGCAGTAGGCCAATTCAACATCAACAACCTCGAGTGGACGCAAGCGATTCTTCGCGCTGCGGAAGACGAGAAATCACCAGTTATCCTCGGTGTATCAGAAGGTGCAGCGAAGTACATGGGTGGCTTCACAACAGTTGTTAAAATGACTGAAGGTCTCATGCACGACTACAACATCACTGTTCCAGTTGCAATCCACCTCGACCACGGTTCATCTTTCGACAAGTGTAAAGCAGCAATTGACGCTGGTTTCACGTCTGTTATGATCGACGGTTCACACCACCCGATCGAAGAGAACATCGAAATGACGAAACAAGTCGTTGAATACGCACACGCTAAAGGCGCTTCAGTTGAAGCGGAAGTTGGCACAGTCGGCGGCGAAGAAGATGGCGTTGTTGGCGGCGTACAATACGCTGACCTCGACGAGTGCGTACGCGTCGTGAAAGAAGCGAAAGTTGACGCTCTTGCGGCAGCACTCGGTTCTGTACACGGAGAATACCAAGGCGAGCCTAAACTCGGCTTCAAAGAGATGGAAGAAATCGCAGAAGCGACTAAAACTCCACTCGTTCTTCACGGCGGTTCAGGTATTCCTGAGCACCAAATCAAAAAAGCAATCGAGCTCGGTCACAGCAAAATCAACGTTAACACAGAGTGCCAACAAGAATGGACTCGTGCCGTACGTGAGAAGCTCAACACGGACTCGAAAGTATATGACCCACGTAAAGTCATCGGCCCTGGTGTCGAAGCGATCTACAACGTCGTTACTGGCAAAATGCGTGAGTTCGGTTCAAGCAACCAAGCATAATCCTGTCACATCAGTCGGCTCTCTTTGCGAGAGCCGGCTTTTTTTATTGAAACGTAAGCGGTTAGGGTACCGTATATAGATGAAAAGGGGGAGTTTGCATGAAGTATCAAGAACGTTCGACAGAATCATTTTGGCGCATTTTTTATATCGTCGGTCCCATCATTATAATTGGTATGACGTTGGCCTTTGCCGCGCTGCCGGTCATTCTCATCCTCATGAATCCGAAACCGTGGTTGATTCCGCTGTTGTCACTCACCGTCCTCGGCGGTTACGGCGTGTATCGGTTCTTGCAACTGTTTCGCCAGCTGTTCTGGAAAGAGCGGCACCAGTCGCACTATGAAGTGACCGCGACATATATTGAGGGGACGACGTATCGGCACGAGCCGGGTGAGTCAGTCGAGCAATCGTTCCCGCTCGACGCAATCAAGCAAGTCGTCTTCTTCCCGGCCATCGTCCGAAAGACAGAAGCAGCCATGCCGCATCCCTATAGACGACGGACGATCGAGTTGTGCCCGATGCTCGCCATCATGACTGACGAGGATTCAATGGAAATCTTGTTCGACCAACGCGATCTCGCCGCGTTCGAACAGTGGATTCAGTATTTTATCGGAGATAGCGTGCCAGTTTTCTATACACCGAAACGGCTCTACTGGATCGGGGCGAACATCGCGACACGGCGGGAGCGGTTCGACATTCTCCGTCGACCCGAAGAAATCATCCCGTTCACGTATACAGGCAATCTCGTGACCGACGAAGAGACCGCGGTCGGACTTTGGATCGAGACGCATGGGTCGGAGCGCTTAAAGGAAGGGCCGTATCAAGCGTATGAGACAAAACAAAAAAACGTGAAACGATGGACGGCAGTGGGGACGCTTGTTGGCGTTGGTTTACTCATCGGATCGATGTTCGCCATCGCCGGCTTGACGTAAAGGGTGTAGCAATTCCATGACAATTTCCTCATAATAAGAAGTGTAAGCGATCACAACACCATTCGAGGAGGAATTGTACATGCGTTTTTTCATTGATACGGCAAACGTGGAAGACATCAAGAAAGCTCATCAGATGGGCGTCATCGGGGGAGTGACGACGAATCCATCGCTCGTCGCCAAAGAAGGCGTCGATTTCCATACACGGCTACGCGAAATCTGTGAGATCGTCGGGGATCTCTCAGTCAGCGCGGAAGTTATTGCGCTCGACGCAGCGGGTATGGTGGAAGAAGGAAAGGAACTTGCGGCCATCGCGCCGAATATTACTGTCAAGGTACCGATGACGCCAGCAGGGATGGAAGCGGTCAATACGTTTTCACAGCTCGGCATCAAGACGAACGTGACGCTCATCTTTAACGCCAACCAAGCGCTACTCGCGGCTCGGGCCGGCGCGTCATACGTCTCGCCATTCATCGGTCGTTTGGACGATATCGGTCAAGATGGTCTCGACCTCGTCGAGACGATTGCCAATATCTTTGCCATCCATGGTATCGATACAGAAATCATCGCAGCTTCCGTTCGCCATCCGGTCCACGCGACGAAGGCGGCTCTCCTTGGAGCCGACATCGCCACGGTACCATACAAAGTCATCGAACAGATGATGAAACATCCGCTCACTGACAAAGGGATCGAGCAATTCTTAGCGGATTGGAACAACGCTCAATCCAAATAAGTTTGTCGCAGAAAGGTTTGATCTTCGTGGAAATTCTCCATATCGTAGGACAGCAAAAACTTGAAGGAACAGTTGACATTAGCGGTGCCAAACAGAGCGCCTTGCCTTGTCTCGTCGCAGCACTTTTGACGGAAGAACCGGTGACGATTGAGAACGTCCCCGTCATTGAGGACGTCGAAGTGATGCTCAGTCTATTACAAGAACTCGGCGTCTCGATTGAACGGGACGGGGAGCGGATGACGCTTCATGCGAAAGATGCCGTCGCCATGCCGCTGCTCGGCTCAGAGACGCGTAAAGTCCGAGCCGCTGTCTATTTGCTCGGGGTGTTTGCGGCTCGTTTTGGGAAAGGGGCCGTCGGGCTTCCCGGTGGATATGCGATTGGTCCACGACCGATCGATTTACATTTGAAAGCACTCGAACGTCTCGGCATTAAAGTCGAGAACGAGTCGGGACTTTATCATGTGAACGCCGAAAAGCTGGAGGGAAATCGAATTTATCTCGATCTCCGTTCGTTCGGGGCGACAGTGAGCGCCATGCTCGCGGCCGTGCTCGCTAACGGGACGACCGTCATCGAGAACGCGGCCATCGATCCGGAAATCGTCGACGTCGCGACGATGCTCACTTCGATGGGGGCCCATGTCATCGGGGCGGGCACCGACGAGATTCGCATCAAAGGGGTCGACAAGCTCCACGGCTGTACACACACGCTCATTCCCGATCGGTTAGAGGCTGGGACGTTCATGATTTATGGCGCGGTCGCGGGTGAAGTGACGGTTCGAAACGTCATTCCGACTCACTTAGAAGGCGTCATTCAAAAACTACTGGATTACGGGGCCGACGTCGAAGTCGGGGAAGAGACGATCACGGTGCGGGCGAACGCCTTTAAACCGATTGATATCCGTGTCTTCCACTATTCGGGGTATCCGACCGACCTGCAGCCGATCATGTCGGCCGCACTGTTGAAAGCGGACGGAACGAGTATCGTCACCGACAAGCTGTACGCCCAACGCTTCCGCCATATCGCGGAAATGCGGCGCATGAACGCACAGATTACGCTCGAGGACGCTTCGGCCGTCATTCGCGGCGGGACAACGCTCGCCAATGCGGAAATGGAATGTGCAGACGCACGGAGCGGGGCAGCCCTCACCTTAGCTGGGCTTCAAGCGAGTGGCGAATCCACGGTGATCGATGCGGAAAAATTGAACGATTCATATGTCGATTTCGTCGGCAAACTAAAACAACTCGGCGCGCTCGTCTGGGTCGATGAGGTGTCTGAGTAAAAAGGGGAGAATTCGGGTGGAACGTAGTTTATCAATGGAATTGGTCCGAGTCACAGAAGCGGCAGCGCTATCTTCGGCTCGTTGGATGGGTAAAGGCTTGAAAGAAGAGGCGGACGATGCGGCGACGACCGCGATGCGTGAAGTGTTTGATACGATTCCGATGAAAGGGGTCGTTGTCATCGGGGAAGGCGAGATGGATGAGGCACCGATGCTCTATATCGGTGAAAAAGTCGGGAACGGCTATGGCTCGCGCCTCGACGTCGCTGTCGATCCACTCGAAGGGACGAGCATCGTCGCGACGGGAACATGGGGAGCGCTTGCCGTTCTCGCTGTCGCTGACGCCGGTGACCTTCTTCACGCGCCGGACATGTATATGGACAAGATTGCCGTCGGTCCGGAAGCGGCCGGATTGATCAGCCTCGACAACTCGATTGAAGAGAATATCGCCATCGTCGCCAAGGCGAAGAACAAGAACGTCGAAGACGTCGTCGTCACGATTTTACATCGTGATCGTCACGAAGAGATGATTCAACGTGTCCGAGCGACGGGTGCTCGTATCAAGTTGATTCCTGACGGAGACGTGGCCGCGGCCATCAACACGGCGTTCCCGAAAACGGGTGTCGATTTGTTGCTCGGTTCGGGTGGTGCGCCGGAAGGCGTCATCGCGGCCGTCGCGATGAAATGTCTCGGCGGTGACTTCCAAGGTCGCCTGCTTCCTGAAGACGAAGCCCAAGAGAAACGTTGCCAAGACATGGGCATCGCCGATACGGGCCGGATTTTGCTGTTGGACGACCTCGTTAAAGGTGAAGATTGCATCTTCGCGGCGACGGGCGTGACGGACGGGGAACTCCTCCGCGGCGTCCAGTTCACCGGGCAAGGCGGTCAGACGCACTCGGTCGTCATGCGAGCCAAGTCAGGAACGGTCCGCTTCGTCGAAGGCATCCACTCCTTGAAGAAAAAACCGAAAATGGTCATGAAACCTTGATTCTCCTGAACCGTGGACACTTCCGTCCGCGGTTCTTTTTTGATGTGTCGTTTCATATTTAACATGCATCGAGAACGGGAATGAGTAGGGAGGAGGTGTGTGTCATGATTGAAGTGGAATCACTCGTCAAAACGTTCGGGGACGTGCCGGCCGTCGATGGCATCTCGTTCTCGGTGCAAGAAGGAGAGATTTTCGCCTTCCTTGGACCGAACGGGGCTGGCAAGTCGACAACCGTGCAAATGTTGACGACGCTCGTCCGACCGACCGAAGGGAAGGCGCGGGTGAACGGATTCGATGTCGTCAAACAAGAGAAAGACGTCCGCCTGTCGATTGGCGTCGCCCTGCAAGAGACCGGAATCGACAAAGTGTTGACCGGGCGGGAACTGCTCGTCTTGCAAGGCCGGTTGTTCAAGATGACGAAACAAGAGGCGGAGACGCGCGCCGAGGAACTGCTCCGTGTCGTCTCGCTCACGGAAGCGGCCGACCGGAGAAGTGGCACATATTCGGGCGGGATGCGGCGTCGGCTCGATTTAGCGCTCACGCTCGTCCATCGACCGACCGTCTTGTTTTTAGATGAACCGACGACCGGGCTCGACCCGGCGAGCCGCATCGAGATTTGGAACGAGGTGAGACGGCTCAACGAGGAGTTCGGCACGACGATTTTCTTGACGACTCAGTACTTAGAAGAAGCGGATGAACTGGCCGACCGGATCGCCATCATCAATCATGGGAAAATCATCAGTGAAGGGACAGCGGAGGCATTGAAACGACTCGTCGGCGGCGAGACGATTGCGATGACGTTCCACAGCAATCAAGAAGCGTCTGCAGCCGCTGCGTTGTTCGGTCATACGGCGACCGGGCAACACGTGGCGTTCGAGCTCGTCAATCATACGCTGATGGAAGTCGTGCGTCAGCTCGATGAACGGTCGCTTCAACCGGAACGTCTGACCGTGAAGCAACCGTCGCTCGATGACGTCTTTTTGAAAGTGACCGGTGAGTCATATGAAGGAGGTGTGCCCGATGTGGACTGAGACATGGCTCTTCACGAAACGGAGCCTCATTACGACGATTCGGAATCCGTTTTCGTTCATCCCGAACTTGATTATTTCCGTCTTCTTTCTACTCGTTTACACGAGCGGATTATCGAGCGTCGCATCGCTTCCTCAGTTTGATGGGAGCGCCTATTTGAACTTCATCTTGCCGGTCTCCATCGTGTCCGGGGCGGTCGGTGGGGCCGGGGGGACAGGACAAGCGCTCGTCCGTGATATCGAGAGCGGCTACTTCGCCCGCTTGCTTCTGACTCCCGCGACGCGGACGGCGATCGTGCTCGGCCCGATGATTGCCGGGATGTTGCAACTGCTCGTCCAGACGCTCCTCATCTTCGGGGTAGCGTTCTTGCTCGGTTTATCGATTCCGGTCGGTCTGCCTGGCTTCTTGTTCACGGTGCTGCTTGCCATCGGATTCGGCCTTGGTTTTGCTGGTTACTCGGTCGGTGTCGCGTTAAAGACACGGAACGCTCAGGCTGCACAAGCCGGGACGCTCTTGTTCTTCCCGCTCATCTTCTTGTCGACGACGTTCGTCCCGAAAGAGTTGATTGAGGCAGAATGGCTCAAAGTAGCGGCGACGTTCAATCCGACGACGTACATCTTTGAAGGGATGCGTGCCGTCTTGACGCAACCGACGATCGACTGGAGCGCGTTATCGGCCGGACTTGCCGTCGCCGGGGCGATGAGCGTCATCATGGTCGTGTTCGCGGCGACGAACGCACGCGGTGCCTTGAAACAAAAATGACGAGCGGGGTTCAGCCCCGCTCGTCCTGGTCGATCATGAACGTCACAATCAAAAACAGAATAAAACTGATTAACGAGACCGTGCCCCCGATGATGAAATAGATGAGGGTGACGGTCTCATTCCATTGAAACGGGTTCATCGTGTAGAACCACATCCCGCTCGTCAATCCGATTGATCCGATGACGGCCGTCCATCCGTGAATCGTGACGAGCAGTTGGTTCCGGACCGCATACAAGCGATAGAAGATTCCCCAGGCGAAGACCGATAGCCAACCGGCGAGCAGAATATGGGCGTGAATCGGACGAAAGGCATAACTGCCGGCACCCGACATATGCGACCCGAGCGCCGTCCCGATGACACCGAACAGCGCGGCGAGGCGAATCAAGCGAAGACTCCAAATCTTTTCCATGGCATAGAACAACTCCTTCAACGTGATGGCTTTATCGTAACGAAGCCAGATGAACGGAAGATGAACGAACGTAAAAAAACGACCCAGTTCCTATGAACCGGGTCGTTTGGTCGTTTAAATTAGAGGTATGATCCTGCACCGACATAACGTGGTGCCCAGTAACCTGATGTGAAGCTCGCGTATTTCACGCCGCCTGTTTCAGAGTTGATCATTTGTGTTTTGCTGAGTGCCATTCCAACGTGTTGGATCGTGCTTCCGTTGTGTGAGAAGAACACGAGGTCGCCGGCTTGAATCGCTGACTTCGAAACTTTTTTCGAGTTAGCGTATTGCGAGCGTGAATCACGTGGGATCGATTTGTTGATGGCTTTCTTGTAAACGTGACCTGTGTAACCTGAGCAGTCAAAACCAGAAGTTGTCGTTCCGCCGTAACGGTAAGGTGTACCGAGGTACTTCTTCGACTCAGCGACAAGTTTTGTACGAGCGCTTGATGCAGAAGCAGTTGTTACTTTCTTCGCAGTCGCTGTCTTCGTGTTTGCTTTCAAGTACGTGTAAGTAGATGAAGCTGAGATATAACGGTGAGACCCTTTGTAGTTGATTTTGTAGAATGAACCAACTTTGCCAAGGTATGTATAGCGTTGGCCTTTGTTCATCGTTGTCGTGACTTTCGAGCTGAGCGACGGTGCTGTGCGGATGTTCAAGCCGTTAACTTTCGAGTAAGCGAATTTACCAGTAGCGGCTTCTGCTTGTTCACCTGTTGTGAAAGCAAGACCCGAGAAAGCGAGAGTGGCAGCGACAATAATAGATGCGAAACGCTTTAACATAGTGTATTTCCCTCCGTTTTTTAAAATAAAACCCTAAGTGGCTGTATATGATCGATGTGTGTTAACAAGATTAGAGCACAAGTTGCGGATATTACCCGGTTTCCTGTGCAAATAAACTATATCATGCGCAAGACCGATGGCATTTTTCAATCACAAGACAAAAACAGTTTTCTTGTAACATATTTGAAACAATATGCGAGAATAGAGACTTATTTGTTACATACATAGTAAAAAGGTTGTTATGTTTTCAACAACAGGGGAATAGACTGACATAAAGCCGTTTTTCAAACAGTGACGGTTTGACTGAAGTGTGATTAGATGAATGAGGACTGAACGTTTATTTTTGAAATATAGAATCATGAAAGACAGGTGACTTGAATGAGTCAAACGACTGAACCGGCTAAAAACTATACGCTTCGAGAACTCGAGACGAAGACGTTGAAAGAGTTATATGAAATCGCGAAAGAAGTGAACGTGCCCCAATATCGTGAGGCGCGTAAGCGTGAACTCATGTTCCGGATATTGAAATCACAGGCAGAATCAAAAGATCTTTATTTCCTCGAAGGAATCCTAGAGATTATTCCGCCTAACCCACAGTCGCAAAACGATGGCGGTTTTGGCTTCCTACGCCCCATCAATTACTCGCAATCGTCTGAAGACATTTATATCGCGGCGTCGCAAATCCGCCGCTTCAATCTCCGCAACGGCGACCTCGTGACGGGGAAAGTCCGGAAGCCGAAAGAGAATGAACGGTTCCAAGGGCTTCTCAGCGTCGAGGCGGTCAACGGCGAGACGACGGACTCGACGCGCAACCGAGACTACTTCCCGGCGCTCACTCCGATTTATCCGGAACAACAGATGGTGCTCGAGACGGAGCCGAACCATTTGTCGGTCCGCGTCATGGACATGATTGCTCCCGTCGGCTTCGGGCAGCGAGGGTTGATCGTCGCACCGCCTAAGGCAGGGAAGACGTCCCTCTTAAAAGAGATTGCCAATTCGATCACGACGAACCATCCGAACGTCGAGTTGATTATTCTGTTGATTGATGAGCGGCCGGAAGAAGTGACGGACATTCAACGTTCGGTGCCTGGTGCAGACGTCGCCTACTCGACGTTTGACGAGACACCGGAAAACCATGCTCGCATCTCGGAGCTCGTTCTCGAACGGGCGATGCGCCTCGTCGAACATAAGAAGGACGTGGTCATCTTGCTCGACTCGATCACGCGTCTGACGCGGGCGTACAACTTGTCCGTCCCGCCGAGCGGACGGACGCTCTCCGGCGGGATTGACCCGGCCGCGTTCCATAAACCGAAGAAGTTCTTCGGGGCGGCCCGTAATATCGAGGACGGCGGCAGTTTGACGATTCTCGGCACGGCACTCGTCGATACGGGTTCGCGCATGGATGACGTCATCTATGAAGAGTTCAAAGGAACGGGCAACATGGAGCTGCACCTCGACCGCAAACTGGCGGAACGTCGGATTTTCCCGGCCATCGACATTCGTCGCTCGGGAACGCGCAAGGAAGAATTGCTGCTCGGCAAAGGCGAACTCGACTCGCTTTGGACGATTCGTCGCACGATGAACGAGTCGCCAGACTTCGTCGATCAGTTCTTGCGCCGGGTCCGCGAAACGAAAACGAACCTCGACTTTTTTGCGGCGCTTGAGGCCGATAAGAAAAAGAGTCGACGCCCGGTGAAAAAAACGAAAACGGACTTGTAAATCCGTGAACCGGGTGCTATTATATTCTAGTGAACTTTCTCTAGGTTGAAAGAATACTTAGGGCAGAAGGAGTTGAAAAGCAATGAAACAAGGAATCCACCCAGAATACCGTAAAGTCGTATTCATGGACTCGACGACTGAGTTCAAATTCATCTCTGGTTCGACTCGTTACTCTAACGAGACAATCACGATGGAAGATGGTAACGAATACCCACTCATCCGTGTCGATGTATCTTCTGATTCGCACCCGTTCTACACAGGTCGCCAGAAATTCGCATCTGCGGACGGTCGTATCGAGCGCTTCAACAAGAAGTACCAACGTTAATCGTCAACTTGTATGCACACCGCCTAGGGATTGCCCTTGGCGGTTTTTATTTTTTTTAGATAGAAGTCAACCCTTTTTCTTCAAGAAAAAGATGGGTATAATCGGGAAGCGATTAACGAAGGAGAGGGCGAAGTAGAATGATGCATGTGACGAACCGTTACGGTTGGATAGAAGTGATTTGTGGGAGTATGTTTTCTGGGAAATCGGAGGAACTGATCCGCCGTGTCCGTCGGGCGCACTACGGGAAAATCCCTGTCCAAGTGTTCAAACCGGCAATCGACGACCGGTATCATGAAGAGAACGTCGTCTCCCACAGCGGCAACTCGGTCGTGGCCGTGCCGATTCAATCGAGTCAAGACTTATACGATGCGGTGCGTGAAGAGACGCAAGTGATCGCCATCGACGAGGTTCAGTTCTTCGACGAAGGGATCGTCGACGTGATCGAGCAATTGGCGTCAGAAGACAAACGTGTCATCTGCGCAGGCCTCGACATGGACTTCCGAGGTGAGCCGTTCACGATGATGCCAGAGCTGTTGTCGCGTGCCGAATTTGTCACGAAGCTGCAGGCCATCTGTCTATCATGCGGGGCGCCAGCTTCTCGGACGCAACGATTGATTGACGGGGAACCGGCGCGTTTCGAAGACCCGGTCATCTTGGTCGGCGCTTCCGAGTCGTACGAACCGCGTTGCCGTCATTGCCACGACGTCCCGAATAAACCACGCCCAGTCCGCCATACAGTGGCCGACTGACGTCGACGGACCGCCCTTGGCGGTTCGTTTTTTGCTATAATGAAGACAGTTCGATTTGACGGAGAAAGGACGGATCATCATGTTTGACCGTTTAAGCGTATTAGAAGAACGCTACATGCAATTAAATGAGATGCTCGCTGACCCTGAAGTGCTCAGCGATGCGAATAAATTACGACAATATTCAAAAGAACAGTCGCAACTCGAAGAAACGGTGCAGGCGTACCGTCACTATAAAGAGACGAGCACGGCGTATAAAGAAGCAAAAGCGATGCTCGAGGACCGCACACTCGATGCTGATATGCGCGAGCTCGCCAAAGAAGAGATGTCACTCCTCGAGCCGGAAGTGAAGGCGCTCGAGGCGAAATTACGCGTCTTGCTGTTACCGAAAGACCCGAACGACGACAAGAACGTCATCGTCGAGATTCGCGGGGCAGCCGGCGGAGACGAGGCGGCACTGTTCGCAGTCGACCTATACAAGATGTACACGCGTTTCGCCGAGCGGCAGAACTGGAAGGCCGAATTGATTGACGCCAACTATACAGAACTCGGCGGTTTCAAAGAAGTGACGTTCCTCATCAACGGGACGGGTGCCTATTCGAAACTGAAGTTCGAGAACGGGGCGCATCGGGTCCAACGTGTCCCATCGACCGAGTCGGGCGGACGCATCCATACGTCGACGGCGACCGTCGCCGTGTTGCCGGAAGCAGAGGACGTCGAAGTGCACATCGATATGAAAGACGTCCGTGTCGACACGTTCACATCATCGGGTCCAGGCGGCCAGTCGGTCAATACGACCCAATCGGCCGTGCGCTTGACGCACATCCCATCGGGGCTCGTCGTCTCGTGTCAGGACGAGAAGTCGCAACATAAAAACAAAGACAAGGCGCTCAAAGTACTCCGAGCCCGCCTGTATGACAAGATGCAAAGCGAACACCTACAAGAACTGTCGGCGCAACGCAAATCGGCCGTCGGGACGGGAGACCGCTCAGAGCGGATTCGGACGTATAACTTCCCGCAGAGCCGTGTGACCGACCACCGCATCGGGCTGACACTCCAAAAGCTCGACCGCGTCCTCGCCGGGGAACTTGAAGATATCATCGACGCCCTCGTTATGGACGAACAGGCCCGTCTGATGGAGGATGTCGATTGATGCGGATCGCGGCGAGGCTGAAACAAGCGGAACGGGAGCTCGAGGCCGCTAATCGTGATGCCTCGATGGCGGAGTGGTGGCTCATGCACGTCCTTGACGTCGATCGGACGGGACTACTCATCCGTTTGTCCGATGAATTGACGACGGAAGAGGCGAAGTCGTTTGACGCCGGGTTCGAGCGTCTCTTGGCAGGTGAACCGGTCCAACACTTGATTGGTCACGCCCCGTTTTATGGACGGATGTTCGAGGTCAATCGTGACGTCTTGATTCCGCGTCCGGAAACGGAAGAGCTAATTGAATGGGTCGTCGAGCATGTGCATAATGTCTCCGACGATGAGATCGTCGACATCGGGACGGGCAGCGGCGCAATCGCCGTCACACTCAGTCTCGAGCTAGGTGTCCGTGTCCAAACGGTCGATATTTCTCGGGAAGCAATCGCTGTCGCCGAGCGTAATGCAGCGTCCCTCGGGGCGGATGTGTCCTTCCATGAAGGAGATTGCCTCGCGCCGATTACCGACAACTCGATTCGCGTCCTCGTCTCAAATCCGCCTTATATCGAGGCGGACGAACTGCTCGATGAGACGGTCGCGGGCTTCGAGCCTCACCTCGCCTTGTTCGGCGGAGCGGACGGGCTCGACTTTTATCGAACGATCATCGCCGACTCGATGCGCGTCTTGTGTGCCGATTGGCAATTGATTGCATTTGAAATCGGGTATAATCAAGGACAAGTTGTGAAATCGTACCTGTCCGAACGTTATCCTGAAGCAGAAACGGGTATTTTAAAAGATATAAACGGCAAAGACCGAATCGTCTACGCCGTGAGGGAAGGGATTGCGCATGGAAACGAATTGGATCAAGCCGACAGAAGTTGAGGAAGGGGTACGTCTCTTGAAGGCTGGCGAGGTGATTGCCATCCCGACGGAGACTGTCTACGGACTCGCCGGAGATGCGACGAACGATGTCGCCATCAAAAAGATTTTCGAGGCGAAAGGAAGACCGTCGGATAACCCGCTCATCGTCCACGTCGCCACGGTCGAACAGGCCGAACATTTCGCGCAAACCATCCCGCCGGTCGCGAGACTCTTGATGGAAGCGTTTTGGCCCGGTGCCTTGACCATCATCTTACCGTCGAACGGTCGGGCGTCGTCACTCGTGACGGCTGGTCTGGATTCGATTGGATTGCGGATGCCGGACCATCCGGCCGCACTTGACTTGATCCGCACGTCCGGTCTTGGACTGGCAGCACCAAGTGCGAACCGCTCGGGACGTCCATCACCGACGTCGGCCCGGCACGTGGCAGATGATTTGACCGGTCGGATCGCGGGTATTATGGATGGGGGACCGACAGGCATCGGCGTCGAGTCGACCGTAATCGATTGCACGGCAGAACCGGCGACGATTTTACGTCCGGGCGGCGTGACGAAAGAAGCGATTGAAGCGGTTATTGGCCCGGTCATTCTCGATGCCAACTTGAGCGATGAAACAGCTGCGCCACGATCACCAGGAATGAAGTACACCCATTACGCCCCGAGCGCACCCCTGTATTTAGTCGAAGGGGGACGTGAAGACCTCGTCCGTGTCGTCATGGCGCGGCAGGAAGCGGGCAAGCGAGTTGGCGCACTCGTGTTCGATGAAGCGACGACCCCGGCTGACGTCACCCTCTCTCTCGGGACTTCGATGGAGACGGCGGCCCAGCGGCTATACGAGGCGTTGCGTAAATTTGATGAGACGGATGTAGAAGAGATTTACGTGAATCGGATTGAACCGACGGGAGTCGCTCTTGCCGTTTATAACCGCCTCTACAAGGCGGCTGGCGGTAAAGTCATCCGTCCATAGGAAGAGGCTCAAGGACATAGAGGAGGATCACGCGATGTCGATGAAACGCGTATTATTCATATGTAGTGGGAACACATGCCGAAGCCCGATGGCGATGGCCCTGCTCCGTTCGAAAGTGACGGGGGACGAGTTCGATATTCGTTCAGCCGGACTTCGGACGATGCAAGGGTTTGATGCATCAGAAAATGCACTCCAAGTGTTGCGTGAACGAGGAATTGAGCTCGAGCACGTGACGCAAACGTTTGACGACGTCCTCGGACGCTGGTCGGACGTCATCTTGACGATGACACGGGCGCATCGTGAACAGATTCGGGACACGTATCCGGATTTGGCCGATCGCACATTCACATTATATGAGTTCGTCACGGGACTCGAGCGCGATATTAACGACCCGTTCGGAGGGTCGATGAACGTCTATCGCCAAGTCCGAAACGAACTCGAACCACTCGTGAATCGACTTGTGCTAAAATTGACGAATGACGGGTCAAAGGTGACGAAACCACCGAGACGCCTACCAAAGAAGACGGGGGAATGACGGAATGAAAATCGCAATCGGCGCCGATCATGGCGGATTCAATTTGAAGAAAGACATCATCGGATTATTGGAGGAGCTTGGACACGAGTATAAGGACTTCGGGACACACTCGGCCGAGTCAATCGATTATCCGGACGTAGCCATTCCAGTCGCCGAAGCAGTCGCGGCCGGTGAGTTCGACCGTGGCATCTTGATTTGCGGGACTGGAATCGGCATCGGCATTGCCGCCAACAAAGTGAAAGGCATCCGGGCGGCACTCGTACACGACTCGTTCAGCGCAAAAGCGACGCGTCAACATAACGACTCGAACATCATGACGATGGGCGAGCGCGTCATCGGACCGGGTCTTGCACTCGACTTAGTGGCGACATGGCTCGATACGGACTTCGAAGGCGGACGCCACTCGAACCGTGTCGACAAGATGAGCGCTTACGAAACGAAGTGACGACGATGAAGGCGGAGCTTTTGAACTTATTGACGGAGTTGCATGAACGGTTTCCGTTAGATGAGGAAAAGATGCTCGTCATCGGTTGTTCGACGAGCGAGGTCGTCGGCAAGACGATCGGGAAAGCGGGTTCGATTGATGTGGCGTCGGATTTAATCGAGGCGTTCCTTGCGTTTCGGGACAAGACCGGCGTCCATCTCGCCTTTCAAGGCTGCGAACATATCAATCGCGCCCTTACGATCGAGCGACGGACCTTGAAACAGTTCGGGTTGACGGAAGTGACGGTCGTCCCAGTCCGCGCGGCGGGCGGGGCGATGGCCGAGAAGGCGTACGAGCGTTTCGACGCCCCGTGTGTCGTCGAATCGATTCAAGCGGACGCCGGCATCGATATCGGCTCGACACTGATCGGCATGCATTTGAAGCCGGTCGCGATCCCGGTCCGGTTGTCGGCGAAGCAGCTCGGTGAGGCGTACGTCACGTTCGCCATCACGCGACCGAAATTGATTGGCGGCCCACGGGCCCACTATCCAGCAAAATAAAGAAAGCCGGTCTGCGCGACCGGCTTTCTTTTGCGTTATAACTCTTCACTGAACAAATATGAGATGACCATCGGGAACCGATCGCGCCAAGCGAGCTCGTTATGGACACCTTCCTCGATGACCTCGAAGCGGATATGTTCGACCTTGTCGCGCAGCAGGGCGTAGACCCGCTCGCTCGACTCGAGATACATCTCGTTCGTCGGACCGTCCGCTGACGGCTGTTCGACTTCTTTGCGGCCGACGTCCATATACAGACGTTCGACGCCGTTCAAATCACTCGCGTCAATCAATTGCTCGAGCTCGGTCTGGTTGAACCAGAACGCCGAGGACAATGAAGCCACGCGCTTGAAGACATCGGGATAGACGCAAGCGGCGTAAATCGAAATCAAGCCGCCCATCGAGCTGCCCATCATCGCCGTCTCGTCCGGCTTCGTCCGATAGTTCGCGTCAATCATCGGCTTCAACTCTTGGGCGATGTATTCAATGTAGGCCGATCCTTGTCCACCGAGCGTCACGTCTTGACCGAGCAAGCTCTCGCCGATGTACGGGTTCTCCCACGGACCGTACTCGTCGAGCCGCATCTCGCCGGGGGCGCTGTCGATGCCGACGATGATGATGTCGCGCTTCGAGGCGTCCATATACTCGCCGGCGCGCCAGCTCATCTTATAGCTCGCGTCCTCGTCGGCGAACACGTTCTGTCCGTCATGCATATAGAGCACGGGATAACGTTTGTCCGTCGTGTCGTAATCGGCCGGCGTATAAATCCGAATCGTCCGCTCGCGCTCGAACGGGGTGATGGTAATTTGTTTTGTCTCAATCATAAGTAGCCTCCTCTGATCGTCTTCTTTCATATGATACCCGACTTGCCCGTGGATTAGACGATACCCAAAAAAAGAAGCATATGTTACGATGGGGGTGTTGATTTTTAGACATTCAGAGGGGGTTTCAACATGGTAAACACGACGAAGTTGAAAGTACAGGATGCGGAATTGTTTGAAGCGATGCAACACGAGCTCGGTCGCCAACGCGAGAACATCGAACTCATTGCCTCGGAGAATTTTGTCTCAGAAGCAGTCATGGAAGCGCAAGGCGGCGTGCTCACGAACAAGTACGCGGAAGGTTATCCAGGCCGTCGCTACTACGGCGGTTGTGAGTTCGTCGACGTGGCCGAGAACTTGGCCCGCGACCGCGCCAAGGAGCTGTTCGGTGCAGAACACGCCAACGTCCAGCCGCACTCGGGTGCCCAAGCGAACATGGCCGTTTACTTCACAGTCCTTGAAGCCGGTGACACGGTGCTCGGCATGAACTTGTCGCACGGTGGCCATTTGACGCACGGAAGTCCGGTCAACTTCTCAGGCGTTCAGTACAATTTCGTCGAATACGGTGTAGACAAAGAGACAGAACACATCGATTATGACGTTGTCGCAGCCCTCGCGAAAGAACATAAACCAAAACTCATCGTCGCTGGTGCCTCGGCGTACCCGCGGACGATCGACTTCGCCAAGTTCCGTGAAATCGCCGATAGCGTCGATGCCTACCTTATGGTCGACATGGCCCACATCGCAGGTCTCGTCGCAGCCGGTCTTCATCCGAACCCGGTCGAGCACGCGCATTTCGTGACGACGACCACGCACAAGACGCTTCGTGGTCCACGCGGCGGTATGATTCTCTGTAAAGAAGAGTTCGCCAAGGCAATCGACAAGTCGATTTTCCCAGGGATTCAAGGTGGTCCGCTCATGCACGTCATCGCGGCGAAGGCCGTGGCGTTCGGGGAAGCGCTCCAACCTGAGTTCAAAGAGTATCAGGCACAAGTCATCAAGAACGCACAGGTGCTCGCGCAAGGGCTAGAAGAGGAAGGGCTCCGCATCGTATCGGGCGGTACGGATAACCACCTTCTCCTCGTCGACCTCCGCGGCATCGACATCACCGGGAAAGCGGCCGAGCATGCGCTCGACGCAGCCGGCATCACGGTCAACAAGAACACGATTCCATTCGATCCGGCATCACCGTTCGTCACGAGCGGGATTCGTCTCGGGACGGCCGCGATGACGACGCGCGGATTGAAAGAAGACGATATGCGTGAAGTCGCTCGCTTGATCGGACGCGTCTTGACGAACCATGAAGATGAAGCAGTGCTCGCGGAAGCGCACGAAGCAGTTCGCGCGTTGACGTCGAAGTTCTCGCTCTATCCTGAACGAGGCTGACGAATGGACGTACGGACACTCGCAGATCGGGAACTTGCGGAACTGCCGCTCATCGATATGACGGAATGGCTCGTCCGAAAAGGCGAGCATGACCCGACGTTTCGCCTCGTCGCGAACGAGTTCGGGGTCGTGACGACGCTACTCGACCACGGGTATTATATCGAGGCAAGTGAACGGATTGTACCGCTTCTCGGAATGAAAGTGCCGGCGGCGTTTCATCGGCTCGGTCTTGCGCTCGAAGTGAAGGCGAACGGAAAGAAGGCGGCCAAGCGCCGCTTTCGTTCGTTCTCGCCGGCTGTCACCGGTCATGCGGACTTGTCGGCTTGGCGTAACGCCTTCAAATGGAACAAATCGTGGCTCGGTCTGCCGCTCGTCGTTGGTCTCGGTCTGGTCGCACTCATCTTTTGGCCGGATTCGGAGCCGCCGCCCGTGACGCCGACCGCATCAAACGAACGGGTCGAAACGGTGACGGAGGACGAGGCGCTCGCGAAACGGTTAGAAGAGCTCGAGCAAGAAGTTGCTCGACTCGAGGAAGCGAACGAGGCGCTCCAAACCGAGGACGAGACGACCGAAGCCCCTGAGGCACCGGCCGTCATCCCGCTCGGCGAAGTCGAAACGCTCGTCTCGGACAAACGGTACGAGGAAGCCGATGCGCTCCTCATCGGCAAGGCGAAAGCCGGTCAGGAACAGGCCGTCGGGTTTTATCGGTTGCTCGTCGACAACAAGCTCGGCGAAGCAGAGATCGCCGATTATGCCGCCTATGTCGACACGTATCCAGAGTCGGGATATAAGGCGGACGTCTTATGGATGAAAGGCATCGCTGAGAAGAAGGCCGGGGACGACACATACCGGACGACGCTCGCCGAAGTCGCCGCCATGGACGGGACGTATTGGGCCCCGATTGCCAAATCGGTGCTCGAGGAAGAATGAGGTCGCAGCCGTGCTGTGACCTTTTTCTCATCAAATTTTAATCTGTTTCACCGCTCTTTCTCAGCTCGCTCCCGTACAGTAAAGAAAAAGGATAAGGGAGAGGGACATATGCGCTCAACTAGCAGAGGAAAGATTGGAAGATTGATTCGAGGAGTGGCCGTCGGTGCGCTCGCATTGACACTCATGGCGGCAGGTGTCGCCGGGTTCTTATTATTCACCTTGACCGGTAACGCGTGGCTCGACCAAATCGCTCAAGTCGGGACTGATTTGGCGTTTCAGGCGGAAGGGATTGAAACGACGTTTGACCGGATGGGCGATTCACTCGAATTGCGCATCGAACAAGCGATTCCAGAAGCAGTTCGTCCGTTTTTTGACTGAGGAATCCGGGAACACTTAGAATGATGCGTCGGGCGGACTGCTCGGCGTTTTTTTTAGAAAGGATGAATGGAATGCCTACGATTCTCGTCGTTGAAGACGATGCTAAAATTGCCAGATTACTCGAACTTGAACTCATGCATGCCGGTTATCAAGTCGAGGTCGCCCATGACGGGCGGGCCGGGCTCGACCGGGCGCTCGCCGGTGGGATTGACCTGATGTTGCTCGATGTCATGTTGCCGCAGATGAGCGGACTCGAAGTCGTGCGCCGCGTCAAAGAAGAGCAGCCGCTCCTTCCCGTCTTGATGGTGACGGCACGCGGGGACCGCTACGATAAAGTGAGCGGGCTCGACCTCGGGGCCGATGATTACATCACAAAACCGTTCGAAATGGAGGAGTTGCTCGCGCGGATTCGGGCGTTCTTACGGATGCGTCAACACGTCCAAGTCGATACGAGTGAACGGGTCCTTTCCTATGAGGGGCTGACCGTCGACGTCAATCGCCATGAAGTGGTGTGTGAGGGGCAAAAAGTCGACCTGACCCGGAGGGAGTTCGATTTGCTCGTCTATCTGCTCGAACATCCCGAACGCGTGCTCACACGCGACCAACTCGTCGAACACGTCTGGGGCTTCGATTATTACGGGGACACGAACGTCGTCGATGTGTACGTCCGCTATGTCCGGAAGAAACTCGGTGGCTCCTGGATTCAGACGGTCCGAGGCGTCGGCTATATGTTGAAGCGTGGTGAATAATATGAAGCTACGGACGAAGATCGCCTTGGCGATGGCGGGGTTCATGTTGTTTTTACTCATCACCTCGTTCGGTGTCGCCTGGCTCGTCTCGCGGCAACAGATCGTCGACGCCCGCTATGATGTCTTGCGCCAAGCACTCAGCTTGCTCGAGGAAGACGAGCGGAACCAACAAGCCGTCTTGTCGTTGCACGAGGACAGTGTCGTGCTCGAACGGCAAGCGAACGGCGATTGGGGCATCATCGGCGGCCAGGCCGAAGAGAGTTTACGTTTTCCCGTCAACTTCGGAGAACCGGCGCTCGTCGATGATTGGTTCGTCATCGCGACGTCGAACGGGCTCGGCTACGCGTTTCAAGACGCGGCCGTGAGCGAGACGCTCCAGACGCTGGCCACGATTTTTCTCATCATCTTCTTGATTGCAGTGGCGATGACGTTCCTCGGTAGCCTATGGATCGTCAGGCAAGGTCTCGATCCACTCCGCCGTCTCGAGTCGACGATGGAACGGATCACCGAGTCGGGTACGCTCGAGACGATCGATGTCGGGACGAACCGAGACGAAGTCTCGACGCTCGCGACCGGCTTCAACCAGATGATTGACCGGGTCGAAGGGTCGATGGAGCAACAGCGCCGCTTCGTCGCCGATGTTTCACATGAACTGAAGACGCCGCTCACCGTCATCGAAGGGTACGCCAAACTGCTCCGGCGCTGGGGACAGAGCGACCCGGCCGTTCGTGACGAGGCCATCGACCACATCTTGACCGAATCGCGGCAAATGCGCGAGGACTTGATTGAACCGATGCTCGAATTGAGCCGTTTCTCTTCGCTCAAAGAAGTGGAGATCGAGGTGATCAGATTGACTGAGCTGGCCGAACAATTGACCGAACGGTTCGAACGATCGCACGGTATCCACGTACCGATCGAGGCGATGGGGGAGTGGCACGGTCATCGTGATTCGTTGCAGCGGCTCGTCGTCATCTTCATCGATAACAGCTTGAAGTATGCGACTGACACACGCGTGACGATGACGCCGGACCGCATCGAAGTACGCGACCATGGGACGGCGCTCAATGAGGAGGACCGGGCACGGTTATTTGACCGGTTCTATCGACTCGATGAGGCACGGGACCGGAGCGGCAGCGGACTTGGTCTTGCTATCGCCAAAGAAGTGGCGGATTTGAACGGGTGGACGGTCGGCAGTTATGCGAATGCGCCGGACGGCAGCGTCTTCTACGTCACAAAATGACAAAACTTTCGCAGATTCTCATCATTTTCTAATGGAATCCTCGTGGTGCTCTAAGGTCACCGTTCTATGATGAAGATGTAGAACAAGTTCACCACATGAAACGAGGAGGAAACATCATGAAACTAATCGGATGGATTTTAGGAGTCGGGTTGGCGGTACTAGCCGTCGCCGGAATCGGGTTGTATGTCGCGAACGACAAGACGGACACGGTCATCGTCCCACGCGCGGTCGATAGCGTGAACAGCGGAACCGATGATGCCGCAGACGATGCGCAAGATGATGCGAGTCAAGAAGCAGCCACTTCGTCAGAAGGATCAGCATCGAGCGATACGCCGGTTCGTTCGGTCGATGACGATGATTATGAATTGTATGGTACCCTCGTCAGCCTATCAGACCGTGACGTGACGATCAGCTTCAGCGGTAAAGAATCGACGTATCCGCTCGCGGCCCGTCATGAGATTGACGACGACACACCGAAAGCCGGTGACCGCGTCAAACTCGAATTCAATCAAAACGAAGAAGTGAAGGAAGTCGACCGTGAAAGTGACGACTTCGACATTTACGGCACGTTCGTCAGCCTGTCGGATCGTGACGTGACCATCGAACGTGATGGCAAGTCAGAGACGTTCAAACTCGCGAGCCGCTACGAGCTTGACGACGAGGCGCCAAAAGCCGGTGACCGGGTCAAACTCGAGTTGAACCTTCAACAGCAAGTGAAAGAGATTGAACGCGACGATGACCGGGATGACCAAGACGATCAAGATGATCAAAACGACGATCAAAATGATGACGACCAAGATGACGACCGTGACGATGATCAAGATGATGATCGCGACGACGACTAAAAAAATGCCACGCAAGTGGCATTTTTTGTTTATTCTTCTAACAAGAGTTGTAATTATTATTGTATGATAAGGTGAACATGAAAATTTTAGGCGATTCAAACCAAATAAATGTGAAAGGAGGGGACGGGATGAAAAACGTCATCGGACTGATGAGTATAGCCGTCATACTGTTAAGTGGATGCGGGACGAATGAAATCAATGCGCTCAATTTACGACCGCTGTCGACGTATGCGATTCAACAAGACCAAGACATTCCGTTGACGTCTGCGTTGAAGACGCGACTGTTGAATTACTGTGAGCGGCAACCGACAGACGTGTTGCCGACGCGTCGGGCCGAATTGGCGGCCATCACATTCCGCCACCCCTTCTATGACGAATTAGGTAGCAAGACCGTCAAATATTGGCGGAGCGGGGACGAGCATTACGTCTCTTGTTTGAACAGCAACGAACAAAATGAGCGCGTCTTCCGTACCGATGGAATCGAGGCGTTCGAGTCCGCGGCCGGTTCAGGGCCGAGGGAGGTCGATGTCGGGAGCACGTTATCGTTCATTCCTGAACCAGACGTCACGACCGTGGCGCGCGCCTTCGCGGTTAACGAGACGCATGAGACGATTGTTCCCGGTTCGGTCTTCCGGTATCACACACCGGACCGTGGCGCGCTTCACGTCACCTATCACGTCTATCAAGGCGGTGCCGAGGCGGGACAGCTGATTGAACCGGGACTGTTCGTTTTCGAGAGTGGCAAGAATGAAGGCGTGGCGTTCTTGACCCAGTTGGCCGATCAACGGATTACCCTCCAGATGGGTACAGCACAGGCGTGGGATCGCACCGTATTACCCAGTTCGCTGTCGAGTGAGTACGTGCAAATTGACTCGATGGAAGCCGTCTTCAATTTAGATGCCGAAGGACGTAGGCTCTTGAAACGAATCGTGCTCGCGGATGAGCCGATCGAAGACGTCTCGGAGCAGGATTCGGCCGTCTTATCGACTCGTTATGATACCGTAATCGAGGTATGGGGGGCCGTTCAACGACCAGGAGCCGGTGAATTGACGATCACATCGGAGCAAAAAGAGGCGATGCGGTTGGCGACGTACGAGACGGAGACGAAGACGGCCCACCTCGGAGGCCCGAACACGCGCGAACTGTTCGAACTTTTGTCCCGCGTGAAGACGACGAGTGCCGCACCGACGGGCGAACGACGTGGGACGCTCGTGTTATATGAGCAGTTGACCGAGCAACGGTTCGACGTTTGGACCGAGGAAGGGAAAGATACCCTTCAACTGATGGACGTCGAGTCGAAGCGGGTCTATTTGATTGATCAACTGGAATTAGAGGGATTGCTAGACACTTACATATGAGCTAAAACAAATTCTTTTCCCGTTTCATGACACTTTCATGTCGTGAGACGGGTTTTTGTTGTCAAATTGACACTATGTTTTCGTGAAAAACTATCCTATAATTTTTTTTGCGAAGGTTCAACATTACATACACGAATCCGATACATCCATAAAACACACAGCACTAACCTTCTCGTCATTTGAATATAAGAAAAGGGGGAGCAACGAGACACAACTCCATTCAACCATCATCGTCCGTCACCACGTTTTGTCAGTCATCAGGAGAGGAATAGGTAGTGAAATTGAAAAAGTTAATTATGTCTCTAACGGTAGTGTTGTTGATTGTTAGTCTGAACATGTCTAAAACGGGGGCACAAACCATGAACCCACTCGACGGTGTGAAGAACTATCAAGTGTATTATGGCCATCCAACGGCAGCGATTTTGAAAGATATGCAAAACTATGACCTCGTCATCATTGAGCCACTCCATTACACGAAAGCGCAAGTGGAGCAAATCAAAGCACGCGGGACAAAAGTACTCGGATATATTAGCGTCATGGAAGTCGCGACATGGAACACGGGTCTCATGTCAAAACTTCAGTCAGGTGACTTCTTTACGCGTAACGGACAACGTGTCCATTACTCGGAATGGGATTCGTACTTGACGAACATCGCCTCACCGAACTTCCAAGGATTGCTCCTCACGGAAATCCAGAACCAAGTCGTCGCCAAAGGCATCGATGGCGTGTTCATGGATACGGTCGGTGATATTGATAACGAACATTTGAACAATCCGACCGTGCTCAAGCAGCAACGTGACGGACTCGTCAACTTCTTGAAGCAAGCACGGGCCCGCTATGGTGAAATCGCCATGGTCCAAAACTGGGGCTTTGACACGTTAGAAACGTCAACGGCACCTTACGTCGACGGCATCATGTGGGAGAGTTTCAACGCCGACACGATCAAGAGCGACGCTTGGTCACAAAACATGATTAAGAAATTACAAGCGGTCGACGCGAAGTATTCGGTCAAGACGCTCACGATTTCGACACGTCTTAGCGCGGACAGCCACAAGCTCGCCAAAGATTCTGGCTTCATCCATTTCCACGAAGCGGATGCTTACGTGAACTGGAACGCAGGTCTCGTGACGCGCACACAGGATACGGCGCCGGCACCGGTCGCAGTAGCACCGACGACGAAGCCAGCTACGACGACAACGACGAAGCCAGCTGAAACGACAACGACGAAACCGGCTACAACGACAACAACGAAGCCAGCTACGACGACAACAACGAAGCCAGCTACGACGACAACGACGAAACCGGCTACGACGACAACAACGAAGCCAGCTACGACGACAACGACGAAACCGGCTACGACGACAACGACGAAGCCTGCTACAACGACAGCCACGAAACCGGCTGCGACGACAACGGCGAAGCCTGTAACAGAAACGGCGACAAAGCCTGTCACAAAGCCAGTCTCAGCTCCGAAAGCAGATGCCTCGACGGACAAACCGACCGAGTCGAAACAAAAAGCAAAAGCTGACTGGAAGCAAGAGAAGAAAGACAAAAAAGAGAAGAAGAAGGCGAAAAAGCATGCCAAAAAACATGCTAAAAAGCATGCCGCCAAGCACAGCTCGTCTAACGACCATCACGCCGCCAAAGGAAACATGTGCGGAAAAGTGAAACACAAGACGGCCGGTTTCCTAAATTTCTTCAAATTCTAAACCATGTGTCACCTGAACCCCGAGGGATCGATTTCGTTCCTTCGGGTTTCGTCTGACCTCTTAAAAAACAGAAGTTGACCCTACCTTTCTCAGAAAAGTTAGGGTACAATGCTCAAGAGAGATTGAGAGAGGAGTGAAGCATGATGGGCAAAGTACACGTTTATGACCACCCATTGATTCAGCACAAGATGACGATTATGCGTAAAGTAGAGACGGGGACGAAGCAGTTCCGTGAACTCGTAGACGAGGTTTCGTCACTCATGGCATATGAAATTACACGCGACCTTCCGCTTACCGATGTGGAAATTGAGACACCGGTCTCTGTATCGACACAGAAGATGATTGCCGGCAAGAAATTGGGAATCGTCCCAATTTTACGGGCAGGCCTCGGCATGGTGGATGGCTTCCTCAAAATGATGCCGAACGTCAAAGTCGGTCACATCGGTTTATATCGTGACCCAGAGACGCTCGAGCCGCACGAATACTATCTCAAGTTGCCGACGGACGTCACAGAACGTGACTTCATCGTCGTCGACCCGATGCTCGCGACAGGCGGTTCAGCAGCCGACGCGATTGCCGCGCTTAAAAAGCACGGTGCCAAGTCGATCAAGCTCGCTTGCCTCTGTGCAGCCCCTGAAGGTGTGGAACGTGTTCAAGCCGAACACCCGGACGTCGAAATCTATCTCGCCGCACTTGACGAGAAGTTGAACGACCACGGCTACATCGTACCAGGACTCGGTGACGCAGGTGACCGTCTGTTCGGAACAAAATAAGCATGAACCCGATGAGAGGATCCTGGTGATCCTCTCTTTTTTGTGGGAATGTGCACCAATCGATTCAAATTAGTTGAGACGATCGAGGAGACGGCCGATAGTAGAAGAGGAAGAGACCGTAAGTCGGTCCGATGTCGGGATAAGGGAAGAGACACGATGAAGACTAAATTCTCGCTACTGCAAAGATACTTACTCATCTCCTTGATGGCGTTGTTTTTAACGAGCGTCTGGAGCTATAGCGCGTTTCAGGACATCGAGCAGGAAAATCGACGAATTGTCGAGGAAGCCATCCCGATTTCGAACGCCGCCTCGGAGCTGTTTCGGTTACTGCTCGACCAAGAGCTGTCGGTCCGGGGCTATACATATAACCAAGACGCGCAGTCGCTCGAACAGTATGAGGCGACGAAACAATCATTGGAGGAGACGATTCGTATTATTCGTGAACTCGACGAGCGTCATCCGATCATGCAGGAATTGATTCAAGACGAGGCGTTGCCGCTCATTCAAAAAATGGAGGCGTTCCATGCGTCGCAAATCGAACTCATCGAGGCGGGGGATGTCATCGCCGCGAACGCGCGTCGCTATAGCGGCATCGATTATATCAACCAGTTCCGAGACGTCGATGCGGCCCTTCGTGAAGACATCGACAACATCATCCAACAAGCCACGCTTCGGAGTGAAACTGCCTCAAATTCAGCGAAATGGGTCATCTTCATCGTCGTCGGCATTGCATTGTTGCTGTTGATGACGTTCATGCATACGTTCCGGCTCGAGCGCAGCAAACAAGCGCTCATCCATCGCTCGCTCCATGACGCCTTGACCGGGATTTGGAATCGTCGAGCTTTTGACGAGAAGTTAGAACGGATGTGGGACGAAGCGACCGATACCGGAGACGTGCTTGCGCTCCTCTTGCTTGATATCGATGCGTTCAAGACGTATAACGACACATACGGCCATTTGGCCGGAGACGCTTGCCTCGAACGGGTGGCGAACGCGATCGACAAGGCGGTCGGGGAAGACGGCATGACGGCCCGCTATGGAGGCGAAGAGTTCGCGGTGCTCCTGCGGCCACGCCACGCGCGCCAACCGAAAGAAATCGCGGAACGAATTCGGCAAGCGGTGCTCAAACTGAACATCGCGCACGAAATGTACACACCGTTGCGAAAAGTGAGTGTCAGCATCGGCGTCGCCGAACATGCGCCAACGCCAAGTGGCGATAAGACCGACTTGATGGAGGCGGCCGACCAAGCCCTCTATCAAGCAAAACAGAGTGGGCGCAACCGCGTCTCGGTCGGCCAGGCGACGAACGTAGGTTAAAATCGGCCACAGAAAAAAGACGACTTTCCCGATTCGAACGGGAGGGTCGTCTTTCGTATAGGTTTATTGTTCAATTAATCCTTCTTGGATAAGGAAGTCGCGGGCGACTTTCTCCGGACGTTGTTTCTCGACGTCAGCAAGATAATTGAGCTCTTGCATCGTCTCGTCCGTGATTTTCCCGCTCAGCAAGTTCAATACGTCCGCGAGCTCAGGATGCTCGGCGAGCGTCTCTTCGCTGACGATTGGGACCGCATAGTACGGTGGGAAGAACTGCTTGTCGTCCTCGAGGACGGTCAAGTCGAAACGCTTGAGCAAGCCGTCGGTCGAGAAGCTGTCGATGGCGTTACTCTCATTGTTCATGAGTGCCGTATAGCGGAGTCCGCCGTCGACCGGTTTCACGTCTTGGAAGTTGAACGGGTACGCCTCTTTCAATCCGAGGTAGCCGTCTTCCCGGTTCGAGAACTCGATTGTCGGACCGAAGACGAGCTCGTCACTCACCGCAGCGAGATCTGAGACGGTCTTTAAACCGTATTTGTCGACGTCTTCTTGTTTGACGGCGATGGCGTAGGTGTTATTGAAGCCGATCGGGTCGAGCGTGCGGATATCGAAACGTTCGTTCACTTGTTTCACGACTTTGTCGTAGACGACGTCGGGGTCGTTCTCGACTTCTTGCTTCAATACATCGACGAACAATGTGCCCGTATATTCGACGTACGTATCAATCTCACCGGTCCGTAGGGCACTGAAAGCGACCTGGGTGCCACCGAGGTTCAGTTGACGTTTCACATCGAGGTCGGTCTTGTCCTCAATCAAGTCGGCGACCATGTTCCCGAGAATCAATTGCTCGGTGAAGTTTTTCGAACCGACGACAATCGTATCGTCTTCACGGGTGAAGGCGTAAATCGAACCAGCAAGGAGTAGGGCGAACGCCGATGCGATGACGATGAGCGGTTTTGTGACTTTCTTCGCCGAGCGACGCGTCTTCTTCTTCATGCGGCCGTCGGCGAGGACGATGCCGTTCGGTGCGACTTTATACTCGATACGGCTGACGACGAAGTCGATCAACAAGGCGAGAAGACCAGCTGGGATGGCCCCGGCGAGAATCTGGTTGTTGTCGACAGTCTGAATCCCGGCGAAGACGAGATAGCCGAGTCCGCCAGCCCCGACGAACGCCGAGATTGTCATCAGTCCGACGGCCGTGACCGCAGAAATGCGAATACCGGCCATGATGATCGGTAAGGCGAGGGGTAACTGAATCTTACTTAAAATCTGGCGATCGGTCAGGCCGATCCCTTTGGCCGATTCGAGCGTGTCACCAGGAATGCTCGACAGTCCCGTATACGTGTTCTTCACGATCGGGAGGAGCGAGTAGAGGACGACCATGATAATCGCCGGTGTCGACCCGATGCCGATGAACGGGATTAGAAAACCGAGGAGTGCCAAACTTGGCACGGCTTGGACGACGCTCGTCAGACCGAGAATCGGCTTCGCGAGCCGTGGGATCCGTAAGATGAGAATCCCGAGCGGTACCCCTAACAGGACCGCAAGCGAGACGGCGAACACCGTCAGTTGTAAGTGTTCGAGTAAGAGTGTCCCGATTTGGTTCGTGTTGTTTGTGAAGTAATCAAAAAATGATTGGATGGCGTTCATAGCGTTCCCTCCTCTTGCATGAATTGCTCACTGAGGACGGAAAGCAAACTGCTGCGTGTAATCAAGCCGTGAAGCATCGAACCGTCGACGACAGGGAGGTACCCTTGGTCGCTTGTGTTCATGACGTCTAAAATATCGAGGAGCGAATCCTCGATTGAGACGAAGGCGTAATTCGTGTTCATGACTTCCTCGAGTCGCTTCGTCTTATCTGGGATGCCGTGGACGTCCTTCAATTTGATGAGTCCTTGCAAAGTACGGTCACGGTCGGTAATCAATAGGCTGTCGACTTTGCGCGAACGCATAATTTCAATCGCTTGAAGCACCGTCCGTTTCCCGCTGATCGATACCGGGTCGGTGATCATGATATCTTTTGCCTTGATGAATTCAGGGCTGTTCCAAATTCGATTTTTCCCGATGAACGACTCGACGTACTCGTCTTTCGGGTTCCGGAGGATTTGTTCCGGGGTATCGAATTGGACGATTTCCCCGTCGCGCATGATACAAATGCGATCGGCCAGCTTGATCGCCTCATCCATATCATGGGTGACGAACACAATCGTCTTTTTCACTTCTTCTTGCAGGTTGAACAGCTCTTCTTGCAGGTCGTTCCGGGTCACCGGATCGAGGGCGCTGAACGGCTCATCCATCAAGATGACTTCCGGGTCGTTCATGAGAGCACGGGCGAACCCGATGCGTTGCTGTTGGCCACCGCTCAATTCGCTCGGATAGCGATCGATGAACTGATCCGGGTCAAGGCCGACCATGCGGAGGAGGTGTTCGGTCCGGGCGTCCATGTCTTGTTCGGCATGGCCTTCGAGCCCGGCAATCAATTGGATGTTTTCACGGATCGTCATATGCGGGAAGAGGCCGGTCTGTTGAATGACGTACCCCATCTGGCGCCGCAATTCAATCGGATCCATTTTGCGCGTGTCTTGGCCGTTGACGATGATTGTGCCTTCCGTCGGTTCAATCAATCGGTTAATCATTTTCAGCGAGGTCGTCTTCCCGCAGCCGGACGGGCCGATAAAGACGACGAGCTCACCTTTGTTGATGATAAGGTTCATCTCTTTCAAGACGGTCGTGTTCTTAAACATTTTTTTCACTTGCTTGAATTCAATCATCGACTCAACTCTTTTCAAATTATTTTCACATAACCTTAATGTTCCCTTGTTATGAAGATGTAAACATCTTTTTCTCAAAATGAGGTTTGAAGACGTTCTAAAACGGGATTAGGTAAAGTTGTAGTCTCATATATGAGCCACACGAATAAAAGGAGCGACGCCCGTAGGCATCGCTCCTTTTATTGGAGTCATTTAGGATTGGTTGCGTCTGATGAGGTTGCGTGAAATCAGCTTCTCGAGTTCGATGATGAAGAAGACGATAATCCCGAGCGCGATCGGAATCAACCAATCGGTCGCAGCGATTGGCATCGTTCCGAATGCCGTGTTCATGAACGGCACGTACGTGATGAATAGCTGCAACGCGATGAGCACCCCGGAGACGTAGAACGCAATCGGGTTCTCGAAGAACGAACGGCTGAGCGCTGGTTCGAGCTCGACACGGACGTTGAACAAGTGGAAGAGCTGGGCGAAGACGATCGTGTTGAGCGTCATCGTGTGGATATATTCCACACTATAATCACCCGTGTTCATATATAGGTTGTACATGAGTGTCCCGCCACTGATCAGGAGTGAGACGAGCAAGATGCGGAAGATATAGTAACCGCTCAATAGCGGTGTCTTCTTCGGTCGTGGAGCCCGCTGCATCGTCGACGGCTCGAGCGGCTCGAAGGCGATCGCAAAGGACAAGGTGATGGCGACGACCATGTTCACCCATAAGATTTGAAGCGCCGTGAGCGGGAGCTGCGTCCCGAGGAAGATACTCATGAGGAGTAATAATCCTTGCGCTCCGTTCGTCGGCAAGATGAAGAGAATCGTCTTCTTCAAGTTGTCGTATACACGTCGACCTTCTTTGACGGCTTTGAAGATCGTGTTGAAGTTATCGTCGACAAGCACCATCTCGGCCGCTTCTTTCGATACTTCTGTCCCTTTGATTCCCATGGCAACACCGATGTCGGCGCGGCGGAGGGCAGGGGCGTCGTTGACACCGTCACCGGTCATGGCGACGATATGGTCTTGCGTCTGGAGCGCCTTGACGAGACGCGTCTTGTTCTCGGGGCTCGTCCGGGCGAAGATATTGTATTGACCGACGACTTCGACGAGTTCCTCGTCCGTTAAGTCATCAATCTCCGTCCCTTGAAGGGCGCCGGCCTCAGTCGGGATACCGAGTTCGTTCCCGATGGCAATGGCTGTGTCTTTATGGTCGCCGGTAATCATCTTCACTTGGATACCGGCAGACTGACATTCGTTGACCGCTTCAATCGCCTCGGGACGCGGTGGGTCCATGATGCCGATGAGCCCGAGGAATTCGATTCCTTCATATAAGTCGTCATGGTCAATCTTCTCTTTTGATGTGTTGAACGTGCGTTTGGCGACACCGATGACACGTTGCCCTTTTTTAGCGAGGTCGGTCATCTTCTCTTCCCACATCTCTGTCGGGAAGTTCGAGTCACTCGCCTCGGCCATCGAGAACAAGCGGTCCGGTGCACCTTTCAAGTACATGACGTGCGCTTCGTCACGTGGCGAGAGTGTCGCCATATATTTATGCGCCGAGTCGAACGGGATCTTCGAGATGACGCGGAGCGGTCGAATCGACTCTTCTGCTTTCTCTCCGAGCGTGAGCAAGCAACCTTCCGTCGGGTCGCCCGTGATCATCCATTGCTTCGACTCTTCGTCGAAGAACAAGTCTGAATCGTTACACGTCACACCGGCAAGGAGAATCTCGTTGAGAATCTCGTCTTGCTTGTTCGAGTAGACGTCGTTTTCAAATTCAATGCGACCTTCCGGCGCGTACCCCGAACCGGTCACACGGAGCGTGCGGTCAGCGAGTTGGATATTTTGAGCGGTCATCTCGTTTTTCGTCAACGTCCCGGTCTTATCCGAACAGATGACGGAGACGGCACCGAGCGTCTCGACGGACGGCAAGTTTTTGACGATCGCCTTATTGTCTGCCATCTGGCGGACGCCGAGGGCGAGAATGATGGAAATGATCGCCGGTAGTCCTTCCGGAATGACGGCGACGGAGAGACCGATGACCGCGAGCAACAGCTCAGTCGTCTCATAATCACGCAAGAAGTAGCCGAAGATGAAGGTGAACACGGCGACACCGGCGATGACGCTCGCAATGGTCTTCCCGAAGCGTTGCGTCTGCTGGATGAGCGGTGTTTGCACTTTCTCGACTTCGGCGATGGACGCGTTGATTTTACCGAGTTCGGTCTTTGAACCGGTCGCGATGACGATTCCGCTACCTGTACCGGCAGCGACCGACGTCCCGGAGAACGCCAAGTTCGTCCGGTCGCCGAGACCGATTTTCTCTTCGAGCGGGTCGAGCGTCTTGTCGACGGTGATCGCTTCACCGGTCAAGGCCGACTCCTCGACTTTCATGTTCTCCACTGTGATGAGGCGAAGGTCGGCCGGGATTTTGTCACCCGGTTTCAAATAAACGATGTCACCTGGGACGAGGTACTCGGCCTCGATCTCCTTGCGCTTGCTGTCACGACGGACAAGGGCGGACGGGGACAACATGTTCTTAATCCCTTCGAGTGCCTGCTCAGCCTTGTTCTCTTGCAGGTAACCGATAATCCCGATGATGAGGACGACGAGAGCGATGACGATCGAGTCGTACCAATAGCCGAGTACGACCTTAATCACGGCGGCGGCCAACAGGACGTAAATGAGGACGTCATTGAACTGTCGTACGAATTTCAGCCACTTCGGGTCTTTCTTTGGCTCGGGAAGGACGTTCTTCCCGTGTTGTTCGATTCGTTCTTTCGCTGTCTCCTCACGTAACCCTTGATCGATATCGGTATCGAGAAGGTCCTCGGTCTCGTGAATCGATAGCGTATGCCACTGCCTCTCTTCCATTTGAAAACCCCTTTCTCTGTTTACACATTTCGACAGACTGGTAGAACCGTCTATATTTTATTATACCCCATGTGAAAAGTGTGTAAGCTTTAATTTCATGTGAAATCATCGGAATTGTGAAGTATGTGTGAATCAGAGAAGGGGAATGTATGGGACGACAAAAAAAGAGGAGAGCGTGGGCTCTTCTCCTTTACGTATTCGGTAACGCCTCCGCCAATAAATCGGCTAAATGGACGGCCCGCATCGAGTCGGTCCCGTGTTCTTGGATGCCGAGTTGCATTTGCAGATGACAGCCCGGGTTCGAGGTCACAATCGTCTGGGCGGCCGTGTCCCGGACGTGGCCCATCTTCATCTCGAGGATGTCGTTCGCGATGATAGGTTGGAGTAAGTTGTACACGCCAGCCGAGCCGCAACAGTGATCGGCGTGGCGCTGTTCGACGTACGTCGTCCCTTGAATCGCTTGGAGTAAAAGTCGCGGGGCGAGCGCGCCTTGTTGCACGTTTCGGAGATGGCACGAGTCTTGATACGTGATGACTTGCTTCGGCAACGTGAGTGTGACCCGGTCGAGGAAGCCGACCTCAATCAAAATCGAGGCGAAGTCTTTCACTTTCGCCTTGAAACGCTCGGCGCGCGCGAGCCAGGCGGAATCTTGTTTCAACAGATGGTCGTAACCGAGCAGGAACGCCCCGCACCCGCCCGCGTTCGTGATGACGTAATCGACGTCGAGTGCTTCGAACGCCTCGATGTTTTGTTTCGCGAGTCGGACGGCCCCGGCTTGTTCGCCGGCGTGTCCGTGCAGGGCACCGCAACATTGTTGGGTGTCGGGGATGACGATGTCACAGCCCGCTGCCTGGAGCAACTTCATCGTATTTGCGTTCGTCTCGTAGAACATCGTGTCCATCAGACATCCGCTGAAGAAGGCGATCCGGGCCGTCGGTTGACCCGCCGCCTTCAGCCGTTCCGGACGACGACGTCGTTCCGTCTTCGGTGGGACCGGTGGCAAAATCGCCTCCATCTTTTGGAGCTGGTCCGGGAACCAGTCGAGGATGTGCAGTTTCCGCGTGAGCGTCTGCACACCGGACTGTTGATAAAAACGAAGGAAGCCTGTCGCCGTCTCCATGTTCGCCTTGTTCATGAACAAGCCGTCGAACACGACCTTGCGGATGACGCGCTCTCGGACGTCCATTTGGCCCGTCGCCCGTTTGTGCTCGGTGATGGCGGCCCGCGCGTCCTCGAGCAGGACGCTATAGCGCACCCCGGCCGGGCATGCCGGTTCACAGGCGAGGCAACCGAGACACTCGTCGAGCGTCTTCTCGACGCCGGCGTCGGGTTCGATCAAGCCGTCGACGACGCCTTTCATGATGGCGATGCGGCCGCGCGGGGAGGCCGTCTCGTCTTTCGAGCGGATATACGTCGGGCACGTCGGGAGACAGAAGCCGCAGCGCATGCAGCCGAGCATCTCTTCATAGTCGAGCTTGTCGGTCATACGGGTGGCGAGTTCGGGCGTCTGCTTCATGCTGTGCCTCCTTGGACGATCCGTTTCTTCGCCGCTTTGGCGAACATCTTCTGTGGGTTCATGATGCCGTGCGGGTCGAAGGCGAGCTTGATGCCTTTCATGACGTCAATCCCGGCCGGTCCGAGCTTCCATTCGAGATACGGGGCTTTCATCGCCCCGACCCCGTGCTCACCGGTGATCGTCCCGCCAAGGTCGAGCGCGGCAGCAAAGATATCAGCGAACGCCGCTTCGACGCGTTCCATCTCTTCATGGTCCCGGGCATCGGTCGCGACCGTCGGATGCAAGTTGCCGTCCCCGGCATGGCCGAACGTGGCGATTTGAATGTCATACGCCCGTCCGATCGCTTCGATGCGTCGGACCATCTCGGCAATCTCGCTCCGCGGTACGGTCGCATCCTCTAAAATCGTCGTCGGACTGAGCCGGGCGAGGGCGGACAAGGCGATCCGTCGGGCGTAACGCAACGTCTCGGCGTGCGCCTCGTCACGGGCCACTTCGACCGCTAAGGCGCCTTCAGCTCGGCAGACGGCGTGCATCGACTCGATATCTTGTCGGACGACGTCACATGGACCGTCCTGTTCTAATAGAAGGAGAGCGCCGACGTCGGTCGGCAATCCGATGTTCGCATACGCCTCGACGACCTCAATCGTCTTCTTGTCCATGAACTCGAGGGTCGCCGGGATGACGCGGTTCTCGATGATGCGGCTCACCGTTCGGGCCGCGCTGTCCAAGTTGCTGAAATGGGCGAGCATCGTCCGCTTCGTCTCGGGGAGCGGGATGAGTTTGAGTGTCGCCTTTGTGATGACGGCGAGCGTCCCTTCAGATCCGACGAGGAGGCGCGTCAAGTCGTAGCCGGCGACGTCTTTCGCGAGTTTCCCACCCGTTTTGAGAAGCTCGCCGTTCGGGAGCACCGCTTCGAGGGCGAGTACGTAGTCGGCGGTCACTCCGTACTTTAGACCGCGCAAGCCCCCGGAATTCTCGCTAATGTTGCCGCCGATCGTCGAGATCTTCATCGAGCTCGGATCGGGCGGATAGAACAGTCCTCTCGCCTCGACGGCTTGGGCCAAGTGGGCGGTGATACAACCGGGCTCGACCGTCACCGTCAAATTCTTCTCATCAATCTCGAGGATGCGGTCCATATGCCGGAAGTCCATGACGACTCCGCCCGAGAGTGGCGTCGTCCCGCCGGCAAGGTTCGTCGCCGACCCACGCGGGACGATCGGGATGCGGTGTGCATGGCACAATCGCAGTACGGCCTGTACATGTTCGGTCGAACGAGGGGCGACGATGGCATCGGGCATCGCTTGATAGTTCGGTGTCGCATCAAACGAATAGGCGAGTCGGGTCGTCGGGTCCGTGAAGACGACATCGTCACCGATTTCCTCGCGTAATTGATTCATCCAGTCCATGGTAGTTCCTCCTCACACGCATCAAAATACTCACGATGCGGGCGTCGGTTTCGAAAGTCACAAAATCGACACATTTTTAGATAGCGCTTACATCGTAATCGTAGCCATTCGAACTGGGATTGTCCACCCACTTCGGCTTGATGGGAAGGGATTTCCAGTCGCATGGACGGCTAAAATCGTCCTGTGAGATTCATCACTACAAATTCGTCAGAACCCCTCGACACGACAAAAAGATAATCGGTATACTGATACAGGACGATGAAAACGATTTCAAAATCGGGTCAACGTTCGTTTCAAAACCTTTTGTGAACGTAAGCCGTTTGTCATTGTGTTTTCCAAAACGTGGAGGTATAACTGAACTATTCTTCATCTGATTCGCAATGTGAAATGTTATAAAGTCAACATTTTTATTTCACCGTTTCTTCATACTTTTTTAAAATTTAGCGATTTTAATTTAGTTTGTGAACTGCGTAAAAGCCTTGATACACCTTGATTTAAAGCGCTTTTATAATTGTGAAATTCATTGACTTCTTATGCCATTTCCATTACTCTGAACTTGTGTGACTTTTGATGGTCACGCGAGTGTGAATTCGATCAAGAAGATGGAAAGCATGGCAGCTCGAAAGGGGGATTTGGATGACGAAAAAAGACAATCGTTACCTATCCTACGCCTCGCTCGCCTCTCAAATTTCGACCGCGCTCGCTGGACCGATCGTCATCGGTTATCTCGTTGGCCAATACGGGGCGAGACGTGAATTTTGGGGCACGTTTGGTTGGAATGTGTCGGTGTTTCTGGGTATGGCTCTCGGAATCACGGCGCTTGTTCTCACCCTTCGAAGTTTACTGACAGGAGAGGACGAATGAAGCTAGAACAAACGGAACTACAACAAGTGCAAGCTGACAGAAAAGTACAGAAGCAGTTGATGAAACGCTATACGAAGTGGTTTAGTAGATGGTTCGCCATTCTCCTCATCGGTGCATTCATCGTCCCTATGTACAAACCGGTATTTCTCGGCTTGTTCCTAGGTGGGGTCGCCAGTCTCATTATTCTACATATGCAGAATCGAAGCGTCATTCGCATGTATGACGTCATCGAACATGGACGACGCCCAAAGTCGCACGGGACTGTTTCAAGAATGGCAGTCGGTGCACTAGCCGTGATAGTCGGCCTCTTTTATGAGGATCGAGTATCGCTGATTGCGGTGGTAACTGGTCTAATCGCCGGCCACATCATACAATTTGGCGAGTTCACACTTGCCCAGCTCAGCAGGAAAAGAGGTGAATACTAATGGGTCATGAGTATCCCAAATATTCTCTACAACTCGGAGATTATACGTTATATGGGAGCTGGACGAACGTCATTACGGTGCTGATCGCATCACTACTCGTATTTACGTTTGCCGTTTGGGGAACGCGACGCTTGGCTATGAAGCCGACCGGTAAGCAGAACTTCATGGAATTCTTTGCAGAATTCGTACGCGGGGTCATCTCGAGTGCGATGGACTGGAAGACAGGTGGCCGCTTTATCTCGTTCGGGATGACGTTGATTTTGTTCATTCTCTTCTCGAACTTGATGGGTCTAGAGTTTAACGTCATTTCTGGTCACAATGTATGGTTCAACTCACCGACGGCCGATCCTTACGTCACGTTGGCATTGTCGACACTCGTCGTTGCAATGTCGCACTATTACGGCGTGAAGCTACACGGTTTGAAGCACTACTCGGCGGAATTCGTGAAGCCGGTCTGGTTCTTATTGCCGATCAAGCTCATCGAGGAGTTCGCGAACACCTTGACGCTCGGTCTGCGTCTTTACGGTAACATCTTTGCCGGTGAAATCATGATTACCATCATCTTGGGACTCGCAATTACCGCAGAAGGGGCACTTAACCCGCTCGGTGCTGTGTTCGCAGTTCTCCCAATGATTTTATGGCAAGGCTTCTCAATCTTTATCGGGGTTATCCAATCCTACATTTTCCTGACGCTTGCAATGGTGTACATCGGGCATAAAGCTTCTGCCGAGCATTAATTCGGGCAGGTCTCGCCAAAGCGTTGAACAAAAAAACTATTTACTTAACTTTTAGGAGGAATATACACAATGGAACAAATGAATCTTCTCGCAACAGCACTCGTTATCGGTCTTGGAGCACTCGCGGCTGGTATCGGTAACGGTCTCATCGTATACGGAACAGTACAAGGACAAGCACGTCAGCCAGAACTCAAAAACGAACTTCGTCAAACAATGTTCATCGGTATCGGTTTGGTTGAAGCCCTCCCGATCATCGGTGTGGCTGTCGGTTTCCTTCTCCTCAACTCTTGATTACGAGTTAACGAGAACAACGTAAGAGGGAGCGTGTCTCCCTCACTTATTTAGTCAAGAGGAGGGTATGCATGGATACGATGATGATTGCAGCTGGTGCTGGCGGCGAAGGCCTCCGCATCCTGGATATGATCTTTACACTTTTCACATTCCTCGTACTCTTGGCCCTGTTGAAGAAATTTGCTTGGGGACCACTCCTTGGAATGATGAGACAGCGTGAAGAGTATGTAGCGAACGAAATTGAGCTCGCCGAAAAGAGCCGCAAAGATGCGGAAACATATGTAGTCGAACAACGTGACGCGCTCAGCGCCGCACGTACAGAATCGAAAGAAATGCTTGATTCAAGCCGTCGTCAAGCAGAAGCGGAACAAGCACGCTTGGTGGAGCAGGCGCGTTTGGAAGCCGAACAAATCAAGATCGAGGCGGGTAAAGCGATCGAACGTGAGCGTGAGCTCGCGAAGCAATCGCTCCAGACCGAAGTCGTCACACAGGCGCTCTCGGCCGCACGCCACGTCCTTCAGTCAGACCTCAAAGGCGACGAAGTGAAACAACGTGCCCTCGTTACAGACTTCCTGTCTAAAGCGAAAGGTGCTAACTGATGAACACATCGTTAGCAAAACGCTATGCCAAAGCGCTCTTCGACTTAGCGCGGGAACAAGGCACGCTCGACCAAGTCGAAGCGGAAGTGCGTCTGCTCGATGAAGTGCTCCACGCGACTCCTGAACTCACGGATCTCTTAACGAATCCGGCGATCAGTGACAGCGAGCTTGCACAGCTTTTAACACATAGCTTTGGTGACATGACAGATATCGTGCTCAACACACTTCTCGTCATGGTCGAAAACGACCGTGCGAGCGAGGTTCGCGGCTTGTCGCGCTACGTCCTTGATTACATCAACGACTACCGTGGCATCGCCGAAGGGTTCGTCACGAGTGCTTACCCGTTGTCGGCAACAGAGTTGAAAGAAGTCGAACTCGTCTTCGGTCAGAAGATGAACAAGACGCTTCAATTGAAGAACGTCGTCGATGAAGACGTCATCGGTGGACTTCGTGTCCAGATCGGCTACACGACGTATGATGACACAATCGAAAACAAACTAACACGCCTCGAGCGTGAATTGTTGAATGCGTAAGAAATAGGGGTGAATTCAATGACGATCAAAGCTGAAGAAATCAGCGCCCTGCTAAAAGAGCGGATCGCTTCGTACGGTTCTGAAATCGAAGTCAGTGAGACAGGTACAGTCATTCAAGTAGGTGACGGTATCGCTCGTGCATACGGACTCGATAACGTTATGGCGGGGGAACTCGTAGAGTTCTCTAACGGCGTAATGGGCTTGGCGCAAAACTTAGAAGAAGGTAACGTCGGGATTATCATCCTTGGCGACTACAAAGGCATCAAAGAAGGCGACTCGGTAAAACGTACGGGCCGCATCATGGAAGTTCCAGTCGGTGAAGCGCTCCTCGGACGCGTCGTCAACCCGCTCGGACAACCAATCGACGGTCTCGGACCGATCGTGACGGACACATACAACCCGATCGAGCGTAAAGCTTACGGCGTTATGGCCCGTAAGTCAGTTCACGAACCGCTCCAAACTGGGATTAAGGCGATTGACGCCCTCGTACCAATCGGTCGCGGTCAGCGTGAGCTCATCATCGGTGACCGTCAAACTGGTAAGACTTCGATCGCAATCGACGCGATCATCAACCAAAAAGAAGAAAACATGGTCTGTATCTACGTCGCAATCGGTCAGAAAGAATCGACTGTCCGTGGCGTAGTTGAGACGCTCCGTCAAAACGGCGCCCTCGATTACACGATCGTTGTTTCGGCATCGGCTTCACAGCCAGCCCCACTTCTTTACCTCGCACCATTCGCTGGGGTATCGATGGGTGAGTACTTCATGGACCGCGGACAACACGTCCTCGTCGTGTATGATGACCTCTCGAAACAAGCGGCAGCTTATCGTGAGCTCTCGCTTCTTCTCCGTCGTCCTCCAGGCCGCGAAGCCTACCCAGGGGATGTCTTCTACCTCCACTCACGCCTTCTTGAGCGTGCGGCGAAGTTGAACGACGAACTCGGCGGCGGTTCATTGACAGCACTTCCGTTCATCGAGACACAAGCGTCGGATATCTCGGCTTACATCCCGACGAACGTAATCTCGATCACAGACGGTCAAATCTTCCTTCAGTCGGACCTCTTCTTCTCAGGGGTACGTCCTGCGATCAACGCCGGTCTCTCGGTATCGCGTGTTGGTGGTTCGGCTCAAGTGAAAGCGATGAAGAAAGTTGCGGGTACGCTCCGTCTTGACCTCGCGTCATACCGTGAGCTCGAAGCGTTCGCCCAGTTCGGGTCGGACCTCGACAAAGCGACACAAGCGAAGCTCAACCGTGGACAACGGACTGTTGAAGTCTTGAAACAAGACTTGAACGCACCGCTTTCGGTCGACAAGCAAGTAATCATCATCTACGCTCTCACGAAAGGTCATCTCGATGACGTCCCAGTCGAAGACATCCGTCGTTTCGAAAAAGAAATGAACGCATGGCTCGACCAAAACCGTGCGGACCTCTGCCGTGAAATCCGTCAAACAGGAAACCTTCCTGCTGACGAGGCGATGGTCGATGCACTTACGGAATTCAAAAAGACGTTCTCGCCATCGGTTTAATCCGGTGACGAGCGTCTATTAAGGTGGTGAATCGAAATGGCATCATTACGTGAGATCCAGATGCGGATCACCTCGACCCAAAGCACGAAGCAAATCACGAAAGCGATGAACATGGTGTCGGCCTCGAAATTGAACCGCGCTCAAGGGAGCAACGCCAACTTCAAGCCGTACATGACCAAGTTGCAGGAAGTCATCTCGTCGATTGCCGGCGGTACTTCAGGCGCAACACACCCGATGCTTCAAGTCCGTCCCGTTAAACGGACCGGCTATATCGTCATCACGTCAGACCGCGGACTTGCTGGTGGATACAACGCCAGCGTCCTTCGTGACGTGTATCGCGAGTTGAAAGCCAAACACGGTTCAACAGACGAATACCGTCTGTACGTGATCGGGAAGGTCGGCGTTCAGTTCTTCAAGGCCCGTAACATTCCGGTGTACAGTGCCATGACAGGACTCAACGACCAGCCATCATTCGTTGAAGTCGCAGAGATCGTCAAACAGACGGTCGGCGCGTTCAGTGAAGGCGAGATCGATGAATTGAAGCTTTGCTACAACTCATTCATCTCTGTCATCAGCCAAGAAGTGAAGATCGATCGATTGCTTCCGCTTGGGAATATCGAACAGACCGCATCTAATGTGATGTATGAATACGAACCAGAAGAAGAAACGATCTTAGCAGCGCTTCTTCCGCGTTACGCGGAAGGACTCATCTACGGCGCGCTCCTCGATGCGAAAGTATCGGAGCACGCGGCTCGGATGACGGCGATGTCGAACGCGACGGACAACGCGGATGAACTTATCCGTGGACTCAAGCTCAAGTTCAACCGCGCGCGTCAAGCGGCGATCACACAAGAAATCACAGAGATTGTCGGAGGTGCGGCTGCGCTTGAATAAGCGCACGCCCTCTAGATTGTAGGAGGCTAACACGATGAACGAATACGGCATGAAAGGCCGCGTAGTCGCAGTCATGGGCCCAGTTATCGACGTTAAGTTCGACAACCACTTACCGAACATCTACAACGCCCTCAAAGTCACGCATGTGGCTGAATCGGCGCAAGATGTCAGTGTCGACTTGACGCTCGAGGTGGCGATTCACCTTGGGGATGACACGGTCCGTACGATTGCGATGGACTCAACGGACGGCGTTCGCCGCGGCATGGAAGTACTTGACTTAGGTTCACCGATTTCAGTACCGGTCGGAGAAGAGACGCTCGGTCGTGTCTTCAACGTACTTGGTAACCCGATTGACGATAAAGAAGTATCACCGACTGTCCGTCGGTCACCGATCCACCGTCTCGCACCGACGTTCGATGAGTTGTCGACAAAAGTTGAGATCTTGGAAACAGGAATCAAAGTCGTCGACCTTCTCGCACCATACATCAAAGGTGGTAAAATCGGCCTCTTCGGTGGTGCCGGTGTAGGTAAAACCGTTCTCATTCAGGAACTCATCAACAACATCGCGCAAGAGCACAGCGGGATTTCTGTATTTGCAGGAGTCGGTGAGCGTACGCGTGAAGGAAATGACTTGTTCCACGAGATGACGGACTCAGGCGTTATCAAGCAAACGGCGATGGTCTTCGGTCAGATGAACGAGCCGCCGGGCGCGCGTCTTCGCGTAGCCTTGACGGGTCTTACAATGGCAGAATACTTCCGCGATGAGCAAGGACAAGACGTTCTTCTCTTCGTCGATAACATTTTCCGTTTCACACAGGCAGGTTCGGAAGTATCGGCCCTTCTCGGTCGGATGCCATCTGCCGTAGGTTACCAACCGACACTCGCGACGGAAATGGGTATGCTTCAAGAGCGGATCACGTCAACAGCTAAAGGATCGGTTACATCGATTCAAGCCGTATACGTACCAGCCGATGACTATACTGACCCGGCTCCAGCGACAACGTTCGCTCACCTTGATGCAACGACTAACTTGGAGCGTCGTCTTTCGGAGATGGGGATCTACCCAGCCGTTGACCCGCTCGCATCGACTTCACGTGCCCTCTCGCCTGACATCGTCGGACCAGAGCACTACGAAGTAGCCCGTAACGTCCAGCAGACGCTTCAGCGTTACAAAGAGCTTCAAGATATCATTGCAATCCTCGGTATGGACGAGTTGTCTGAAGACGATAAGCTCACGGTTCACCGTGCCCGTCGTATTCAGTTCTTCTTGTCACAAAACTTCCACGTGGCTGAGCAGTTCACAGGCCAAAAAGGTTCGTACGTACCAGTTAAAGAGACAGTTCGCGGCTTCAAAGAGATCCTCGATGGTAAACACGACGATCTTCCAGAAGATGCATTCCGTCTCGTTGGTCCAATCGAAGACGTCATCGAAAAAGCGAAGACGTTGGTCTAAGACCTACACGGAAGGGGGAAACTAGACGATGAATACTCTTCACGTCAACGTCGTCACCCCGGATGGTGCAGCCTATGAGGGCGAGGCACGGATGGTCGTCGCCAAATCGGTGACCGGTGAACTCGGTATCTTACCGAAACACATCCCGATGGTGACACCGCTCGATATCTCAGTTCTCAAACTGCGCCACGAAGATGGTGGACGCACGCTGATCGCACTCAGCGGCGGTTTCATGGAAGTTCGTCCCGACACGGTGACGATCTTAGCTGAAACAGCCGAAATGGCGGATAAAATCGACTACGACCGCGCTTCTGCGGCGAAAGTTCGTGCCGAGCGTCGTCTTCAAGACACGAAGCTCTCGGACCTCGAATTCCGTCGTGCGGAGCTCGCGCTCAAAAAAGCGATTAACCGTTTGAGCATTCGCGATATCAAAGAATAACCGACATCTCTCCTGCAGCCGCAGGGGAGATTTTTTTGTGGATGGACCGAATGAATCACGTTCCTTCTATATATATAGGTCCAAAGCATCAAAAGTTTTACGCCCAAATAGTGGAAGACAGACATCTCTTATCCGATAATATAGGTGGGAACTACGGTAAAGGAGACAATGGGATGAAAGTTTATGTTGCGCGCCAACCGATCTTTGATCAAAAATTACGCGTCTGTGGCTATGAACTGTTATATCGCCGCAGCGAGAAAAATATATTTGAACATGTCGATGACGCACTTGCGACCGCCGACGTGATTCATAACGCCTATCTCGTCTTCAACTTTCGGGAGTTGACGGAAGGGACGAGAGCGTTCATTAACTTTCCGCAAAACTTGATTGAGAGCGAGGTACCGGCTTTATTGCCGCGGCAGACGCTCGTCGTCGAGGTGCTCGAGCATGTCGAACCGACGGAGAAAGTCTTGGCGGCGTTACGTTCGTTACGTCGGAAAGGCTATACGATCGCCCTCGACGACTTCGTGTTCGAAGAGAAGTATCGGCCACTCATCGGACTCGCCGATATCATCAAAATCGACTACCAGGCGACACCGATCGACCAACAGAAGCGGCTCATCGACGCCCTCGGCCATCGCGTCGAATTTCTAGCGGAGAAAATCGAGACACCGTTCGAATATGAGATTGCCAAGAAGCTCGGCTATCACATGTTCCAAGGCTACTTCTTCAGTCGGCCGACGGTCGTCCACGGTGCCGAGGTCCATCCGCTCCGGCATACGCTCGTCGAAGTGCTGAAGGAACTCGATAAGCCGGAACCGGACTTCCGACGCATCGCCAGCCAAATCGAACGAAGCGTCGACTTGTCGTATAAAATGTTACGCTCGGTCAACACGGTTTATCAAAAGGGACGTCACACGATTCAATCGATTGAACAGGCCGTCGCGCGCATCGGGCTCGATGAGATGCGGCGTTGGTCCTACTTGATGTTGTTGCGTGAGTTGCAGACATCCGAATCGAAAGAATTGATTAAACAGAGTGTCATCCGCGGCAAGATGATGGAACTGATCGCGGCCGAGACGCTGCCGCACGTGACGGCGTTCGACGCGTTCATCACGGGTATCTTCTCGTCGCTTGACGTCATCTTGGACGAGACGATGCATACGCTCGTCTCGGAGCTTCCGGTCGAACCCGTCGTCAAAGCGGCGCTTCTCGGGGAAGACAACGAGTTGCGCGGTTTGCTCAATACGGTGCTCGCCTATGAGCGGTTGACGGTCGACGTCGATGAGACGATGCCGGACTTGTCTCGATACTACGTCGAAGCCATCCGTTGGAGCCAAACTTATGATGCTGAAGTGAATAATGTTTGAAATGTTGAAGGGACGTCAATTACTGTACTAAGGCCATGCGCCGATTGACGTTCCTTTTTGTATGCGGTTTATGGAGAGAAAGCGAGTTGATCGGATGAACCCATTCCACCACTCACTTAAACGCTAAGTCTTTTTTTCTCTGACGTGACATGCTATGATTAAAAATGGTACGAATTTTTGAAAAGAGGGGAATCGTCGATGTTGAACACCGTGTTATCGCTCGTCATTTACGTCGTAGCGATCTACGTCGCTTGGTGGGCACTCATGCCGGTCAAATGGGACCGCCTGCTCAATCAAGTGAGGAGTCCGCAAGCAGCAGTCTTGCGTGTCCTCGTGGCCGTCGTCTTCGGTTCACTGATCGCCCAGTTCTTTTTGGAGTATATCCGATTGGCCCAGGCGCTCGCACCATTACAGTAGGCAGGGAAACGATTACTAAACTGTAATCCTGCTGTAACGTTTCTTATATGTTTATCGTGTAGGATAAATTCGTCTGACATGACGAATTTTTCATCAGAATTTTATGAGTGCTTTTATTATTATTTTTCTCTCTGATGAAGCGTCACGTGTTACAAACCATCGTAGTAATCGACATAACCACATCCGGTAGAGGATATCGACGTATAAAACAAAAAAACAACGAAGTTGGAGGACAAAGAGAGATATGAAGGATTTGATTGTAGTCCGTGGAGGACGTAAATTGTCAGGTACTGTGCGTGTTGAAGGAGCTAAAAACGCCGTACTCAAAACATTGGTTGCCACTCTTTTAGCAAGCGAAGGAAAGTCGGTACTTCAAAACGTGCCACGCCTCGCTGATGTGTACACGATTAACAAAGTACTTCGCCACCTTGGTGCAGAGGTTGCGTTTGACGAAGCAAATAACGAAGTCACTGTCGATGCGTCGGGCACAATCAAAGACGAGGCGCCGCTTGAGTACGTCCGCAAGATGCGTGCCTCGATCCTTGTCATGGGTCCTCTCCTTGCTCGTCTTGGGCATGCGCGTGTCGCAATGCCAGGCGGTTGCTCGATCGGGTCACGTCCGATTGACCTCCACTTAAAAGGCTTCGAGGCAATGGGCGCGAAGACGGTCATCGGCAACGGTTTCGTCGAAGCTTCGGTCGACGGTCGCTTGAAAGGTGCGAAGATCTACTTGGACTTCCCATCTGTCGGCGCGACAGAGAACATCATGATGGCGGCAGTCCTTGCTGAAGGAACAACGGTCATCGAAAACGTCGCCAAAGAACCTGAAATCGTCGACCTTGCCAACTTCTTGAACGGTATGGGCGCACACGTCCGCGGTGCCGGTACAGAAACGATTCGAATCGAAGGCGTGGAGAAACTCCATGGTGCCGAGCATTCAATCATCCCTGACCGCATCGAAGCCGGTACGTTCCTCGTTGCTGGAGCGATCACAGGTGGCGACATCGAAGTCATCGGCGCTGAGCGCGAGCACCTTCGCCCACTCATCTCGAAGATGGAAGAAATGGGCGTCAAGTTCGAGGATACGTCAGAAGGCATGCGTGTCATCGCACCGGATGTGTTGAAGCCGGTCGACGTGAAGACGATGCCACACCCTGGTTTCCCGACTGACATCCAAGCACAAATGATGGCGCTCGTCTTGAAAGCTGGCGGCACATCGGTCATCACCGAAACAGTGTTCGAGAACCGCTTCATGCACGTCGAAGAATTCCGCCGCATGAACGCAGACATTAAAATCGAAGGACGCTCGGCAATCATCAAAGGCGGCGTTCGCCTCCAAGGTGCTGAAGTCGTCTCGACTGACCTTCGTGCCGGAGCAGCCCTCGTCCTCGCGGGACTCATCGCGGACGAAGAGACACGCGTTGGCGATCTCTACCACATCGACCGTGGCTACGTCGACTTCCACAAGAAATTGCAAGCGCTTGGTGCTGACATCGAGCGAATCCAAGGGAACGTCGAAGTTGCCGAAGAAATGGTCAAGAACTAATTAATAGACTCATAGGAGCGAGGAGAGACTCTTCTCGCTCTTTTCAATGAAGTAACGAACGGAGGAACCTACACACCATGTTTTCAAAAGATATCGGGATTGATTTAGGAACAGCAAACGTCGTCATCCACGTCAAAGGTCGAGGCATCGTCCTCGACGAGCCATCCGTCGTTGCCATCAAGCGTTCGACAGGGAAAGTACTCGCTGTCGGAACGGAAGCGTATCAGATGGTCGGACGTACGCCAGGTGACATCGTCGCCATCCGTCCACTCCGTGATGGGGTCATCGCTGACTTCGCGACAACCGAAGAGATGCTTCGCCATTTCGTCGAGAAGATCCAAGTCCGCGGTTTCTTTGGCGGCATCCGCATGCTCATCTGTACACCGGCAAACGTGACACCGGTTGAAGCGAAAGCGATCCGTGAGGCGGCCGAGAAGGCCGGCGCGAAAGAAGTCTTCCTCGCCGTAGAACCGAAGGCAGCAGCCGTCGGTTCAGGCATGGACATCTGGAAGCCGGTCGGTCATATGATTGTCGACATCGGTGGCGGGACGACAGACGTTGCCATCCTCTCGATGGGCGATATCGTCTGCGGCGAAACGATTAAAATCGCCGGGGATCGGTTCGATACGGACATCCTCCGCGCCATCAAAGACAAGCATAAGCTCGTCATCGGTGAGCGGACGGCCGAGCAAATCAAGAAAGAGATTGCGACGGTCTTCCCAGGCGGACGTAACGAGACGATGGATATCCGAGGTCGTGACATGGTGCGTGGGCTTCCGCGTACGGTAACCATCACGTCGGAAGAACTCCGTGAAGCGATGGCTGAATCGGCAAATGAGATCGTCGAAGCAACGAAGCGCGTCCTCGAACAGACGCCTCCGGAACTTGCGGCCGATATCATCGACCGCGGCATCATCATGACAGGTGGCGGCTCGCTCCTCCACGGGATCGACCAGCTCGTCGCCGAGCGTGTCGGATTGCCGGTCATGATTGCCGAAGAGCCGACGCTCAGCGTCGCGCATGGCACGGGCATCATGCTCGAGCACTTGGATCGTTTGAAGTAAGATCATCTAAAGGCACGACGTCAGTAGGCGTCGTGCTTTTTTTGCGTTCAACACTGTCTGAATTTCCTGGAAATGGATAGAATAAGAGAGGGAGGGCTGCAGATGAATCCATTGATTGAGCGATTGACGGCGAAAGGAGTCGAGGTCACGGAGGTTGAAGACCGAGGTGAGGAAGCGCGTCAGACATGGGTGGCGCACTTCATACGACCGGAACAGCGGACACGGCTTTCCCCTTATCTATGGGAGGATATCGGGGCAGGGGCTGACGGCTGTCTCGTCGGAACGGCTGCTGAGCATGCGTTCGAACGGGCAGGGAAGTGGAAAGCGATGCTCTTTTTTCAACACTCGAACGATGTGCTCGAACTCGACTTGACGAAAGCACAACCACTTGCCAGGAAAGAGTTGATTGTCGAAACCATGGACTATGCGGACATCTATATCGTCGACCCGGCTTACACGTGGACGTATGTCATTCCGCACGAAGCGGACTGGGGACCGTATTTTCTCACCAAATTAGGGACTAAAGGGGATCATTAAATGACACGACCACTCACACTCATTACCGGCGTCAGTCGGACGCAAGGCATCGGGGCAGCCATCGCGCGAAAACTCGCTACGTCAGGCCATGACTTGTATCTCACGCATTGGAGCCCGTTTGACGGCACGGAAGGCGTCGGAGCGGAACCGGACTTCATCGACGGCTTCGTCGACGAATTACGGGCATCAGGGGCCCGTGTCGCACACGAAGCGTATGATTTGGCGTCTGGAGACGCAGAAGGGCTACTCAACCGCGTCGAAGCGGCGCTCGGTACTCCGAGCCGTCTCATCAACAACGCGACGTATGAACGGCACGTGAGCGTCGATACGTTCACGACCGAGACACTTCGCCGGCATTATCTCGTCAACAATGAAGGGACGCTCGGTCTGACGTTCGCCTTCATCGAGCGATACAAACAGGCTGGGCATACGGACGGACGCATCCTGTTCATGGTGTCCGGGGGAGCAGATGCATCCAACTTGGCTTATATCGCCACGAAAGGCATGTTAATCGCCATCACGCCGGCGCTCGCTAACGGGGCAGGGCAGTACGGAATCTCTGTGAATGCGCTCGACCCGGGCCCGACCGATTCGGGTTGGATTGATGACGGGCTCCGTCAACAACTCGTACCGCTGTTCCCGCATGGACGTGTCGGGACATCCGAAGACACGGCCCGCTATATCGCGTTCCTCATGGGGTCGGACGGGGCCTGGGTCAATGGGCAACATCTTCACGTCGACGGTGGCTTCGTCGGACGCTAAAAAGAGCTTCTCCCAATTCAAGGGAGAAGCTCTTTTTAATGCCATGTATAGTCTTTGTCGACGAAGAGTCGAGTGGACAAATCCGTTTGCGGGAACGGCTTTTCTTTCGCATCTAACCAGTCATGGTAATCGCAAAGACAGACGTCGTCCAAATGGAGCGAGTAGCCGTTGTTGATCGTCTGGACCGAGATACTCAAATCATACTCGGCGAGCGTCTTCTTCAAGCGGTAGACGAGGTTATAGACGTTGTGGAGCGCCCGCTGCGGCTCATCAATCTCTGGATAGAGCGTCTCGGCAATCAGCCATTTATTGACCACTTTATCACGATGGAAAATCAAGTAGGCGAACAGCTCCTCGGTCTTCTGTGTCGGCCATTTGACGAGGTCACCGTCTTGCGTCTTGACCGAGAAGTGGTCGAGACATTGAATCGTACACGTCCGGTGATGCTCGGTCGACATTGTCTCCTTGTATCGTTTCTCGACGCGAGGAATGAGGTCGTGAATCATCTGTTCGGTAATCGGTTTGAGCAGATAGTGCGTCGCTTGCAGGTTGAACGCATCGACCGCGTATTGGCTGTGCGCCGTCGTGAAGACGACTTGAGTCGTCTCGGGCAATCGTTTGGCGAAATCGAGACCGTTCATCTGGGGCATCTCGATATCGAGAAAGACGAGGTCGACTTCCTGGTTTGCTAAAAATTCAAGTGCTTGGAACGGATCGTGGAACGACCCCATCCATTTCAAGTTTGGTTCAGCTTGGATGAGGCGTTCCATCATCCTTAAAATATGGTGCTCATCTTCAATCAAAATCGTGCGCATGTTGCTCGTTCATCCTCTCTCGTTTTGGGAGTCGGATATGCACATGCGTTCCGACCCCTGGTTCAGAATTTAATTTAAATGTGGCATCTGATATGAAGTCGATCCGATTCTTGACATTCGGGATACCAATTCCATTCGATTTTCTCAAGTGCGGTGTCGGATTGAACCCGATGCCGTTGTCGGCAATCCGGATATCGATTGCATCATCTGAGGACTGGATCGACAACATGAGCCGTTTGATACCTGGTTGCTTCATCAACCCATGCTGTACCGCGTTCTCGACGAGCGGTTGCAATAACAGCGGTGGAATCAAGGCGTTGAGGACGGATTCGTCGATATCTTTCGTGATGGTGAACGCATCATTGAAGCGAGTCTGCTCAATCATCAAATACGAGTCGATGACGTCGAGTTCTTGCTTGAGCGAGATATCGTTCTCGGTCCGCCCATTCTCGAAGATGAAGCGGACATATGTGCTCAAATGGCTGAGCAAACGTGCCGCCTCGGTCGGTGCCGTGTAACAGAGCGCAATCACGTTCCCGAACGTGTTGTATAGGAAGTGCGGCTTGATTTGGGCGTTGAAGAACGAAATCTCACTTTGGTTGGCGAACGTCTGCACTTCACGCTTTTTCCGTTTATCCGTCGACAAGTGAATCGGGAGCAACGTGAACATGAGCAGGAAGTAAATGAGCGACATGACGCTCGTATACAGTTCTTGGTTCGGGTGGTCAATCAGAACGTTGATCAACTGGCCGACATAGCCGATGATGAGTGAGATCGTGAACACGAGAAATTCGAACGGATAGCCGTCGTTTTTTCGTTCGAACAGCCAATTGATGTTCAGCCCGGTCCAGAAGAACGTGATGAACAAGACATACACCCAAGGGAATTGGTCGAACGTCGCGTGCGCACCTTCTGGCAGCACCAAGGCGATCAGACTGAACGCATAGAACGGGTAGGACGCGTACTTCAAAAAGTGTCGAAACGGGACGCGTTCGAGACGTAACGCAAAGTTGATTAACATCGCGACACTCAGTAATGCCGTAATCAAATTTAATTTATGGGCCAAAACGTAAGACATCATAGGGACGATTTCGAATACGATCATTTGATCATTCGTCATAAGCGAGACGCTGACGAGGAAAAAGAAAGCAGCCCCATATAAATAGAGCGATTCCTTACGATGGAACAGCCGAACGATTGCGTAGAATGAAAAAATGAGGAGCGAGATGAGGATAATCACGAACTCATAACTGAAGTATTGATTATGATAGGTCATCATATTGCTCGTTGGACCGATGAGCAGGCTATCGGAAATTCCAGTCGAGAGCTCATTCGTCTCAGCCGTTTGAATCGTCAGACGGAACGTCGGGGTATGCGTATCCAGAAGAACGAGGTAGGCATGCCGAAGGTCTTCATCTGTCGATGCGTAGACGGGTGAAACAGCTTCTCCATCAATGAGAAGGTTGACATGTGGGTGGTTACGCGGCACACGCAAAGCGTATTGTCCGGGAGGCAGTGAAATGTCAGCTTCATAAGTAGCCATCTTGTGTGGTGTCACATGCGGGAGTTGTCGATAAGACTCGCGGTCGACTCGCTCGAGCAGGCTCGATTGAAAGCGCCACGTCCCATCGAGACGCATGAGTTGTTCGGTCACACGAGAATCGGTCAAATCGGCCGTTCCTTGTGTGACGGTGACTGAATCGTCAATCGTCTGTCCGCGCGTTAAGGCGAAGCCGCCAACGAGCGCGAAGAAGACCATCAACATGACCAGCCCAATCGATTTAGGGGTCATCTGCATATTCCCTTCGTGGTTTGTGAGTTTTTTGTGAGAAACGAACGATATACTGACACTAATCGTTCACATATTAACGTGACGAATGTTTTCTTATCGTACACGAAACTGACTTTTTTGAATAGCCGAACATACGAAACTATCTAATCCGATTAATCATCGATATGAAAGAAGGCTATATATGAAACGCTGGATTGAACAACGAATTAGCCGCCAAGTCCTCACCGTGTTTTATGTATTGATTGCCTTAATCACGTTGACGTCACTCGGCACATACTTTTATACCCAGCAGGCGATCCGCGAAACCACGGTCGAGCTTGAGCGGATCAGTGAACATCGTTCGCGGGCGACTGATTTGTTCGAGACATGGCAGTCGATGCAATACGAGATGCGCGGCCACGTTTTACTTGGGGAGGATGCATTGCTAGCAGAAGTCAAGCAAGCCCAAGACCGAATCGACGACCAGACGAGCTGGTTTGAACAGAACGCCGAGACGAACGAAGAGACGACGTTCGCGGAAGAGGCGCGTTTGCTCTTTACCATCTATACGACGCGCGTCATGCCTGGTCTCGAACGTTACGTTGTCGCCAAAGCGAACGGCGAAGTCGATGAGCCGTTCTTACAGATGGCGACCGTCGGCCAACTCATGCCGAAGAATGCATCGTCGAATCAGACACGATTCAAATTCAATTCGAATAGTGCGGCCGATATGAGTGCGAGCATCGTCGACATGGAATCGGTATTCACGGACTATCGCTCCGAGCTCGACTTTCAAGAGTCGGGTCTCCGGGAAGAACTGTCGGAGCAGCTCGCCAAAGCCCAATGGATGTGGCTACTCATTTTGCTCGGCGCGTTGTTCATCCTCTTTGTTAGCCTACAACCATATATTGTGCGGTTGACGAAACAGCTTGAGGCGCTCATCACGAACAGTGAACGGCTGGCCGTCGATCCGCATGCCACGCTTATTCCAATCAATCCAATGAAAAACGAGGTTGGTCAACTATCGAAATCGTTCACGGAGATGTCGAGCTCGTTGATTCATCAACATACTGAACTTGAGAAAGAGCGCGAGAAGACGGCCCGCATTTTGCATACGATGCGCGACGCGATTGTCTTTGTCGAGGTAGACACAAACCAACGCTTCGCCAACGAGGCGCTGTTCGAACTGTATGAGCAGCCGTTCCCGTTCGGCGACCGTCAGAGCTTGTATCCGATTGACGCGTTTTATGAGCCGTTCATGGACCAAATCGATGATCAGGACGGTCTCAATCGCTTCACACACCGGGCTAAAAACTGTGGAATCTTCGATGAAACGTTTACGTATTCGATGCAAGGGGGAAGACGTATCATACGGATGTACGCCGAACCGATTGAACTGCAGGACGAACGTTTCGGCGTGATGTTTGTGTCGCGGGACATTACGAAAGAGATTGAGATTGACCGCTTGAAGACGGAACTCGTCGCGACGGTCTCACACGAACTTCGTACCCCGCTCACATCCATTCTTGGTTTTACCGAACTGCTTGAACACCGACAGGTCGACGAAGAGAAGCGGAAACGCTACTTGAGTATGATTCATAGCGAGACGACCCGGCTCGAGCGGCTCGTCAGCAATCTGCTCGACGTGCAGAAGATAGAGTCCGGTAACGCGCAGCAAGACTTCAAAGTCGAGAGTTTGTTCGAACTATTGTCCGATATTCTTGAGATTCATGCCGGTTCGACCGAGTTGCATGCGTTCCATTTCGATTGTGATGAAACGATTCGCGTCTCCGGGGACCCGGCGCAACTGCGTCAAGTGTTCTCGAATATCTTGAATAACGCCATTAAATATTCACCCGACGGCGGCAATATAGCCGTCAACGTCTCGTGCGATGACGATGTCATCCGGATCGCCATCGAAGACGAAGGCATGGGTGTGGCACCCGCAGATGCCGAACGACTGTTTGAGAAGTTCTACCGTGTCCAAAACGAACAGAGTCGCAATATTGGAGGCACCGGCCTTGGGCTTGCGATCTGTAAGGAGATTATTGAATCGCACGGCGGGACGATCAGCGTTCGTTCTGAACTTGGGAATGGGACGATTATGACGGTCGAACTCCCGATTGTCGCTTGACGAAAACCACTTCACATTGCGAAGTGGTTTTTTTTAGTTTTTTTTCAAAAAACGGTGAATGAAACATTCATTTGGTACGATATACAGAGTGAAGACTTTGAACGATGAAAGGAAGACGAACCATGTTACGCGGATTATATACGGCGGCGGGCGCGATGAACGCGCTCCAGCGCCAACAAGAGATTTTGAGCAATAACCTCGGTAACGTCCGAACACCAGGATTCAAGGCATCGAACGGCGTCGTTCGCTCGTTCCCGGAAATGTTGCTCGCTCAAGTGAGCCACCCGGGAAATTCGGGTTCACGCGTGCAAGGTGAAGTTGGCACGTTATCGACAGGTGTCTACCTTCAAGAGACGATGCCTCGGTTCTCGAGCGGGAGCATCTCGGAGACGGGCAGCCCGACCGACGTATATATGAAGGTGCCGGCTGACGTGACGGGTGCCGCCATGTTCGCCGTCGAACAGAACGGCGAGACGCTCTATACGACGAACGGACGCTTCGCGGTCGATGAGGAGCGTTTCTTACGCTCGGCGGATGGCGGTTATATCCTCTCTGACGCAGGCGAGCGCATCCAGCTGCCGTCAAGTGAGTTCACGCTGTCGGTCGATGGTCAAATCACGTCGCTCGGTGAGAATGTGGCGACACTCGGTGCCGTCCAAGTTAATGACTTAGCGACGCTCGAACAGGTCGGGAACGATTACCGGGTCAACGGAGACGCACCGCCAGCAGCGAACGTTCAGTTCCAACAAGGATTTATCGAAGAGGCAAACGTCGATCTCGATCGGACGATGGCCGACTTGATGACGACGTACCGTCAGTTCGAGGCGAACCAAAAAGTCGTCCAAGCGTATGACAAGAGTGCCGAGCGGGCCATTGAGATCGCTCGGATTCGTTAAGGAGGAAGCCTATGCAATCGATCTATAACTCGGTCTCGTCGCTCACGCAGCTTCAGCGCCAGCTCGATGTGACCGGTCATAACATCGCCAACGTCGACACGGCCGGCTATAAGCGGGAACAGACCCACTTCGCCTCGCTCTTGTCGCAGGCGTACGACAATCAACCGCGTGCCGAGCTTGAAGTCGGACGCGACACCCCGAACGGGATTCGCATCGGCGTTGGCGGCCACGTCGCTGACATCAGTCAACAGTTCAATATCGGCCAAATCCGGAAGACGGACCGTGGCCTTGATGTGTTCTTGAAAGCGAGCCGCCAGTTCTTCGCCGTCGAGACAGAGAACGGTGTCGGATTGACCCGAAGCGGGAACATGCAGCTGTCGGTCGGTGATACGACGACGCTCGTCGACGTGAACGGCAACGCCCTCCTGGGTGCGGACGGGAACCCGATCGTCATGCCGAATGAGGCGACGGCGCATCGCGTCCGTCAAGATGGGATGGTCGTCGCCAGCGTGAACGGGGCCGAGCAAGAGTTCGGCCGTCTCGATATCGTCGAGGTGCGCAACACGTCAGCGCTCCAACCGCTCGGCAACAACGTCTATGCGGCTGATTTGGCGGCGGACGTTGACCGTCCGCTCGGCAATCTGTTGATCGAAGGGACGCTCGAATCGTCGAACGTCGATTTGACGAAAGAGATGACCGACATGACGATTACGCAACGTGCCTACCAGATGAATTCACGGGCGTTGTCGATGAGTGACCAGATGATGGGACTCGTCACGTCACTCCGTTAATCACAGACCGTTCTTCTTAGGAAGGGCGGTTTTTGCGTTACACTGAATAGGAGGAGGGATGGACATGCGGATTGTCGTGGCGATGGATTCGTTCAAAGGGTCGTTGACGAGCGTGGAAGCGAATCGGGCGGTTTGTCGGGCACTCGCTGGACGCGATGTCATCGAGGTGCCGATTTCAGACGGAGGCGAAGGATTTTTAGATGCGTGGCTCCTGACACATCCGGATGCCGAAATCGTCACGCAGGACGTCATGTCGCTCAACGGGACGTTACGAACAACGCGCTACGCGTGGCTCGAGGCGGGACGAGAAGCGGTCATCGAAGTGGCCGAGGCGTCTGGGCTCACACTTGTCGATACACTTGACCCGTGGCGCTACAGCTCCTATGGGACGGGGCTACAAATCAAGCATGCGCTCAAGAGCGGGGCGAAGCGCATCACTGTCGGCCTCGGCGGGAGCGCGACCGTCGACGGGGGAAAAGGTTTGCTCGAGGCGATCGGTGTCCGCTTCTTCGATGAGTTTGGACATGTCATTGGACCGTTCCCGCATCACATCGAGCGCGTCAGTCGTATCGACTGGTCAGGGCTCCTCCCGGAAGCACGTCAAGTCGAGTGGCGGATGGCCTCGGACGTGACGAACCCGTTGCTCGGACCAAAGGGGGCGGCGGCCGTGTTTGGACCACAGAAGGGACTGGCCCCACAAGACGTCGTTAGCTACGAGGAACGACTTTCCTCATACGCCCGTTGTTTCGAGCGTGATGTGACGGGAGAACCGGGAGCGGGTGCGGCCGGCGGGATTGGTTTCGCGCTCTATCAGCTCAGGGCCGTGTATGTGAGCGGAATCGAGGACGTCGTGCGGTGGTCGAATCTAGAGGAGACGTTACGGACGGTCGACTGGTTGATTACCGGAGAAGGCCACTTCGATGCGCAGTCGCTTCACGGGAAAGCGCCTTACGGGTTGGCACGTCTTGCCCATACGTACGACGTACCGACGCTCGTCTTCGCCGGACAATCGGAACTGATTGCCGTCCCGGACGTGGGGATTCAGGCCGTCTTCCCGATTGTTTCCCGGGTGATGACGCTCGAGGAAGCGATGCAGCAAGCGGCAGCGCTCTTGACGGACGCCGTCAGCCGAGCGTTCCGGTTAATCGACAAAGACGCCTGAACCAACTTCGGTTCAGGCGTCTTTGGGTCACGAGCGTTCTTTTAATAGGTCACGAATCTCCGAGAGGAGCTGTTCTTCACGCGACAGTTCCGGCTCCGGTGTCTCTTCGACCGCTTTTTCTCGCTTCAGACGGTTCAGCACTTTGACCATCATGAACAAGGCGAAGGCGATGAGGAAGAACTTGACGATTTCTTGCAGGAAGTTGCCATACGTCACGTTCACGCCGAGCACCGACACCGCGAGCGTCGAGAAGTCGATGCCGCCGATGAGGATGCCGAGGAACGGCATGAAGATGTCATTGACGAGCGACGTGACGATGGCCGTGAAGGCGGCCCCGAGGATGAAGGCGACGGCCAGGTCGATCACATTGCCTTTGATTGCAAACTCTTTGAATTCTTTCCACATAAAAATAAACCCTCCTAAATGATGAATACTCTTATGGTAGCACAGCATAGGCGGAAGCGGGCAGTATTTTTCACAGAAGCGTCGCCCTTGCCCTAGGCCGGGCGCTTGTTCGACGTATGGTAGATACGTTACACTTATATAGAACTCATGCAATAGTTTTAATACCAGGTACTAATATGTTATGATTAATTCAGCTGAAAGGATGTATGGACGTGGCGAACGAAGAACAGAACGGCTCGGAACAGACCGAGTCCAAAGAGCGGACGGAGCGGAAGCGATTATCGAACCATCGACGTTTCCCGATCTTGTTACGCGTCATCGTTGTCCTGCTGTTGGCTTTCGTGATGCTTGCGATTGGGGCCATCATTGGGTACAGCGTGATTGGCGGAGGCGAGTGGAAGGACGTGTTCAACATCGACACGTGGCGCCATATCACCGATTTTTGGCTAACATCATAAGGGTGGTGGAACCATGTACACGATTGAACAGATTAAAGAAGTGATCCCGCATCGGTACCCGTTTTTGCTCATCGACCGAATTCTTGAAGTCGAAGAAGGCAAACGGGCCGTTGGATTAAAGAATGTGACGGCGAATGAAGAGTTCTTCAATGGACATTTCCCGGACTATAACGTCATGCCTGGCGTCTTGATCGTCGAAGCGCTCGCGCAAGTAGGCGCGTTCGCGATGCTCAAGCAAGAGTCGAACCGCGGCAAGCTCGCGTTCTTCGCAGGCATCGACGGATGTCGCTTCAAACGTCAAGTCGTCCCGGGCGATCAATTGCGCCTCGAGGTCGAAATCTTGAAAGTGCGCGGACCGATCGGTAAAGGACGCGCCGTGGCGACAGTCGATGGAGAAGTTGCTTGTGAAGCGGAACTCACTTTCGCCTTGAAGTGAGGAGAGAACGAGATGCGCGTATTGGTGATTGCCTTGATTCTCGGATTGGCGACCATCGTCGGTTGCCAACAAGTGCAAGATGATCCGGTCGAGGAGAACGTCGTGTTCGAACAGGACGTTGATGATGCGATGATCGACAAGCGAGCCGGCCAATCGGAATCGATTGCGGTCTCGCTCGAGCGGACGAACAGCTCAACGATGTTGTTCACGATTCGGATGCTCGAAGACCGTCGCCTCGATCCGACGACGATCATTAGTTATGAAGTCGACGGCACGCGTGTCCCGATTCCGTTCGGTGAACTCGTCGCGGAACGCGAAGGGGATGTGCGAACTTACGTCTATCAAGCGGATTTAAACCCCGATCTATTCGTCACCGAGACGCTGCCTCTCTTCCATGTCGGAGAAGAGGGCGAGGCTGAGGTGTCGATGCCGCTCGAGGTTGTAGATTCGACAAATGAATGAACGAACGGATGATTTTTGTCGAAAATCATCCGTTTTTTTGTGCAGTTTTTCGGAGATTGTCCGATACATACAGTAAGGACGAATGGAGGGAATCACATGAAACGAAATAAACCACAATCGCTACAGACGCGGATTTTGGCGATGATGTTGGCATTCATCACGCTACTCATCGTCACATTCGGCGTGTTGCAGTACGTCAGTACGAAGCATACGGTACAGAGCTCGATGCAAGCCGTCCTGTTGGCGGACGGGGCCCGGATTAGCGAGGCGATCGACGCGGAAGCGTATGCTTCATTTTTACAGAACCCTGCGAAAGATGAACGGTTCGAGCAGTTTCGAGAACAGCTCGATACGTATCGCACGCAAATCGGGGCGATGTACGTCTATACACTCGCGGCCGACGGGGAAGAGCTTCAAATCATCGTCGACGGTATGAGCGCGAGCGATGCGGTCGAAATCGGCACGCCGACGACGGCGACGTCTTTCGAAGATGCTAAAGCGGCGTTTGAGGGTGGGACCGTCACGACGCCGATCGTCGAGGACCCGGAATATGGAGACTATATGACGGTGCTCGTTCCGATTAAACAAGGCGGGGACGTCATCGGTGTACTTGGAATCGACAAAGGGGCGAGTGATGTCGCAGCGGTGACGGAAGACGTGTTGCAAGAGAGCTTGCCGCCGATTCTCATCGGGCTCGTTATCTTGCTCGGGGTGGCTTCAGTCATCATTTGGCGCTACCTTGGCTGGAAACTTCGTCCGCTCCGGGAGCTCGAGCGTGTCGCGACCCATATCGCGAGCGGGGACTTGGCGACGGCGGCTCGTGAGATGGACAACATCCAGTTGAAGGCGAATGACGAAATCAAGCGGCTCACCGCCTCGATGGATCAGATGACGAAAATGCTCCGCGACTTGATCTCCGGATTACAAACGTCCGCCCAGACGGTGCGTGACGAGAGCGGCAACGTGGCGAGCATCTCGGAAGAAGTGAACGATGCCTCGCGTCAAATCGCGTTCACGATGGAAGAAATCGCGGGCGGTGTCGAGAATCAGAGCGTGCTCACGATGAAACTGTACGGACATATGAATGAGTTCTCGGGACTGGTCGACCAGACGGCGCACGACGGGAACGGCGTGAGCGAACAAGCGGAAGTCGTCAGTCGTGTGACGGCAGAAGGGCTCGAACTGATGGAGGATGCCGTCGGCAAGATGACGAACATCCATCTGCAAGTGCGCGAGTCGCAAGGCCAGGTGAAGGACTTCGAGCAACAGGCGGACGAAGTGACGGCGCTCGTCACGATGATCCGTCAAATCTCTGAGCAGACGAACTTGCTCGCCTTGAACGCAGCCATCGAGGCGGCTCGTGCCGGGGAGCATGGAAAAGGCTTCGCCGTCGTCGCTTCTGAGATTCGCAAGTTATCCGACAGCGTTGCGCGGTCGGTCAGTGAGATTTCGGAAATCGTTGGCAGCGTCAAACGAAACTCGATCGCGCTCGGCGAGACGTTCACGGACAGCATGCACGCTGCCGAGGACGGCAAGCGGACGCTCGAGGAGACGAAGCGCGCCTTCAATGAGATTGAACAGAGTGTGCGGGAGATGCAGCGCCTGACGAACTCGATGCAAGGGCAGCTCGGACGCGTCAAGACGAACCAAGACGACATCAAACGTGGTCTTTCTGACATCGCGTCGATTTCTGAAGAGAGTACGGCTGGTAACGAGGAAGTGGCCGCCTCGACCGAACAGATGTCGGCGACGAGCGAGACGATGAACCGGCTCGTTAAAGATTTGTCGCACACGGCCGAGGACATGCAACGCATGAGCCGACAGTTCAAGTTGTAAACAGTCTCAAGTCAGACATACCTCCGTTGCGTCCGTTATACTAGGCGCAAGGGAGGTTTTTTCATGCAACGCGTCTCAAGTGAACTCACACAATTCCGCGGCAGTCACTATGACTTTGGCCGCTTTCAAGGACAATACATCAAGCGCAGCAAACTGCTCGAGAACCGGACCGACCAGTGGAAGCTCCGCGTCCCGCGCTTTGAGATTGACGAGCGCGAGGCGAAGCAGGCGTTCGACCGGTTCGCTCCGAAGATTTGGGAAGAACTGCTCGGCCTGCAGGATGAGCTCGAATTGACGCTCGCCGACACGCTCCTTCACTTCGGTCATTTCCGGGTCAATAACCCGGTCAGCGGCTGTTCGATTTTGACGGGGGACAACTTCCTCGTCCGCAACTATGACTATCACCCGATGACGTACGATGGACGCTATAACGTGTTCCAGCCAGATGAGGGTTACGCCGTTATCGGTCCCGTCTCACGTGTCACCGGCCGGATGGACGGGATGAACGAGAAAGGGCTCGCCATGGGTTATAACTTCATCAACCGCCGGCGCCCGGGGGATGGGTTCGTCTGTCAGATGATTGGCCGAATGATTCTCGAGACGTGCGCCACGGTCGAGGAGGCGGTCGATTTGCTTCAAGAGATTCCGCACCGCGGCTCGTTCACGTATGTCGTCCACGACAAGTCGTCGAAGACGCGTGTCATCGAAGCGACACCGCGCGACATTCGCGTCCGCGAGTCGAATATCTGTACGAACCATTTCGAGTTGCTACAACACGAGAACCGTTACCATCTTGATGATTCAACACGCCGGATGATGGAAATCAAGATGTATCAACATATCGTCCAGGACGCCGAGAGTGCGTTCCGGCTCATGAACGACTCGGACAAAGGCGTCTTCTCGGAGCTGTACAAGAGCTGGGCCGGCACGATTCATACGGCGGCTTATTTCCCGGAGACGCTCGAGACGTGGTTCGCCCTCGGTGGCGACCGCGACCCGGTCATCTTTGATTTTCAGGAGTGGCTCGACGGCAAGGATTTTGATTTACATGCCCTCGATGGGGAAATCGCGACCGACATCGAGTTCGCGAACACGGTCCAACTGTGGCGGTAACGAAAAACAAGCAGAGGCTCATGATGAGTCGCTGCTTGTTTTTCGTTCGTCTGGCGCACGTTAGACCGTACTGAATTCTTTAAAACCGGGAATACTTATAGCAGGAGGGATTCAGATGAAACGAATCGGATTGTTAGCCATCATGCTCAGTTTGATGCTCGTCCTCGGCGGCTGTGTGCCGGGCGACGGGACGTACACGACCGACCCGGCCGGCTTCTTTTGGGGCGTCTGGCACGGGTGGATCGCACCGGTGTCACTCATTTTAGGATTGTTCAATGACACGTATCGCGTCTATGAGGTGAACAACACCGGCTGGTTCTATGATTTAGGTTTCTATATTGCCATCATCAGCGGGTTCGGCGGTGTAGCAGTCACACGGAAGAGCCGGGGCTGACGTTAGACTGGTTTTCGTCCCATTACGGCGACCGTATGATAATCGCGCGAGTCAGGTCCACGGCGTTCTTGAACGTCAATGAACCCGAGCGTGGAAGCGGCAGGGATGAACTGTTCCCGCACGATGGATGCGATGCCGTCCCACGTCACATCGCCTTTCCCGTCGCAGTAAGTGATGACGAACGACCCTCCTGGTGCGAGGATGCGTTCGACTTCAGCGAGGACGGCGGCCACGTCTTCCCAAAAATAGAGCGTATGGATGCTGAAGACACGGTCAAACTGTGCGTCTGGAAACGGGAGCGTCCCGAGGTCACCTTCGACGATTTCGGCTCTTCCAACATGCACGTCCGTTTGATTTCGTCGGAGCGCCGAGCGGACGATGGTCGGGGAACGGTCGAGCCCGGTCACATGCACGTGCTCATAGCCACGCAGGATCTGTGCTAGTGCGTCGCCGGCCCCGCAACCGAGGTCGAGAACACGATGGTCGGGCTGAATGTGAAGTTGTTCAATCGTCCAATCGACTTCGACCCGATGTTGGCGGACCATCTTCTCGCCGATATACGTCCCGACGATGCCGCGCGGGTTTTCGTATTGACTGTCAATCCATGTTTGGAGACGTGTGAAGCGCATCGAACCATTCCTTTCTAAATAACATCGAGGTAGATTGAGTGTAGCATAACCATTTTAGGAGGGGAGTTGAATCGATGCGTTCCTTTTGGATTTTCGGCAATCAGTTGTCGCACGAACTCGAGCTATTCAATCACATCGAGGAGGATGACGTCATCGTCATGATTGAGGCGACGTCACGGTCGACGTGGCGGCCGTACCATAAACAAAAACTCGTCCTCATCTTCTCGGCGATGCGTCACTTCGCTGAGGAACTGCGAGAAAAGGGCTACACTGTCGACTATCATGAGGCCGATTCGTTCCAGGACGCGTGGGACGACCACTTCAAGCGATACGAACCGGAGGCAATCCATTATACGGCCGTCACCGACGTCGCGATGGAGAAGAAGTTGCGTCAGTTCGGGAAGAAATATAAGCTCGTCGAACATTCGGACGTGCCGCTCTTCTATCAAATTAGGCGAGAGTACTCCCACTTCTAAACGAAGTGAAAGTGGGAGGTGAATCGCCAACCTCTCTTTTGGGTATAATTCCTTCCAAGGAGGTGAAATTCATGTTGAAACATAAGGCTTACAAATTCAGAATTTACCCGACAAAAGAACAGGAAATCCTGATCGCCAAGACGATCGGTTGTTCGCGTTTCGTGTTCAACCACTTCTTAGCGAAGTGGGATGAAACCTACAAAGAGACAGGCAAAGGACTGTCCTACGGTTCTTGTTCGAAAGAAATTCCTTTACTAAAACAAGAGTTCGGCTGGCTCAAGGAAGTAGATAGTCATTCGCTTCAATCCAGCGTCAAGCACCTAGCCGATGCGTATGATCGTTTCTTTAAGAAGCAGAACGAACGGCCTCGATTCAAGTCGAAGCGCAACCCTGTACAATCTTACAAGACGAATATCGAGAAGAAGAATCAACTTCCTGAAGTCTCGATCGTAGGTAACAAGCTCAAACTTCCGAAGTTGAAGTGGGTTCGTTTTTCCAACTCCAGACAGGTCGAGGGGCGAATCTTGAACGCCACGATCCGACGCACAGCTTCGGGTAAGTACTTTGTGTCCCTGCTCGCAGAGCATGAGATCAACGAACTGCCGAAGACAGAATCATCTGTCGGCGTCGACGTCGGGCTGAAGAACTTCGCCATCCTGTCGGACGGCACGGTGTACAAGAACGACCGCTACTTCCGCACGCTCGAGAAGAAACTTGCGCGCGAACAGCGCAAGTTGTCACGTCGTCAGCTCATCGCCCTAAACAGGAAAGTGAGACTTTCCGAGGCGAAGAACTATCAGAAGCAAAAGCGAAAAGTCGCGCGCATCCATGAGAAGATTGCCAACAAGCGTACTGACTTCCTGCATAAGGTATCGACCGAGATCGTCAAAAACCACGACGTCATCGGAATCGAGACTTTGCAAGTGAAGAACATGCAAAAGAACCGCAAGTTGAGCAAGTCGATTTCCGAGGTCAGTTGGTCAGAATTCTTCAGCATGCTCGAGTATAAAGCCGACTGGTACGGGAAGACCGTCGTGAAGGTCGGGAAAACCTTTGCCTCGAGCCAGCTCTGTTCTAGTTGCGGCCATCAACACAAAGACGTGAAGCATCTTGGCTTGCGTGAATGGAGATGCCCGAGTTGCGGGATTCATCACGACCGCGATGTGAATGCAGGAATAAACCTCAAACAAGAAGCAGAACGCATCTTAGCTTCTTCAACCGTCGGGACGACGGGGTTAGCCTGATAAGGTTTCGACCGTTAGGTCGAATAACTCAGGAATCCTCCACCTCTAAGCGAAGCGTAGGTGGGGGTAGTTCAACGCCAGATGCGGAAACGGTTTGACGTCTTGCTCGAGGATGGGAAACCGAGGGGTGGCAAATGGTCGTTCGATGCGGACAACCGCCAGCCGCCGAAAGCCGGGCTGACGTTCCCGGCACCGATTCATTTCCGGCCGGACGTCATCACGAAAGACGTCATCGAAAAAGTGAATCGCGATTTCGCCGACCATCCGGGAGACATCACTCCGTTCGTCTGGCCGGTGACGCGCAGTGAGGCACGGCGGGCATTGAAACGGTTCGTTGAGGAGCGACTCGAGACGTTCGGTCCGTATCAAGACGCGATGCTGTCGGACAATCAAGACATGTCACACAGTCTGTTGTCCGCAGCAATCAACATCGGACTGCTGACTCCGGATGAGGTCGTCCAAGCGGCGGTGGAATCGGACGCACCGCTCGCCTCGGTGGAAGGATTCGTCCGTCAAATTCTCGGATGGCGAGAATTTATGCGCGCCGTCTACGTGGCGTCGATGCCGGGCTACGAGTCGGTCAATACGTTCAAGTATGAACGCGATTTACCCGATTACTTTTGGGACGCCGAGACGGAGATGAACTGCATCCATCAGAGCGTGAAGCCCGTCATCGAGAAGGCGCACAACCATCACATCCAACGGCTCATGGTGCTCGGTAACTTCGCGACGCTGTTCGAGGTGTCGCCACAACAGACGAGCGACTGGTTCAATAAGATGTACATCGACGCTTACGACTGGGTCGTCTTGCCGAACGTGCTCGGGATGGCGCTCCATGCGGACGGCGGAAAGCTGGCGACGAAGCCGTACATCGCCTCGGGAAAATATATCGATAAGATGAGTGACTACTGTAAAGGATGCACATACAACCCGAAACATACGACCGAGGACGACGCCTGTCCGTTCAACGCGTTGTATTGGCACTTTATCGACAAGCACGAGGAGCGATTCGCGAAGAACCAACGCATGAAGATGATGGTCCGCAACTGGCAAGGGCGGGATGATGCCGTCAAAGCGGACATCTTGGCGAAGGCGAGGCAGACGCTAACGGATATGTCCTAACGATAAAAATGATGAGAAACAAATGACGTGAGCCTGGTAAACTTCCAGGCTCACGTTTTTATAAGAACTTTTGTTCATCGAATCATCATTAACTTGGCCATTCAATTCCAATTTCAGAAAAAGAACATCTACTTTCTTCAATTCCTTCAACATCATTTGCGTTAATTGATTGAATGTCCTCTTCCGTTAAAAGAATACGCCTAGTAGGGTCTTCCAACTTTAAATGATATAGTTTTTCCACTAATGCTAGTTGTTGTTCCGTGAGTTCGTAATTTTCTTCCCAAAATTCAATAGCCGCTTCATACTCTGATGCCTGTACTTCTAAAAGATCCGCTCCTCGTTCAAGCATGATGTCATAAGGATGACTCGAAAAAACGTGCTGTTCACTTTCCCATAAGACGGTCGTGACGACTGGACGAACCTCTCCATCCACTTCATCTAACAAGTATTGAAGCGTTTCTTGTTCAGCTGTTTGTTGTACCTGGTCCGGAGCTTCGATAAAGTATTGCTTTGCATCTACTGGGTTCAAAGCGAGATGGTCATTTCGGAAACCTGCGGCATATACCTCTTGACCGAATGCCACCGTCCCTCTGCTTCCTTGGCCATCATTCGTACTGTAGTTGTCACCATCCCATGAATGTTCGTACGCAAGATCAGGAGCATCCGCTATAAAAACAGCATGGGCAATCGAGGCGAGTATGCATCCTTCCCATATGTTTTGGCGGGTCCACTCATGTTCGGTGAGTTGAATTTTTTTCACGTCTATTCCCCCCTAGTTATTCTCAAATGAAGGCTTTACTCGATTTCCGCTCACTAACAGTATAACTCGGTTAACAAGTAGACATTGATGTTAGTTCGGCTGGTTTGTAAATCTCATTCATGAAAGGTTTACGCTTTTTTTCACACGCTTCACAGACACTTTACATTCATCCGGTACGATATGACTTGTGAGACCCCTCATGCCAAGTGAATAGCAACCGGTAGAACATTCGAGAGACCAACAGAAGCCCGTACGTCGATGACGTCCTGTTTCTGTTGGTCCTTTTTTTAGGGAAGGATGATTCAAGTGAATGAAACGCTCCGCACGATCGGACAAGAGAAGATGATTGCCTCCATCAAATCACCGAAACAACTCGAGAAGTTCCTGCAGTCGGACGTGACGACGACGTTCCTCATGATGGGGACGCTCAGCACGCTCGACCGCTATGTCGCCCATTTGAAGCGCGAGAATCGGACCGTGTTCCTGCACGCCGAACGCATCAACGGCATCAGTCTCGACCGGGACGGCATCGACTATTTGGCGAAACGCGTCGGCGCCGACGGGATTGTGACGACGAAGGCGTCTGTCATCCAACACGCCAAACGGGCCGGCCTGATGACGGTGCAGCGCCTATTCCTCGTCGACTCGGACGCGATCACCTCAGGCATCAAGATGGCGAAAGACCAACAGCCGGACGCGCTCGAACTGATGCCGGGTCTCATTCCGAGTGTCATCGAGCACGTCGCGGAACACGTCTCGTTGCCGATTGTGACGGGTGGGATGATCCGAAAACCGATTCACGTGCATGAAGCACTTTCTCACGGGGCGTTCGCCGTCTCGACCGGGGATGAGCGATTATGGGCGTCGCAAGGAATGAAGGAGGATATCATATGAAATCGATTCAACTGCAGAATATCAAAAAGTCATACGACGAGACGGAAGTCATCCGTGGCATCGACGTGACGATCGAGGCCGGTGAATTCTTCGCCCTCGTCGGACCGTCGGGTTGCGGGAAGAGCACGATGCTCCGGATGATTGCCGGGCTCGAGTCAATCACGAGCGGGACGCTCCGCATCGACGGCGTCGCCGCGAACGACTTGAAACCGAGCGAACGCCAACTGTCGATGGTGTTCCAAAACTATGCGCTCTATCCGCATATGACCGTCGAGAAAAACATCACGTTCGGGTTACATACGAAAGGACTGACGAAGCTCGAGCAGCGCGAACGCTGCATGGAAGCGGCCGAAACGCTCGGACTGACCGACTATTTGAAGCGAAAGCCGCGTGAACTGTCGGGCGGGCAACGGCAACGGGTCGCACTGGCCCGGGCCATCGTCACCGAGTCACCGATCTGCCTCATGGACGAGCCGCTCTCGAACTTGGACGCGAAACTTCGGGCCAAAATGCGCTCGGAGATCCGGCAGCTGCAACGCAAGCTCAAGCTGACGATGATTTACGTTACGCACGACCAAGTCGAGGCGATGACGATGGCCGACCGGATGATGCTGTTGAACGATGGTGAGGTCCAACAAGTCGGTCAACCGCTCGATTTGTACAATAAGCCGGCGAACACGTTCGTCGCCTCGTTCATCGGTTCACCGCCGATGAATTTGACGCCGGTGCAGCGGAGTGACAAGGGCTGGATCGCCTCGGACGGACGCCTGTTCCATCCGAACACTCTGACGCGAGAAGATACGGCGACGCTCGGTATCCGTCCGGAACAAATCACGCCGGCGAAAGAGGATGTCACGTTCTATGCCGAACTGAAGAACATCGAGGTGCTCGGCACGGAGACGATTCTCGCCTTCGATATGGGTGGCGTCGAATGGCTCGCCAAATGGCCGGGACAATGGCCGCTGTCGATCGGGGAGAAGATCGCCTGTTACGTCGACCCGAAACAAATATCTTTGTTTGATACGAACGGCAATCGTATCGAACCGCGGCAACCGAAACTGTTCGAGGCGTTGGAGGTGTTCCAATGACGGTCGCCCTTCCGAGACAACGCGTCCGGACCCGATTATCGGACGCGACGAGCGGACTCCTCTACTTGTCCCCGTCGATCGCGTTATTTGGAATCTTCCTCGTCTATCCGTTGTTCCGGACGATTTACTTGAGTTTCTTTCAAACGGACACACAAGGGACGCCACTTAGCTACGTCGGCGGCGAGCATTACGCCAAGCTGTTCACGAGCGCCTCGTTTTGGCAGAGCATTCAGGCGACAGTCGGCTTCGTTCTGTTGACCGTCCCGCTCACAATCATCATCGCGCTCGGTCTGGCGCTCCTCGCCAACGAGAAGCTGCGCGGCATTGGCATCTTCCGGACGGCATTCTCGGCGACGATGGGGATGAGCGTCGCGGCCTCATCGGTCATTTGGATGTTTATGTACAACCCGTCCATCGGCATCTTCAACCGTTTCTTGGAAGCGGTCGGAGCGAGTGGGGTGCAGTGGCTCCTCGACCCGCAGTACGCGCTCCTATCCGTGTCGCTCGCGACCGTCTGGATGAACATCGGCTTCACGTTCTTGATTCTTCTCGGCGGGCTGCAAAACATCGACCGGACGCTGTACGAGAGTGCGGACATCGCCGGGACGAACTACTGGACGCAACTCCGGGCCATCACCATCCCGATGCTGTCCCCGACGCTGTTCTTCGTCGGCATCATCTCGCTCATCAATGCGTTCCAGACGTTCGGGCAAATCGATTTGCTCACGAAAGGCGGGCCGACGAATTCGACGAACGTCATCGTCTACGCCATCTATAAGGACGCGTTTATCAACTATAACGTCGGCGGGGCGAGTGCGCAGGCCGTGCTCTTGTTTCTCGCGGTGCTGGCATTGACGTGGCTCCAGTTCAAGCTCGTCGAAAGGAAGGTGCATTACCAATGACGCTTCGGAAAGTAGTCACGTATACGCTCCTCGTCTTGAGCGCCGTCGTCATGCTGTTCCCGATTGCCTACGCGTTCTCGATCAGCCTGATGGATGGGAGTGAGGTATTAAAAGGCAACCTCATCCCGCGCGACGTCACATTCGACAACTATGTCGCCGCGTTCGAGCGGATCCCGCTCATAACGTACTTATGGAACAGTCTCGTCGTCGCACTCCTCGTCATGGTCGGTCAAGTCGTCTTGTCGAGTCTTGCCGCCTTCGCGTTCGTCTTCATCGACTTCAAAGGGAAAGGGCTCATCTTCATGCTCTTCCTCGCGACGATGATGGTGCCCTGGGAAGCGACGATGGTACCGAACTTCTTGACGATTCAGTCGCTCGGCTGGCTCAACTCGGTGTGGGGGCTGTCGGTGCCGTTCTTCGCGCTCGCGTTCGGAACGTTTTTGCTAAGACAACAGTTCAAGACGATTCCGTACGAGATGTACGAGGCGTCACAAATCGCCGGCATCAGCCGCTTCCGTTTCTTTTGGAACGTCGTCTTGCCGGTGTCGAAGACACCGCTCGTCACGTTGTCGGTATATAGCTTCTTGACGACATGGAACATGTACTTATGGCCGCTCCTCGTGACAAACACGGAGCAGGCGCGCACGGTTCAAATCGGGATTAAGCAGATGCAGTCGAACGAGGTCGCCTCGGATTGGGGCGTCGTCATGGCGGCGGTCATCATGATTATCATCCCGACGCTGATGCTGTTATTCGCAGGACAAAAGCAGTTACAGGAAGGCTTGACGCAAGGTGCGATCAAATAATAGGGGGAAACGTTCATGAAAAAGAAAGCATTATTCGCAGGGTTGGCCAGTTCGGTGTTATTGCTCGGGGCATGTGGCAGTCAAGAGGCGGAAGAGGCCGCGGCGACCACGACGACGGATGGGAAGACAGAAGTCGTGTTTTGGCACGCGATGAGCGGGGACTTAGAGACCGCACTCAACAACCAAGTCGACGCTTTCAACGAGTCACAGGACGACTATGAAGTGAAACCGGTGTTCCAAGGCACGTATGAAGAGGCGCTCACGAAGTTCAACGCCGTCGCAGGGTCACCGGACGCACCAGCCATCATGCAGACGTTCGAGGTCGGCACGAAGTATATGATCGACTCGAACAAAATCACGCCGGTCCAGGAGTTCATCGACAAAGAGGACTTCGATACGGGCGTCTGGGAAGAGAACATCTTGAGCTATTATCAAGTCGACGGCAAGCAGTACTCGATGCCGTTCAACTCGTCGACACCGGTACTCATCTACAACAAAGACGCGTTCGAAAAAGCAGGCCTCGACCCAGAGAAAGCGCCGCGCACGTATGACGAGCTGAAGCAAGCGGCGAAGGCACTGACGACCGACGGGCAGACCGGTTTCACGATGCTCAACTACGGTTGGTTCTTCGAGCAACTTGTCGCCGCGCAAGGCGGGCTCTATGTCGACAACGACAACGGCCGTAGCGGGGCACCTACGAAAGCTGTCTTTGATGGGGAAGAAGGGCAGAACGCCTTCAACTTGATTAAAGAGATGTATGACGAGAAGACGTTCATGAACGTCGGTCAAAACTGGGACGACATGCGTGCCGCTTTCCAATCCGGAAAAGTTGCCATGTATCTCGACTCGTCGGCTGGGATTCGTACCGTGGCGGACAACGCTGACTTCGAGGTCGGGGCGTCGTATTTGCCGGTGCCGAACGAAGCCGATCGTGAAGGTGTCATCATCGGTGGGGCCTCGCTCTGGATGGGTGACGGGATCGCCGACGAGACGAAGCAGGGCGCATGGGAGTTCATGAAGTATGCGGCGTCGAAAGAAGCACAGGCCAAATGGCACGTCGAGACGGGCTACTTCGCCATCAACCCGGAGGCGTATGACGAGCCGATCGTCAAAGAGATGTGGGCTGAGTACCCGCAACTGAAAGTGACGGTCGATCAATTGAGTGAGACGAAAGCCTCGCCAGCGACACAAGGCGCCCTCATCTCGACGTTCCCGCAGTCACGTCAAAGCGTCGTCAACGCCATGGAGAGCCTATACCAAGGCGTATCGGTCGAAGAGGCATTGAAGCGCGCGGCCGATGAGACAACTTCCACCTTGGGACAATGACATGTTGATTTACGCACATCGCGGCTATAGCGCCAAGTATCCGGAGAACACGATCAGCGCGTTCAAGGCGGCGTTGCCTCACGTCGACGGCATTGAGCTCGATGTCCAATTGACGCGCGACGGACGCCTCGTCGTGATCCATGACGAGACGGTCGACCGGACGACGAACGGAAGCGGCTTCGTCAAGGATATGACGCTTCGACAGCTCCGCTTGCTCCGGACGGAGAGCGGGGAACGGATCCCGACGCTCGAGGAAGTACTCGTCTTGATTGAACCTTCCGACGTCACGCTCAATATCGAGTTGAAGACGGATCAATTTGATTATGAAGGAATCGAGTATTTGACGTGGCTCGCCGTCACCGAGTTCAAGTTAGAAGAGCGTGTCGTCTTCTCCTCGTTCAACCCGGACACGCTCGTCCGGTTGCGGGACGTCGCCCGCGAGGCGCGAATCGCCGTCTTGACCGGGGACGGGCATCCACGGCTCGTCGAGTTCGTCGAACGAGTCGGTGCCGAGGCGGTCCATGCCCAACCGGAGTTTATCGGGACGAGGGACGCGGCGGCGATGCGCGAACAAAATCGGTTGCTTCGCCTGTACACCATCAATGACCCGAGCGAGTTGCCGGACATGACCGGTGTCGACGCCATCATGACGGACGAAGTCGAGCGGTTCCAATCGAAGTCGCGTCATTGAAGTGAGGCTGGGATATGCCTCAGTCGATTTGTAAAAAGAGGCCAGCTGGCGCGACGTGTTCGCATCAGCTGGCCTCTTCTCATGGCAATTCTCTAGATTTAGTATTCTTTGTTCAAAGTAGTAAATTCATCTTCTTTCAAAGGTGAATCGCCTTTTGAATTATGTCCATAATAGGTGACGACGTACTCTTTCTCTTGATTGGTTTTGACGAAAAATTCATACTCGACTCTGTTTTCGTCCTCGAAATTCAAGCGATATAAGTACCCAAATTGATTCATGCTGAACTCGACATCATAGGCGCTCTGATCGATTGAAAAATGCTCAGTTAACGTTTCGTTCAAAAAAGTTTCTCGCTGATCTACCTCATGAAGAAGGAAAAAGACACCTCCTAACAGGAGTAACGCAAAAGCGAGTTGAAACTTGGGTATAGGTTTGGTAGATGCCATCTACATCAGCCTTCCTTAAATGAGATCAATCAACTGCTACCGAGTAAATATGACAAAGACCGCTCAATGAAGCGGTCTTTGTCATGTCTTCTTCGGCGAATCACTAAAAGCAAAATACAACCCGATGCCAATTGCGAGTCCAATCAAGTAGTGATCGAGCGCGATGGCAGTCGAGACACCGACGCCGAGGGCGAGCGGAAAGGCGTAGCTGCCGGTCGTTTGTTTATTGGACATGGAGCATGCCTCCTTTGTCCAATTACTACGGGCGCCGCCTCAAAAAGTTTCAAGCCTTCTTCTTCGTCCCTTGGAACGCGAAGAACATCGCGATGCCAATCCCGAGTCCGAGCCACCAGTTGTCGAACAACAGTCCGAAAATGAGAATAAAGGCGACGGCGACCGGGAGTGCCAAAAAGCCACGTTGACGTTTCATGCGAATCATCCTTTCTACGTTTCTCTTCTCGTCTGTTCCCGCTTTAAAGGTGATTCATTCAAAAAAGACGGTCTTGTCAGTCGGACGTCTCCCGTTCGGCGAGGGACGTCGCATGCGTCGAACTATTGGGATATAAGTAGATGGAGAACGTCGTGCCTTCCCCGTACACGGAGTCGGCATGGATGCCCCAGCCGTGCGCTTCGGCGATCCGTTTACAGATGCGAAGGCCGAGACCGGTTCCTTTGATCGGACGGTGTGCATCCGAGTCGACCCGGTAATACTCATCGAACACATACGGGATGGCGTCACTCGGGATGCCGATTCCGGTGTCACGGACCGACAGGACATACGTGTCGTCTTCGGTCGTCAGCTCGACGTAGACCGTGCCGCCGTTCGGCGAATACTTGATCGCGTTGCCGATCAAGTTATGGAGTAGTTGCAACAGCTTCTCCTGATCGGCCTCGAGGGTCATGTCATCCGCGGACAAGATGACGTCATGCTGGGGGGCCGTCGCTTGATAGTGCACGACGATGTCCTCGAGCAATGGTCGCAAGTCGAACGTCGACAACGACAATAACTCCACGGAATAGTTCACACGCTGGTAGTCGAGGAAATTATCGACGAGCCGCTCGAGTCGCTCGGCCTCCCGTTTGACGAGCGTCAACATCCCATGTGTTTTCTCGTCGTCGCCATGTTGGTACATGAGCAGTTCCGCGTAACCATTGATGGCCGTGAGCGGGGAACGGAACTCGTGGGACAGTTCGGCCAGGAAGGCGTCTTTCTGCTCCTCGAAGCGGATCGAGTCGGTGATGTCTCGCCACATGAGGAATGCGCCGCGCGGCGTATGTGTGAAGTTCACGATGACTTGCATCGTGCGCTCGCCGATGCGGAGCGACTTCGCATCCATGCTCGGGCAACAGCCGAACCGGTTCGTCATGAGTTCTTCCCAAAACAGCGTTACATCGTTCATATCTGCGCCGTTCCGCTCGAACGCTTCGTGGAAGAACCGGGCCATGTCTTCTGGGCGCGAGAAACGCTGGTTGACCATCGAGGGACAGATGGCGCGAAGCTGTTTGTTCGAATACAGATGGTTCCGTGTGAAGTCGATATAACAGACCGCATCTTGAACTTCTTCGACAAGTGAATGAATCGGTAACGACTGGGGTGCGTGAATCTGGTTCATTCGTTTAGCCGTCGAGCGCCCATGGTACCGGCGAGCCGGATAGAATGACTTTCGAGTCATCGCGCGAACCTCCCTTCGATATAAAGCTATATATATACGTAAAGTAATATCGACATACTCCTTTATTATACGATATTCGCCGATGATTCCCTATACCCCCCATAGACCTAGCTAGAAATGGGTCACAACCGGGATAGTCGGACGGAATGCGCACGATTCTAGGAAAAAACACCTTCCTCGTATGTTAGAGGAAGGTGGTAGGATTAGAACAACGTATACGGGTTGACGCTATTGGCAGCCGTCGAGCTGCTGTAGACGTATTTATTTTTATGGATTTCGAAATGAAGGTGGCTTCCGAACGAGTTGCCGGTGTTGCCGACCGTTCCAATTTTCGCGCCTTTGGCGACTTTTTGTCCTTTGACGACGTTCAAACGATCCATATGGGCGTAGACGCTCGTGTACGCTTGACCGTTGATCGTGTGCGAAATCATGACGTGGTTACCGTACGCTCCATAGTTGCGGGCGACGATGACTTCACCGTATGCTCCAGCTTGGACTGTCGTGCCTTTCGCGGCCGCCAAGTCGATGCCGTTATGGAACGTGTAGCCGTATTTGCCGCTCGCCGGGCCATACCCTTGCGTCAACGTGCCTTTCGCAGGAATCAAGAACTTGCCCGCTGTCGCTGTTTGGAGTGACGTGCTGCTATATTTTTTAACATATGTACTCGAGACGTATTTTGTACTGCCGTTATAATTGATTTTTGTCCATGAACCGGTCGCGCCGAGATAGGTGAACGTTTGGCCGAGTTTGGCACTGCCGACTTTTTGATAAGACGTCGATGGGCCGCTCCGCACGTTCAAAACATTCGTCGTGACTTTGACTTTATACGATGTAGCTGCCTCTACCGGTGTCGAAGCGGGAAGTGTCAAGCCGGAAACAAGAAGGGCGCCTAATGTGATCGTCATCAGTTGTTTTTTCATAGTATGGTAAATCCTTTCAATTATGGAACAATGCGACAGAACAATGATAATTACCTTATAAAAAAATTTTACCATCAAAAAATAGATTCTAATATGTCATTTATATTTCAAAAAAGTATAATCGTTATGAAAACGATTATGTATTAGAGAAAGTCCAGTCATATCAACGAAAATGAGACATACAACGTTTTGTTGGTAAAAGGATATGTGCCTAAAATTCAAAAAAACTCCGATTTCTCGCTGTTTAGCTTTTGAAAAACAGGGTAATTTTAATTAGTTTAGCCTAGATAAAAAAAGGCTAATGAGAATCAATCTCTTTTGTCAGTTGTTTCCTTGAAATGCTTCGTCCCATACATAAGAAAAACCGAGGCATGTGCCCCGGTTTCACTTGCCTGCTCTTACTGAGAAGGCGTGACCACGTTCCGACAAACGTCTCGATTAAGGTGCCGACAGTTCTTCCTCGGTGACCCATTTATGGTTGGTCACTTCTTCGCCGGATTCTAACGTGAAGTCGACCATATAGACCGTCGTCTCTTCGACAGAATCGATGGTAGCAGTCGTTCCGCCCATACCGCTCATATGCTCGGCATTGACTTCAACCTCGTCGCCGACCTCGTACGGGTCGTCCTGTGCACCTTCAATCTCTTCATGAATGATCCATTTATGGTCTTTGACGCGCTCGCCTCCGTGCATCGGGTCGTACGAGATACTGTAGGCGACCGTATCGTAGGCGCCGACGATGGTCGCTTCCGCGCCTTCCATGCCAGGCATATGGGCCTCTGTGATGACGGCCGTGTCGCCGACCGCGAACGTCGGGTTCTCTGCTGACTTCAAGCCTTCGGGGACGTCACCAGACCCGGACATGTCCATTCCTGAATGGTCGTTCCCGTCCATCGTCTCTTCCATTTGATCATTCATGTTCGTATCATTATTCGTCGTGTCGTTTTCACCACAAGCAACGAGTAAACCGCTCAGTGAGAGTGCCATCGTCATCATTCCGAGTTTCTTATTCCATTTCATTCATATTCCCTCCAAGTAAAGTGTGATTAGTCTACTTTCAATTGTCCCATCATCCCGTTTTCTTCATGCTCCAGGATGTGGCAGTGATACATAAACGTCCCTGTCTCTCGAAACGTCATTTCAATGTTCACTTTCTCGCCCGGTGCGACGGCGACCGTATCTTTCCAGCCACGTTCGTTGTCAGGCGGAGGCTTGCCGTCCCGTTCAAGTATCCGGAATTGGACGCCATGGACGTGGAACGGGTGGGTCATCCCGCCCATCATGTCCTCTCGGTTATAAATTTCCCACACCTCGGTCGAGCCTTGCCGGACGTTAATGTCAATCCGGTCAGGGTCGAACTGTTTGCCGTCAATCGTCACCATATTGCCCATCCCGAACAACGTGAGGCGTCGGTCGGCCTCGCTCGACTCGTTAGTGACAGGGGCTTCCGTGAAAGCTGCCGTCCAATCACCGTCTTGCTCGATGTGGTCGCGCACCGTGAACGTCGTGAACGGGATCCCATCTGCTTGAAGAGCGATGTCGTCCTCGAGAGACAAGTCGGAAAAGTCGATTAAAATCTCGGCCCGTTCACTAGGTGTGAGCGTCAACGTCTCAAGCGAAACCGGTTGGTCGAGCAACCCGCCGTCAGTCGCGATTTGAGTGAACGCCTCCCCGTTCGATAGGGAGAAGTCGAGATTCCGGGCGTTAGAGCCGTTGACGAGACGGACGCGTAACGTGTTCGTCGTCACGTCGAACGTTGTATTGATCGCTCCGTTCGCAATCAACGTATCACCGACCGTCCCATCGATGTTCATCTGGCGGTCGTAATCGAGTTGTCCGTCGGCTGTGAAGAGACGGTCTTGAACGATGAGCGGGATGTCATCAACACCGTATTCATTCGGCAACCCGGTCTCCGCTTGGTTCGTCACGTACAAGAGTCCGGCCAAACCAAGGTATACTTGTTCGGCCGTCGCGCCCATCGGATGCGGGTGAAACCAGAGTGTGCCCGGTTCTTGGTCGATATCGAGACGAACTTGTCTTTGTTCACCCGGGGCAATCGATTGATGGGGTCCGCCGTCTTCGGCTCCCGGGATGACGAGACCGTGCCAATGGAACGAGGTCGGTTCATCGAGCTGATTGATTGTATTGATATAGACGGTCTTTCCAGCTGGTAATTCAATCATCGGTCCGAGCAAATTCCCGTTATAGCCGAGCGTCTCGGTACTGACACCTTGATTGAAAAATCGGTGCTCGCCACGTTCGGTACGAACCGTATAATAGAGCGCCTCGTCCGTGACACGGTCAGGTCGTAGCCGTTCCGGGATGGGGAGTCGTTGATTCGGTTCGTTCGACGCGACGAGCTCGACGGTACCCCCACGTCCCATCCCGCCGTTGCCATGCATCATGCCACCATCGTTTCGATCTCCCATGAATGAACCGTTTCCCATCATCCAGTTTCCAGGAGCAAACGTGAACAAAAGCAAGAACAATCCAATCACGATACTGACTATAACCATCCCAATGACCCATTTCGTTACGCGGTTCATAAGGCATCATCCTTTCGGTTAAAAGCGAGAGCCTATTTAGTTATACCAACAAGTTATGAAATATTTGTTAAACGGAAAATAAGTTTTTATATACTATATAGGGGTATATGGTATGCATAGGAGGTGGTCAACGTGGAACATTCACACCACGCGTCATCTCATCATGAACACGGGGAAGCGCATGACTCGCATACCGGCGGACATGAAGGGATGATTGAAGAGTATAAGCGTCGATTTTTCGTCTCGTTAGGGCTGACGATCCCGATTCTCATCTTGTCAGATATGATTCAAGAGTGGGCCGGTTTCGAACTCACGTTTCCTTATGAAAAGGAGACGCTATTCGTGTTGGCGACGATTGTGTACGTCTACGGAGGGTGGCCGTTTTTGAAAGGGAGCATCGATGAATTGCGTCAACGAAATCCGGGGATGATGATGCTGATTGGACTTGCCATCAGCGTCGCGTACTTCTATAGTGTTGCCATCGTGTTCGGATACGGGCATGGGCATGACTTCTTTTGGGAGTTGGCGACGTTAATCGTCATCATGTTGCTCGGGCACTGGATTGAGATGCGCTCAATCATGGGTGCGTCGAACGCGTTGCAACAGCTCGTTCGTCTATTACCGAGCGTGGCACACCGCATCAACGGGAGTGACATCGAGGACGTTCCCGTCTCGGCGCTCGCTGCTGGGGATTTGATTCTCGTCAAACCGGGCGAGCAGATTCCTGTCGACGGGGAACTGCTGAAAGGGCGGACGACGGTCGATGAGTCGATGTTGACCGGTGAATCGATGCCTGTCGAAAAAGAGACCGGGGATGTCGTCATCGCAGGATCAATCAACCAAGAAGGTAGCATGACGATTTCGACGACAAGCACGGGAGAGAGCACATACTTGGCGAAAGTCATCGACTTGGTCAAAGAAGCGCAGGAATCCAAATCGAAAACGCAAAACCTAGCCAATCGGGCCGCCAAGCTCTTGTTTTATGTCGCCGTCGGATCGGGAGTTCTGACGTTCGCCATTTGGGTCGCTCTCGGATATCCGGTCAGTATGGCTGTCGAACGAATGGTCACCGTCATGGTCATCTCATGTCCGCACGCGCTCGGTCTCGCGTCTCCGCTCGTCGTGGCGGTCTCGACAGCCCTGTCGGCGAAACGCGGACTGTTGATTCGGAATCGGACTCAATTCGAAGAGGCGCGTCATCTCGATGCGGTCATTTTCGATAAGACGGGAACGTTGACGCAAGGCGATTTCGGGGTGACGGACATTGAAGCCGCATCTGCTCATACAGAAGAGGACGTGTTACGTCTGGCCGCCGCGGTCGAGACGGCCTCGCAGCATCCGCTCGCACGAGGCATTCTTCGGGAAGCGGAAGCACGCAAATTGACGTTGCCTGAAGTCGTCGATTTCGCTTCGATCACGGGGGTTGGATTAGAAGGACAGGTAGAGGGAGGTCACGTTCAAGTCGTCAGCCCCCGCTATATTCGGGAGCATGAGCTCTCAATTGACGAAACGGCGTTCGACCAGTTATCAGCCGCCGGGAAGACCGTCGTCTTCACGATTCGAGACGGAGACTTGGTCGGTATGATCGCCTTGGCGGACATGGTTCGCGATGAAGCGAAAGAGACGGTCCGAGCGTTGAAAGACCGGGGCGTCCGTTCGATCATGCTCACTGGTGACAACCGAAAAGTGGCCGACTGGGTGGCGTCGCAACTTCATATCGAGGAAGTGTACGCCGAAGTGTTGCCGGATGATAAATCACGGCAAGTGCAAACCGTCCAAGCCGACGGCAGCAAAGTGGCGATGGTCGGGGACGGCATTAATGATGCACCGGCTTTGGCCCAAGCGGACGTCGGCATTGCCATCGGGAGCGGCACCGACGTCGCCGTCGAAACGGCCGATATCGTTCTCGTCCGGAGCAACCCGAAAGACGTGCTGTCGATTCTCGACTTGTCTCGCAACACATACAACAAGATGATTCAGAATCTGTGGTGGGCCGCCGGCTATAACATCGTCGCCATCCCGCTCGCGGCCGGTGTGTTGGCCCCAATCGGCATCATCTTGTCACCGGCCGTCGGTGCCGTGCTCATGAGTCTCAGTACCGTCATCGTCGCGCTCAATGCCCGGACGCTCAAGCTTTAACAATTCTTTCATCTTTGGTCTCTATAATGAGGAGGATGCTAAAGATGGAGGGAACTATTATGAAACGAAAGCTACTCGTACCGATGTTTTTGACGACTGTATTTCTTGCCTCGTGTGGGGGTGCGACACCAGCGAGCGAGTCGAAGGAACCGGTCACGGAAGAAAAAGAGACGTCGACGGAACAGGTGCCGGACCGCTGGACAGCGACAAAAACAGGCACCGCGGTCTCCCATATTCACGGTGCCGGCTTTTGGCCAGACGGGCGTCCGGTCATCGCGACGCATACGGGACTGATGGAATTCAGAGAAGACGGCTGGTACGAATTGTCGTCGAACCGTCACGACTATATGGGCTTCGAGCTCGTCAAAGACGGATTCTATGCGAGTGGTCACCCGGCACAGGATTCGCCGTATAAAAATCCCCTCGGTGTCGTCCGTGGGACCGATAAAGGGGAGACGCTCGAGATTCGCTCGTTAGAAGGTGAGGCCGATTTTCACTATATGAGTGCGGGTTTCGAATCCGAGAGCCTCTACGTGTATTTGGAAACGGCGACCAGTGAACTCGAACCAGGTTTTTATCGGTCGCTCGACGGCGGTACGTCGTTTGAGCCGATGGAGATGGATGGCATCGAAGGTCGAGGCATCGCCGGTATCACGGCCGATGCAAGTGAACCGAAACGCGTCTTCGTCTATGGTCCGGACGGCATCCTCGTCTCAGACGACGGGGGAGACACGTTCGAGCCGTTCCTGGAACAGAAGAATATCGTCACGATGGCATCGACGAAAGGGAAATTGGCGTCAATCACGAAAGACGGTGCCTCGTTCGATCTTGTGGTCTCGGATTTGACCGACGAGACGGAGACGACCGTGGAGCTGCCCTCGCTGAACGCGGACAGCGTCCCGATCGAACTGGTCAGCCAAAACGGGCGATTTTTGCTAGCGACATCGGATAACAGTGTGTACGTCTTTGAAGACGAGGAATGGACGCAACTGTTGCAAGCAGGAAAAGTGAAATGAAAAAAATCCGGCGCCTGAGCTCAGGTGCCGGATTTTTTTAGTGGAGCGGAAGCGTGATGGTGAACATCGTCCCAGATGAATCAGAGGCGACGGTCAACGTACCATCATGCAACCGGATGATTTGATGGGCGATGGCAAGCCCGAGTCCACTGCCACCCGTACGACGGGAGCGTGATTTTTCGACCCGGTACAGACGATCGAAGATGTAAGGCAGATCTTCTTGAGGGATACCTTTCCCGTCGTCTTGAATCGTGAAGTGGAGAGCTTCATCCGTAAGTTGCATATCGAATTGGACGTGGCGTGCCTCGCTATGTTGAATCGCGTTGTGGGCGATGGAGCGGAACACTTGTAAGATGCGATGTCGATCTAACTGTAAGACGACGTCCTTGGAGGAGCAATCGGTGCTACTAGCAAACGCGATCGGTGTCACTCGGAACATCGTGGTGAGCACGCGTTGCAAATCGTCGCAGAGCGCATCGACGGCCACGGGTTCGCGATGCAACGTGAACGTGTTCTCGTCCAACTGGGCGAGCTGGAACGCGTTCTCGACGAGCTCGGTCAACGCTTGGCTCTCTTCGAGAATCGTCTGAATCGACTGTTCTTTTAACGACTCTGGCGTCTGCGGTTTGGATGCGATTTCGGCATATCCTTGCAGATACGTGAGCGGCGTTTTAATCTCGTGGGCGAGGTCCGACAAGAACTGATTTCGTTCTTTCCGGAGACGATCCAGTTCAAGCGACATCGCTTCAATTGAACGGGCCAACTCTCCGATCTCATCTTCTCGGGACGTCGGCAGGGTCAACGTTTCGGGATTCGTCAAGACATCCTCGGTCGCTCGGCGCAACAGCTGAATCGGGTTTGAAATCAACCGGCTCAGCAAGACGAACGTCATGATGGTGATGACGAGGGCGATGCCGGTGATATAAAGAAACCGGAGTTGGAGCCGATGGCTGATGCCATGAATAATCTCGGTCGGTAGAAACATATACACATACCCGTAACGGGTGTCATTTTCCATTGCATCAATCGGGGTCCGTACTGCGAGATACGGCTCGTTCTCCCAATCGTCTTCGAGGACGGTCGTCATATTGGCATCCCCTCGCTCTGCTTCAGCTTGGACGAGCATCGAGAGTGGGTCAGGGAAGCGGTTGGATGTCTGTAGAATTGAGTGGTCGGGTGCGGTGATGGCGACTTTCGTGTCGGTCTCGCTCTCCATCGTCGCGACGTGGTCGATCGTCTCCTCGTCAAAACTCATCGCCAGCACGCTCGCATGGCTTTCCGCTCTCGATTCGAGCCGGTCGATCTCTTCGACGACACGTTCACCCAGGAGCGTATGGTAGAGCAATAAGAACAAGACACCTTCAATCAATAACGTCGTCAATAAAAAAATCAGACTGATTCGGAACGGGAGGCTGTTGCGTCGGAATGTCATGAGTCCGACCGCTCCTCGGTCCAGCGATAGCCGCGGCCCCACACCGTCTTCAAATAATCGTCAATCGGGAAGCCGGCCTCGCCGAGTTTGTCGCGAATCATGCGGATATGGGCATCGACCGTGCGCGGGTCCGACTCGGACGAGTAGGGCCACACCAAGTCGTATAAATCCATCCGGTTATATAGCCGGTTCGGATGTTGCAAGAACAGTTTCAAAATGGCCGTTGCTTTCGGCGTCATGACGACTTCTTGTTCTTGATAGAGAATCCGTCCGCTCGCTTCTTCATAGCGCAGCTGTCCGTAGTTCACATTGGTGACACGGCTCCGTCGCAACACCGCACGAATCCGGGCCAGGAGCACATTTCCTTCGAACGGCTTCGTGACATAATCGTCGGCACCTGCGTCCAACCCGCGGATCGTTGTCTCACTGTCCGAGCGGGCCGTCAACAAGACGACGGGCAGTTCGGCATCGAGCGCCTTGATTTGGCGGCACAACGTGATCCCATCGACGCCGGGCATCATGATGTCGAGCATCACTAAGTCCGGACGTTCGGAAATCCGTTCCATCGCTTCTCGTCCGTCAGCGGCCTCGATACAGGTGTAGCCGTCGCCTTCTAAGAATAGGCGGAGCAATCGTCTCATTTTCATTTCGTCATCGACAATCAAAATTTTCATATATGGTCCTCCTATGATTCTGAGCCGTCTCGTCTACGTAACGGTTTCGAGAGAAGGGGAACGTTCTCCTTGTCCCTCAGGGCAGTTCGGGCGATTGCAGAAACAGTCGGACGAGTGCGGGTTCGTCGAACGGTACGGCCTCGTCTCCGATGCGCTCGACGCGGTCATGCCCTTTCCCGAATAAGACACCACAGTCGTAGCCGTCCATCCGTTCGCAGAAGAACCGGATGGCTGCTTCGCGTTCGTCGAAACGTGCAAGCTCGGCAGATTGTCCCGTCGCCAAATCGTCAAGGATTTGTTGCGGATCTTCGTGACGTGGGTCATGGACCGTCAAAATCATATCCGCGCCTGAAGCAACGACGACCTCTGTCATGATGTTTCGCTTCATTCGGTCACGTTCGCCGGCAGCACTGAGCAGCACGAGTACACGAGGATAGCGGGCCGTCAATGCCGTCACGACTTGTTTGATGGCGTCCGGCGTATGTCCATAGTCGATATAGACCGATTGTTCGATTCCGGTCACTCGTTCGAGGCGTCCGCTCGGCAACGTCAACTTCTTAACATGAGGAAGGACCTCTGCCAACGGAACCCCGGTTTGCAGGACGATGCTGATGGCGCACAACGTGTTATCGAGGTTATAGTCCTCATAGAATGGGAGGGGAGATTGGACCGCTTCGTCACCCAATTCGAGCATGAACTGCTCGTCTTTTCGATGCCCGACCAAGTCCGCGGCAGTCGACTGACGGCTGAACAAAAACGAGTTGGCGGCGGACGGTGCCATCGACAGCATGAGCGTGTGATGCGGATCATCTTCATTGACGATCCCACATCCAGACTCCGTCAACTGTGCAAACAACTGGGCTTTCGTGTAGGCGTACGTCTCCATCGTCCCATGATAGTCCAAGTGATCGTGGGACAGGTTGAGGAATGAAGTCGTCTCGAATTCCAAGCCGGCAATCCGTGCCTCCGCGATGGCTTGGGATGAGACTTCCATCATACAATCGGTGACACCGGCCTCGACCATGGCATGAAGGTGGCGATTGATGGTCAACGGGTCAGGCGTCGTGTTCGGTGTCTGAAACGTCTTCCCGGCGTACGTGATGCCGAGTGTGCCGATGAGTCCGGCTGACATGCCGACGTGATCAAACAATTGATGGGCGAGCGCCGTCGTCGTCGTTTTTCCGTTCGTCCCGGTGACGCCATGCAGACGAAGTCGCGTCGAGGGATGGTCATAAAACGCACTGGCGAGTTCGGCGAGGGCATGTTTCGTATCTTTACAATAGATGACAGGTACCCGGGCCTCAATCGGACGTTCGGCGACGATGGCGACCGCCCCGTTATGAATCGCCTCGTTCACGTAGTCATGGCCATCATGGCGATAGCCTGAGATACAAACAAATAAAAAATTTTGTTTAATTTCTTTTGAGGAGAAGGAAATGCCCTCAATCATCGTTTCGGCAGGGTTGTCTAAATACGTCCATGTCACGAGCTGTTTCAGCTCTGTCAACAGGTCTTGCAAGGTTTTCAACACTTCGAATTTCTCCTTTGTCGGCAAAGTCCATTTTGACAGTATAGCCCTTGTTTGTGAAAAAGAAGTGAAATGAGAGGAGGTCTCGTGTCGTGCATGAGGTCTCGATGTTTTAACAAAAATGGATTAGGCAATCAATTGTGTAGACAGACCATCAGCAAAGGAGGAGTAGACGATGAAACCTTACGCAAAATTCGGAGTGATGATTCTCGTGTCGACATTCCTCATGTATTGGCTCATGTATTTGAACGTGTTCCAACTCGACCACGTCTTCTTCAGTCAGACACGTTTGTATATGGCGCTCATCATGGGCTCGGTCATGGCGTTCGTCATGTTGTTGTTCATGTGGGGCATGTACAAAAACAAGAAGTTGAACGCCGTCATCTTAGGTGTGAGCGCGCTCGTGTTCGGGCTCTCGCTATGGCTCGTCCGGAGCCAGACGACGGTCGATGACGTCAGTTGGATGAAGGCGATGATCCCGCACCATTCGATCGCTATCTTGACGAGCGAGCGGGCCGAGATTGAAGACCCACGCGTGAAGCAGCTGTCAGAAGATATCATCGAAGCACAACGACGTGAAATCGAAGAGATGAAGCGGTTGATTGAAGAGTTAGAAAAAGAAGAAGAGGAAGCAGCAAAAGAAGCTAAATCGACAACAACAGCGACCGAGTGATGCGGTCGCTGTTGTCATGTGTCCGGATGAAGTTGGGCCTCGATCAATGCGACGGCAATCGTAAGCGCCCGGATGCGCCGTTTGGCGAGTGTCAGTTGTGATTTGTAACGCTCGGGGTGATCTTTCGCCTCGAGCGTTTTCACGGTCTCGTGCAGTTTATGGAGAATCGAATCGATTTGACGTTTCGCTTCCGTCAGTTCTGTCGTTGAATAATCCATAGGTCCTCCTAGATGGGTTTTCTTCAGTATACATAATAAAAACCGAGGCGATTGCCCCGGTTTAGCGTATTTGCGGTATATATTTTCTAGTACGGCGGTTTGTCGAGCGCGGTGCGACGAGGAAGAAGATTCCTAACATCACACCGACCCCAAGTCCCCAAAGACTGTTGAACAAAAGCATCAACACGATCCCGAAGACGAGTCCAATACTCACATCACCCATACGGTCAAACATTTGTAACCACCTTTTCTGTGTTTGCTAGACTAAAGGTTTACCCACGATTGAGAAGTGAACCACCTGGGAGGCTAGCACGTCTCCCTTTGGTTATACGTTTTTGTCCTGTCCAGGTTTCGTTTTATAGAAACTGTAGACGACACTAATCAAGATGACAAGTACGATTGTGCCGAGCGACATCCAGATCGGCATTTTGTAAACATCACCGAAAATCATCTTCGTCCCGATGAAGACGAGCATGAAGCTGAGTCCGTGCTTCAAGTAGTAGAAGCGGTCAATCAAGTTGGCGAGGACGAAGTAGAGACTACGAAGTCCAAGAATCGCCATGATGTTCGCATAGAAGATGACGTACGGGTCACGCGAGTAGGCGAAACTGGCTGCGACCGAGTCGACGGCGAAGACGATATCCGAGATCTCGATAAAGATGAGCGCGATGAAGAGCGGCGTGAAGAAGAGTTTGCCGTTGATTCGCTTCGTGAACTTACCAGACGAGATGTCTTGCGTGATCGGTAAGCGTCGCTCGAGCCAGCGAATGGTTTTGTTCTCTTCGAGCGACTCGTCCTTGCCGATATTTTTGAACATCATCCAACCTGTGTAGACGAGGAAAGCGCCGAACACGTAGTAAATCCAACCGAAGTTTTCTAACAACGACACCCCGGCGACGATAAAGACGGCCCGGAAGAAAATCGCCCCGAGAATACCCCAGAACAACACCTTGTGCTGATACTTGAGCGGAATCGCGAAGTAGGCGAATACGAGCGAGAAGACGAACACGTTATCGATGGCGAGTGCCTTCTCGATGAAGTAGACGCTCGCATATTCCGTCGCGACCGTGCTGCCTTGCGAGTAGAACAACCAACCGCCGAACGCGATGGCGATTCCGATCCAGACGAACGTCCATGTCCATGCCTCGCGGAGCGAGACTTCGTGTGCCTTGCGGTGGAACACCCCGAGGTCAAGTGCGAGCATGAAGATGACGAGTGCCAAAAAGGCGATGAGTAATGTCAACAATAATTCCTCCTTTTTAAGTTCATGTGAACTCTATCTGTTTAATTTAAGGTCATAAGAATTTAAAGTCAAGAGGGTAAACTGCGATTCCACAAAAAAACACTCCGAATCGATTTCGGAGTGTGCAAACTTAACGCTGTTCAGAGCGACGTGACCAGATGACCCGGACGATGAAAGCGCCTAGTCCGAGAAGGATGACGGCGAGGACGCCATACATGACATGCGAATACGTCTCGATTTGGCCGAGCCACACTTGCCAATTCTCCCCGACGTACACGCCGACAAAGATGAGCACCGTGTTCCAAATGAGCGTCCCGAGTGTCGTCAGCATCAAAAATTTGACGAACGGCATGTTCGACATGCCGGCCGGAATCGAGATGAGGCTACGGACGACGGGGACGAATCGACCGAAAAAGACGAGTTTCGGTCCAAAGCGGTCGAACCAGCGATCGGCCATGCGGACGTCATCCACTTTCAAATAGAGACGTTTGCCGTAACGCGCGACCCATGACTCGAGACGCTCCTTGTCGAAAAATAATCCGACGCTATACAAAACGATGGCTCCGATGACCGCACCGACCGTCGCGGCGAGAATCATCCAGACGGGTGTAAGCGTGGTCGTTGTCGTGAAGAAGCCGCCGAATATTAAAATGAGCTCGGACGGGATAGGTGGGAAGACGTTCTCGATAAAGATGAGGAAGAGCACGCCCCAATAGCCGAACTGCTCAATCATTTGTTGAATCCATTGTTCCATGAATCGGTTCTCCTTGCGTATTGTGACATCTCTGTCTACTTTACCCGACGGCAAGGAGCACGCCCATACGACTTGAGGTTGAATTTTGACTCAAATCGCACCGACGACCGCGTGTGGGATGTACGGTTCTTCGAGCGAAGCCATCTCTTCTTGTGTCAACGTGACGGCCAACGCACCGACCGCCTCGTCCAAATGACGCTGCTTCGTGGCACCGACGATTGGCGAGGTGACCGTGTCTTGTTGCAAGAGCCAGGCGAGGGCGACTTGTGTCCGGGTAATTCCCCGCGTCTCAGCGATTGCGGCGACCCGCTCGATGATGAGCCGGTCGGCGTCCATCGTCGCGTCATACTTCGAACGTTGAATCACGTCCGTCTCAGAGCGGTGGGTCACGGTCGACACGTCGCGTGTCAGGCGCCCCGAGGCGAGCGGACTGTACGGTGTGACCCCAATTTTCTCTTCCCGGCAGAGCGGCAGCATTTCACGCTCTTCTTCCCGATAAATCAAGTTCAAATGGTTTTGCATCGACACGAACCGGGTCCAGTTGTTTCGTTCCGCCACGTGGAGCGCTTTTTGGAACTGCCAGGCGTACATTGCCGATGCACCGATATAGCGGGCCTTCCCGGATTTGACGACGTCATGGAGCGCCTCCATCGTCTCTTCGATCGGTGTGTCATAGTCCCAGCGGTGGATGATATACAGGTCGACGTAATCGGTGCCGAGCCGTTTCAAACTATGATCGATTTCCGAAAGAATCGCCTTCCGCGACAAACCGCCGCCGTTCGGACCGTCATGCATCCGACCGTGAACTTTTGTCGCGAGAACGATCTCGTCTCGGTTCGCATAATCCCGAAGCGCACGTCCGACGTATTCCTCGCTCGTGCCTTTCGAGTAGATGTTTGCCGTGTCAAAGAAGTTGATACCGAGGTCGAGTGCTTGTTTGATGATCGGACGGGTCGCCGCCTCATCGAGTACCCAGTCATGAATCCATCGGTTCGCGTCGCCAAAGCCCATACAGCCGAGACAGAGCCTTGAGACATCGAGTCCCGTATTGCCAAGTTTTACGTATTCCATGAAAATGCCTCCTTCAAAGTTGATACGTGGAGAGGAACCGTTCGAACTCATCCACGGTGCTGTCGTCGTTGACGGTCAATCGTAATTCGGTATGGGTGCCGATCGGAAGCGCTAGCGCCTCGACAAGTGCCTCTGGCGTCGGTTCGAGTCGGAATGAATCGAGCCGAATCACCACGTTATGGGCAAGTGCGAAATGCGCACAACGGGTGAGCAATGTCGCGAAGCCACGTTCGACCGTCACGTGATACGTCTTTTCCATGTCGATTCCCCTCCTTTGCCACCAGTATGACGCGAGATGTGGGGCGGGCGTTAGCGCGTTCATGTCGTGTTTTTGCCTAATCCTCTCAACAGGTTGGACAGGGCTCGTCCAAGAAAACGATCTGCCGTATACTGAAGGGGAGAAAACCGAGGGAGGGTGAACGACATCGAGACACGACTGCAACTGATTGACGTCATCACACGGCACATACCGGGGGACGGGGTGCATCCGACGATCGTCCCGGCGATGACGTTCATTCATGAATCAATGGTGACCGAACCGATCACACGCGTCAATGAACCGTCATTTTGCCTAATCCTGCAGGGGGGGAAAGAGATGTTGTTCGGTGACGAACGGCTCGTCTACGAGGGCGGACATTACCTCGTTGCCTCGGTCGACTTGCCTGTGACGGGACAAGTGACGAAAGCGAGCGCAGACGTCCCATACGTGGCGCTGAAACTCGAGTTGACGATTGACGACTTGATCGATGCCGTCGGGCACGTCGAGCTGACCGAGCCGCGTGAACCGAAGCGGGGCATGTATATCGCCGATGCCGACGAGGCGTTGTTCGATGTCGCGCTCCGTCTCGCTCGTCTCGTCGACACACCGGATCATGTGGCACTCGCGCCGCTCTATAAGCGCGAACTCCTGTATTGGGTGGCGCAAGGGTCGAACGGGGAGATGCTGCGGCAGTTGGCGTTCGAGGGGAGTCAGGCGTTCCGGATCAAACGCGTCATCGACCACATCATCGCGAACTTCAACGAGACGATTCGAAGTGAGGAATTGGCCCGCGTCGCCAACATGAGCGTCTCGACGCTCCACCGTCATTTCAAGGAAGTGACGGCGATGAGCCCGCTCCAATTCCAAAAGCAGTTACGGCTCCAAGAGGCGAGACGGCTGTTGCTCATGCAGGCGACGGACGTGGGCGAGGCGGCGTTCCAAGTCGGCTACGAGAGTCAATCGCAGTTCAGCCGCGAGTATGCCCGGTTGTTCGGGCTGTCGCCACGGGCCGACGTGCGGCAACAACGACAGCTTTGACAAAGAAAATTCGCGAGCGGTATGCTTGAGGGGAAAACGACATACATCAGGATTGTTACTGGATTGCCAGGCAAAACCTAAACTGGGCGCACATGTTGCGTCTGGTTTAGGTTTTTCTTGTATTCAGGACAAAAAGGAGGACATTATGCGACACATCATCTTTCTAGACGTCGACGGCACGCTCGTCGATGACCACGGCAATATCCCGGAATCGGCCAAAGAGGCCGTCCGCCAGGCGCGACAGAACGGGCATCTCGTCTTCTTGTCGACGGGGCGCTCGAAGGCGGAACTGTTCCCGGACATTCTCGACGTCGGCTTTGACGGCATCATCGGGGCGGCCGGGGGCTACATCGAGCTCGAGGAGGAAGTACTGTACCACCAACAAGTCTCCGTCGATGATTTGAGCCACCTGATCTCATTTTTCACCGAACACGGCATCGACTTCTATCTCGAGTCGAACGACGGTCTGTTCGCCGGCGGCAAAGCCAAGGCGCGCGTGGCGACGATGATTGACGAGTTGATGGCGAACAATCCGGAGGCGAGCGCGACAATCGAGCGCGGCTTGAAGCCGTTCCATGACGCGATGATGGAAGGCGTCGACCTCGTCCGTCCCGACGTGAACAAAATCTCGTTCCTCGGCTCATCCGTGCCGCTCGACGTCATCCAACAAGAGTTCGCATCCCGTTTCACCGTCATCCCGAGCACGGTCGCCGTATTCGGGGCCAACAGCGGGGAGCTGTCCATCCCGGGCGTAAACAAAGCGACGGCGATTGCGACGCTGCTCGAACATCTAGGTCTCGAGCGAGCGCAGACGTTCGCCTACGGGGACGGGTTGAATGACATCGAGATGCTTGAATACGTCAAGGTCGGTGTCGCCATGGGAAACGCCAAACCCGAGGTCAAACGCGTCGCAGACGACGTGACGGATGCGTGTGATCAGGACGGGCTTTCTAACAGCTTCAAAAAGTATCGACTCATCTGAAAAAAAGCCAAGCAACCTCTCTTCAGGTTGCTTGGCTTTTCGTGACGACGTCGTTCACGACATCGGCGAGGGTCACGTGCTTCAATACCGACTCCATCGCCGATTGGGCATGGATGAAAATCGGTTCGATTGTGGCTTGGATATGTTGGCCGACGGGGCACGCCGGGTTCGGGTTGTCATGGATGCTGAACAGCTCGTTCTCCTCGACGACACTGACGGCGCGATAGACGTCATAGAGCGAAATCTCGGTCAAGTCTTTCGTCAGTTTGGCTCCGGCGACGCCAGGCTTCACTTCGATTAAGTCGGCCTTCTTCAACATGGCCATGATTTTTCGGATCAAGGCCGGGTTCGTGTTGACACTGCCGGCCAAAAAGTCAGACGAGGTGACGCCGTCCTTGTTGACCTCGATCAACGTCAAGATGTGAATGCCGACCGCGAAACGGCTACTGATGGACATAGGCTACCACCTTTCTGCACAGTCGTGTAAGCGAATTGGTTACATCTTTAGTATAACAGGGAACAAACAATTGACAAACGAAGATGCTGTAACTATGATGATTACATGTAACTGATTTAATTACAGGTTAAAAGGAGGAAATGATTTATGAAATACTTAGTCACATGTGCAACCGGGAAACTCGGTTCGAAAATTGTCGATGTGTTACTCAAGTCGGTACCCGCAAGTGAACTCGCGGTCAGCGTCCGCAATCCGGAGAAAGCGGAAGCACTGAAAGCGAAAGGTGTCGATGTGCGACATGGGGACTTCGACAAGCCCGAGACGCTCGATGAAGCGTTCAAAGGTGTCGAACGACTGCTCATCATCTCGGCGGACGGGGACAACGACACGCGCATCCGTCAACATGCGAACGCTGTCGAAGCAGCCGAGCGCGCAGGCGTATCGTTCATCGCCTATACGAGTCTCGCCGACGCGACAGAGAGCCAAAACTTGATGGCACCGCCACATGTCGAGACGGAAGGAGCAATCGAGCGGACGGGGATCCCTCACGCGTTCTTGCGCAACAACTGGTACTTAGAAAACGAACTTGGTAGCATTCAAGGTGTGCTTGCTGGCGCACCTTGGGTGACGGCAGCCCGTGACGGCAAAGTCGGTTGGGCGCTACAAGAAGATTACGCTGAAGCGATCGCGAACGTTTTGATGGCAGACGATTTCGAACAAGACATCTTTGAATTGTCAGGTCCGCTCCATACGCAAGCCGAACTCGTCGAGGCGCTCAGTGAAGTGCTCGGGCGTGAAGTGGCCCTCCAAGAAGTGAGTAACGACGCTTACGCTGGCGTCATGCGCGGCGCCGGGGTGCCGGAAGGAGCGATTCCGATCGTCGTCGGCATTCAAGACAGCATCCGCAACGGCTCGCTCGAGGTCGAGTCGAACGATTTCGAGTTGGTGCTCGGTCGTCCGGTGACGCCGCTCAAAGAGGCGCTTCAAAAATTGATTGCCACATTATAAAAACAGACCGCGAATCCACATTCGCGGTCTGTTTTTTAGTTCGCTCGGGCTTCGAGCTGACCGGTCACGTCTTCTAACGTGCTCGCGGTCGAGGCGAGGCGGTCCGACATGTGGCTCAACTCTTTTTGGATGGCGACTTGTTCCTCGGTCGCGGCGGCGACGTGCTGAATTTGTTGCTGCAGTTCGCTCGCCGCTCGTTTCGTCGTCGCAAGGCGCGCCTCGAGCGTCTCCATCTGAGACGTCACGCGTTGACGTGTCTCTTGAATCGAACTGATTTGACCGTCGATTTCAGAGACGTCTTCGGTCAAACGATGGAACACGGCCGTCACATCGGCCGAGACGGTTTGACAGTTCTCGGTCGCGCGTTTGAATAACTGTGCCGAATCGCGGACGACGATCGTATCGTCCATCAGTCCACCGAGAACGCGGGTCATCTCGGCTGCATAATCTCGGGACTGGACGGCGAGCTTGCCGACCTCAGAAGCGACGACGGCGAAACCACGACCGGCGTCACCCGCCCGTGCGGCTTCAATCGAGGCGTTCAAAGCCAGCATGTTCGTCTGGTCGCTGATTGTCTCGACGTGCTGCAGGATGGCTTGAATTTCGGTCGATCGGTTCGACATCGTCGTGACAACGCGTTCGAGTCGTTCCGATTCGCTAATGATTTCTTCGACTTTCGCCTCCATCCGTCTCATGTCGCCGTCCCCGGCGATGGCGTCGGCCGCAATCCGTGACGAAGCGGCAGCTGTTTGGGCCATCCGTTCTTGGATGAGCGCCGTGAGGGAGCGAATCGATTGAATTTCCTCGGCCCCGTGGTTCATCGACGTCTCTTGCTCGGTCGCGTGGGCGACGATCGGATCGACGGTGACGGCGATTTGTTCCCCGGACTGGAGCGACTGGTTGGCTGCCGTCTCGAGTTCGGTCGCATGTGTCTTCAATGTCATGACGAGTTGACTGGCGTCGGTGACGGCTTGCTGTAACAGACGGTGCGTCTCATCTTCCTGTACTTTGACACGCGACGACTCGAGGTTACGGAAGTGAATCTGCGCGATAAGCACGGCGCTCAGTAGGATGAGATAGATCGCATGGACGAGCAACAGGCTGAACGGATAATCGGCCGTCCCGCAAATGATTTCAGGAACCAAGAAATATCCAGCGAGATGTTGCACGGCGAAGATGACCGTACTGTAGACGATCAAATCGATGCGGCGCATGAACGACAAAATCGCCAAGACGACGAAAATCGAGAAATGATATTCGACGAGCCCTTGCCCACCGGCGACGGTCGAGATGCTCGCGAACGTGAGCGTCAGCATCATCAAGTACGGGAAAAGATGTGGTTTTACGCGCTGGCTGACGACCATGGCGATCAATAGTACGATTGGGACTGCAAACAGGACCCATGTCGCGATGGGATATGCGTAGCCGACGGCACCGTTTCGGAGCACGGTGTACGTATAGGCAAAATCCGTGAAGCGGTGGAGCAGATGGACGATAACAGACGTCAAGACGATGACGAACGTGGTGACGAGCATCAATTGATTGCGTTTCGTAGAACTCATATAGATTCCTCCTGGTGATGGGTCAATATAGCTACTAGAGTATCGTCCGATTGGCACGAATGTTTATCGTTTTTACACGCCGAAGCAAAAAAAAGAGAAGCGGATGCGCTTCTCTAGTCTGACGTGAGTCCGAGCCACCGTTTGACGGGTTCCCGGAAATAGTAAGTGACACCAATCAGCGTGACGAAGACGAGGGCGGCGATGACGACCAAAGTGATGCTTCCCGAGGCGAGACTCGCCCCGAGAAAACTGTAGGCGAGCGTCCCTGGAATCATTCCGAGGACGGTCGCGAGGATAAACGACCGGAACCGGACCTTAGCAATCCCGCCCGCGTAACTGAGCAAATCGAAGCTGACGAGCGGGATGAGCCGCAAGACGAACACGTATAGGAAGCCACGTTGCTCCATCTGCGTGAACAGCTTCTCCGACCATGGATAGCTCTCGACCTTGAGCACGGACCTGCCGAACAGTCGGGCCATGACGTAACCGGTCACGGCCGCCGCCGTCGCCCCGAACAGGATGTAGAGGACACCCGGCCACACCCCGAAAGCGAGACCGGCCCCGAGTGACAGTACCGAAGTCGGCAAGAAGATGATTGGGCCAATCGCATAGATAAGGAAAAAGACGACAGGACCCCACCAGCCGAACGACAGGACGATGTCACGGATATCGGATGGACGGAGTTCATAGTGGAAATGAGTGATGTAGAAGATACTCCCGAACACAATGAGCATGAGACTAAGTTTGAGCCAGCGGGGCACAGATTACGCCTCCTTTCCATCAGTTCTTTTGTTTATCGTATCGCATTCCGTCTCCAAATGAAGGTGAGCCAGCTTACAAATGCGTCGGCAATGTGCGATTGTGCTCAATAGGGTGGCTAAAAATGGAAACATAGGTCAACGCATGTGCCGAGGGACTTCATTTTGAAGCTCTTTCCTACGATAAATCAGGTAGGGAGGGATCATCGTGAAAAATTTGAAGATGTCTAAAAAACTGACAGTACTGATCAGCGTATTCATCGCGACACTCGTTCTCGTCGCAGCACTCAGCCACGTCTTCATGGGACGCATGGCCGATGCGGGAGAATCGATTTATGAAGATCGGTTATTGCCGATTCGCGCCCTCGGTCAAATCCGGACGGATAACCGTGCCTTGGACGGGTATTTGCTCGAATTGATGCTGACGATGGATGCGTCTCGAAATGAAGAACTAGAGGCAAGTATCGAGGAACGGCGTGACAGCATCGGGACGAACCTCGAACTGTTCAACGAGACGTTCGCCTCAACAGATGCCGAGATGCAAGGTCGAGTCGAAGACTTGAATGCCGAGATTGCGGATTACTTGGAAGGGACGGAACTCGTGCTCCAGCCGGCGTTACGTGGCGAGAACGCCGCAGCGTATCGCATCTATTTGAGTGACTTGCGACCGGTCCGTCAAGACTTGGTCGAGACGGCAACGGTCGTCATGGACGGCATCAATCAAGAAGCCGAGACGGCAAGCACGACGATGCAGAACGAGCGGACGGAATCGGTCACGTTGTTCTGGGCGCTTGTCGCCATCGGGGCACTCATCTCAATCGGGCTCGGCGTCTACATCACGCGCCTCATCGTCCGTCCGGTCCGTGAGTTGAATGGACTCATGAGCCGTGCCGGAGCCGGTGATTTGACGGTCGACAGCACGTACACGTCGCGTGACGAGATTGGTTCGCTCGCCAACTCATTTAACGAGATGAAAGATAGTCTTCGCGACTTGATCGGCAACGTCACGGCGACAGCCGGTCGCGTCGCGACGTCATCGGACGATTTGAAATCGAACGTCGAAGAGACGACAAAAGCGACCGAGATGGTCGCCGTCACGATGGAAGAGATTGCATCCGGTTCGGTCCGTCAATTGACGCGTGTGAAGGAATCGAGCAGTACGCTCACCGAACTGACGAACGGGATTCATCACGTCTCGGACAGTGCCCAGCATATGACCGAACTGTCAGACGGGGCACTTCAAAAAGTCGGGACCGGCAACGAGTTGATTGAGACGCTCGAGTCCCAGCTTGAGGCGATGAACGAAAAAGTGAAGGCGTTGCAGACAGTCATCGGCCAACTCGACGTCCGCTCCCAAGAAATCGGCAGCATCACCGGTACCATCTCCGGCATCGCCGAACAGACGAACTTGCTCGCCTTAAACGCGGCCATCGAAGCGGCCCGGGCCGGCGACCAAGGACGCGGATTCGCCGTCGTCGCCTCAGAAGTCCGGAAGCTCGCCGAAGAGTCGGCGATCGCGACGAAACGAATCTCTGGTTTGATTGGAGATACGCAGACAGAGACGAAACAAGCCGTCCAGACGATGCATGTCGTCGAGAGCGAGATGGGCCATAGCGTCACGAACGTCCAACAGGCGGGCGTCGCATTCGAGGACATCAAGCGGGCCATCGAAGAAGTCGGTCAAAAAGTCGAGGAAGTGTCAGGTTCTGTCCAAGAGATGGCGGCCGGTGCGACCGAGATTTTGAGATCAGTGAACGAGATTCAAGGCATCACGGAGACGACGGCGACCGATACCGAGAATACGTCGGCGGCGACGGAAGAACAGATGGCGTCGATGGAAGAGATTACGGCATCGGCCCAAGAGTTGTCGAACATGGCAGACGAGATGCGCCAAATGACAAAACGATTTAACGTGTAACGAACAGGCAGGTCGCCATCGACCTGCCTGTTTTTGCGTATGTCGTAAATTGAGCTAGCACATTATTTCCTTCCGTTCCCTTTTAAATATAAATTATGTAAAATTGGCTCGTGTTCATTCTCTATGGTAAGGGGTGGCTTATGAAATATTCGTTATTTAGATTGAGTGACGCGCTAGAGGCGTTTGCTATCTATCTCATGTGCTTTGCTTCAAATTTGGCATTGGTTTATGTGCAAACTTCGAACGTAGAAATTGCATCTCTTTTAGAGGCCTTTATAGACAGTATTGTAGACTATCGACTGATTATAAGTATTTGCCTTACATTTATGATGATTGTGTTCCATTATCAATTTCTAAATCGAAAGAAGACAGAAATATCCTGCCGCATCCTTGTAGGTGATACACGGGAAGGGATAATCAAACGATACATTTTAAATAGTTTAACGATATTGATGATTAGCTTTGTAGCGTCGCTTTTATTCGGCTTTTATTTAAATGTGATTGTAACGAGCAATCTCTACTTAGTCTTTATTTTTACTATATACATACTAGTAAGTGCGGGGCAGGTGACGAACGAATGAAAATCTTACACTTTTTTATCACTAAAATATTTTTGACGCGATGGATTTTGGTGCTGAGTACGGTCGCCTTGCTGTTTCTTGCCAACTCTCTTTCTTTTATTGCCGCGCGTTCCATTATTTCAACGTTTCAAGGTTATCAAGATATCGGTGTGTTTAATCAAGCAGGCAATTTCATTGCGAACCTAGACCCTGATCAGGAAGCGAAGTTTGATGGAATCGATGTCGAAGCTACACAAAAGCTATACGACTATTTAAACGACAACTATACATACGCTTTTCAAGCCGACGGGTTTGCCACTTCATTACCTAACGAACAGAACATGGAAGTGTCTGTCAGTTATATCAATGAAAAGGCGTATCAAATCAACCAATTAAATTTACCGCAAGGGAACCATTTGAAATTCGATTATCAATTGGACACCGACCAAATCTCGGTTTTAATAGGGGCCGGTCTGGCCTCGACATATCCTGTCGGTTCAACGATAAAAATGACAGATCCGGTCACCCAACAAGCGGTCACTTTAAACGTTCAAGGAGTTTTGGAAAAGAATACGCACCGGTCGAATTTCTATGCGCCCAATTCAAAGAACTATTTTAACTTTGCGATTCTCGTCCCCGTGAACGAACAATTTATTCAACGAGCGAACATTGACCTTCATGTGAACGGGTTGATGGATCTGGTGCTACTCGATTCGACAAAAGAGGAAGCCGCGGAATTGAACGAATACGTACAAGAAAATATAGGTCTGAAACTTAACTTTTTTAGTCAACAAGAAAACTTTGATTACTTTGAGGCGTATTATGCGAACTCGATAAAAATCATCTGTGCCATCACCTTCGTTCTGCTTGTCATCCTTGTTAGTCTAGCAACGTGGACCAGTTTGACGAGTGTTCGGTTGATGATTAAAGATTTTACACTCAACTTATTGGTCGGATTAAGTTATTCCAAACTGAGAACGATTTTTTATAGTTACTTCGGAATGTTGTTTACAGTGAATCTAGCCATGCTATTTGTGATTATCGCGTTCAATCGATACGGCTATTGGATTAGAAAAGATGCCATTTTTGCCACGTACGGGCTATTTGGTTTAATCAGTATGGATTGGTTTGCTTTACTGGTAGTTCTTTTAATCAATCTGATGATTGGGTTAACGATTGTGGAACTGACATTACGGAAAATAAAAAAGATTCCAATCTCGGTGGGGGTTTTAGAATGAATCGTATCATGAAGTTAGAAATCCAGAACAAAACGTTCAAACAGAAAGGTTTTTCAATCTTGAATGATTTTGAGTTGGAAGTTCAAACTGGGGAAAAAGTTTCAATCATCGGGGAGTCCGGGGTCGGAAAAACGTCGTTGCTTAATATTCTCGGGTTGCTCGATACAAAATACGAAGGAAGCTACGAGCTGTTTGGTTCAGTGGTTAATGAGTTGTCACGAAACAAACTGGCAGAGTGGCGCAATCAAAAGATTGGGTTTGTGCTTCAAGATTCCGCGCTTATTCATTCGTTAACCATCGAGGATAATATCAAGTTGCCTCTCATGTATGCCAACATCGAAAAAGACCGAAACGCTCAAGAACACTTTGAACGAATTGTTCAGAAGATCGGGATTGAGTCGATTTTGAAAAAGAAACCGCATGAGTGTTCGGGTGGCCAACGGTCTAGAGCTGTTTTTGCGAGAGCGATCATGATGAATCCCCAAATCATCTTATCAGATGAACCGACGGCGTCATTAGATTCAAAAAACAAAGAAAAAATCATCGATCTATTGTTTGAAATGAACAATGAATTTAATACGACTATTATCACCGTGACGCATGATTTAGATGTGGCTAATCGTCATGATCGGATTATCACGCTCGAAATGAATGAATGAGATATGTTCCATGCATGATGAAAGGCAGGTCGAGAAAAAATCGACCTGCCTGTTTAGCGTGATTCGTAAGCCGTAATCCATTGCTCCGGCGTCATCTTCGAGACGAGCTCGCCAATCAACTCGTACGGGATATGTTTGACGTTGCCGAAGCGGATACAGCTCTTGCCCATGCTCAATTTCGTCGGCACTTGGGCGGCGTATGACTCCTCGAACCAGCGGAGCAGTTCCGGGTCGCTATAGACGCCCATATGATACACGGCGACATGGTTCTTCTGGGCGATGACGCTCAAGAACGGGAGCGGGGTGCCCGGCGTGACGTGATACCCGGACGGATACGTCGATAGCGGGACGACATAATGGATGCCGTTCCCGTCGGTCGTCTTCTCGAACCCGGCCGGTAAGTTCGCATCGATGACGTCAATTAAACGGATGAAAGCGTCGAGCCGCTTGTCGTCGACGAGTGTCGTATAGTCCATCAGACGTCGCCTCCTCGTAAAATCTTCGCCATCGCCTTGCCTTTGGCCAGTTCGTCGACGAGTTTGTCCAAGTAACGGATTTCGCGCATGAGCGGCTCCTCGACATTCTCGACGCGGACGCCGCAGACGACGCCTTTAATCAAGGCGCGGTCTTCGTTCATCTTGGGTGCCGTGGCAAAGAACGTGTCAAAGTCGACCTCGGCAGCGAGTTGGCGCTCGAGTCCGGCCTCGTCATAGCCCGTCAACCAGCGGATAATCGTATCGACTTCGTCTTTCGTCCGGCCTTTCCGTTCGGCTTTCGCGACGTAAAGCGGATAGACGCTCGCGAAGCTCGTCGTGTAAATGCGGTGTGCCATGAAATCCCCTCGTTTCGTGGAATGATACCTTCATTTTCTCACACATTCGAAAGATGTAACGAGAATATTTTTTGTTGCAAATGCAACTAAATCAACTATACTAGACGTAACATATTGTAAATACAACAATCAGGAGGATTGTATGAGAGACCAGTTACGTGAAATCGGGATGATTGCCCGTGCCCTCGACTCGATCAGCAATATCGAGTTCAAAGAGCTCGAGCTGACGAAAGGGCAATATTTATATTTGGTCCGGATTTGTGAGGAACCGGGCATCATTCAAGAGAAGCTCGCCGAATTGATTAAAGTCGATCGGACGACGGCGGCGCGAGCGATTCAAAAGTTGGAGACGAACGGATTGATCACCAAACAGGACGACCCGCACAATAAGAAAATCAAACGGCTCGTCCCGACCGAACAGGGGCAGGCGCTGTACCCAATCATCATCCGAGAGCACGAACATTCGACAGACGTCGCGCTCGCCGGGCTGAGCGACCAGGAAGCAGAGCAGCTGCTGCGACTGTTGAAACGGGTCCGTCACAATATCGAAGGGGACTGGGATGCCGTGAAGAAAGGGAAGAAACGAGACTACTAGGGGGAACAATCATGATCACCATCAAAGCTTGTACAATCGAAGACGTCGACGCACTTCGCACCATCAGCATCGAGACGTTCACGGAAACGTTCGAAGCCGAGAATGACCCGGCGCATCTGGCCGCGTATCTCGAGCGGGCGTATAACGTAGCGCAACTTAAAAAAGAGCTTTCGAATCCGGACTCACAGTTCTTCTTCGCCATGCTCGATGGGGAAGTGGCCGGCTATCTAAAAGTGAACGCCAACAACGCCCAGACCGAGGCCATGGGCGAAGAGGCGTTCGAACTCGAACGAATTTACGTGCGACGTGCCTTCCAAGGAAGCGGTGTCGGCAAGGCGCTGTACGACCAGGCCATCCGCTGTGCGAACGAACTGAAGAAGCGTGAAATCTGGCTCGGTGTGTGGGAACATAACCACAAGGCACTCGCTTTTTACCGAAAGCACGGCTTCGTCCAGACCGGGGCGCACACGTTTTATATGGGTGACGACGCTCAAGTCGATTTGATTATGGCCAAGCCGCTTCGTCCGTGACCCATTCCAGTATGCCTGACAAGTCCTCGTAGACGGCGTCAGGAGCCAGGTCGGGCATATCGACCGGTTTGCTGTCGCGGTTGATCCAAGCGGTATGGAATCCGAAGTTCTTCGCACCGGCAATGTCCCAACCGTTCGAGGACATAAACAGCACCTCGTCCCGCTTCAACCCGCTGTTCTTGAACCAGTGCATGTAAGCGGCCGGTGACGGCTTCGCTTGTTTGATGCCGTCGATGCTGACGAGTTCATCGAACAGGTCGGTGAACCCGGCGTTATGGATGAGCGCCTCAAGCATCGCGTCCGTCCCGTTCGAGAGGACGATGGTCTGTTTATGATGCAGTTGATGTAAGACATCCGCGACCTCTTCATATGGCGACAGGTCGGCATAGGTGGCAATCAACGCATCCTCCGTCTCGGTCGTCCACGTCACGTCGGCCGTCTCTAAGGCATACCGTAAGGCGTCGCGCGTGACGACAGAAAAGTCCGCGTAACGGCCCATGATGTGGCGGGTGAAGAAGTAGTCGAGCTGTTTCGTCCGCCACGTCTGGCTGATTTGGTCACCTTTTCCGGGGAACTGTTCGTCACACGCCGCCTTGACGGAATGGACATCGAACAAGGTCCCGTAGACATCGAATACGAATGCTTTAACATGTGGTTTCATCATATCCCTCCTCAATCATTTAGCGTCATCTACTCTTTACCCTAGTTGTCGTGAATTATACGGGAGGGCCAGTCGGTTGATGAACGAACAAGACAGGAGGAAGACGATGTACGTTCCGAAACTATACGCTGTGAATGACCCGCAAGAAGTTCACGCCTTTCTAAAGGCCCATCCGTTCGGCACCGTCGTCACGCATGACGGACAGAAACCGATTGCGACACATGTGCCGCTCCGTTTCCATGAGGAAGACGGCCGTGTCTGGTTCACGACACACATCACCAAAAACAATCCACAGTGGCAAACGATTGAAGACCAGACCGTGCTCTTGATCTTCCAAGGCCCGGAAGCCTATGTGTCGGCGTCGTGGTACGGACATGAGGACGTATCGACGTGGAACTATCAGGCCGTCCATGCATACGGACAGGCCACCATTTTAAATGCGGACCAACTTGAGGAAGACTTGGCCGGACTGCTCCACGACCATGAAGGGGACCGCGAGCACGCCGTCGTCTGGGAGGAACTATCTGAGCCGGTGCAACGGCAGAAATATGGCGTCGTCGGGTTCCGCATCGACATCGAAGACATGCAGGCGGCGTTCAAGCTGAGCCAGAACCGGAACGAAGCGGACTATAATCGTATCGTCTCTGAGCTCGAGAGGGAAGGGTGTCCGATGGCGGATGTGATGCGTAAGCAACGATAATTTCGATTCATTGACCGGACGTTCGATTCTCATCTACCCAAGGGAAGTGTTGAGGCGTATCATCAATCGTGGAATCAAATTCAATGATGAAGCGAGCGAAGACAGATGAACAAGTAACGGTTGATGAGGTTGCTAGGTTGGCTGATTGTCATCTTGGCTTTGGTTGAACTGGCGACGGATTGGCCAGACCCACCGAACCCACCGATTGAACACCAGTTTGAAGAGCCGATTGCGTTTCCGTTTGAGATCACTCGGCGCTACAGTGAAATTGATATCGCAAAACCGCACCACATGCATCAATTCGTGTTTCACTATGTGAACGAGGAGACGACACAGGAGTTGCGCTACATCGTCCATAAAGTCGTCGATGAACCTGATGACATGGAAGATATTTCGTCATACGGAGACCAATATGTACTTGCGGACGGGACATCTGCTTTCTATGATGAGGCGGAATCGACGTCCCAAGGGTTATGGTGGATCAACAAAAATGGCTTTACTGCCCGAATCATCTACTACATCGATGGCAACTCCATCGAACTTGACGACGAGACCCGCTTACCGGTCCAACAACTGATCAACTTGGCCAACCAAACGTTATGACGTCAGCCTGCATCTCACCATTCGAGAGATGCAGGCTGTTTCTATTTTTCACAAGATATCTTGAAGTTCAGATTGACAGCACGCCCGGATTCATCCTATACTCATAAATGATAATGATTATCAATGTCGGCGTAAAACGTTGTCATACAGAAAAAGGGGACTAGGACATGAACAGCTACAAGAAAATGCTACATATGTTCATCATCATGTCTGCCTTCGTGCTCGTGCTCGCAGGATGCGGCGCGAACAATGAAGATGCAGCCACGACAGATGAGTCTGCCGAAACGGCAGAAGGCTATCCGATTACCATCAAACACGCGTTAGGCGAGACGGTCATCGACAAGAAGCCGGAACGCGTCGCAACGGTCGGTTGGTCGAACCAAGACGTCGCGCTCGCGCTTGATGTCGTACCAGTCGGTTTCTCGGCTGCGAACTACGGAGTCCAAGACGGCAGCGGCATGTTGCCGTGGACGGCTGACAAGTTGAAAGATCTCGGTGAAGAAAACCCGAACATCTATCAAGATACGGACGGTCTCGACTTCGAAGCGATCGCTGATTCACAGCCGGACGTCATTCTTGCCGCCTACTCAGGCATCACGCAAGAAGATTACGACACGTTGACAGAAATCGCACCGGTCGTCGCATACCAAGAGACGCCTTGGGTGTCATCATGGCAGGACACGGTTCGTTACGACTCAATGGCCATGGGCATGGAAGAAGAAGGCAAACAGTTGATTGAAGACACAGAGAAACTCATCGCCGACAAGGCAGCTGAAGTACCGGAGATGAAAGGGAAGAAAGCGGCATTCGTCGCGCTCAGCCCAGACGACCTGTCGAAGTTCTACATCTACACGACGGGTGACCCACGCGGTGCCTTCATCGAAGAGCTCGGCATGGAGTACCCTGAGAACATCACAAGCCAAATCAAAGATGAGAACAGCTTCTACCTCGAGCTCAGCTCAGAGAACGCTGACATCTTGAACGACGTCGACATCTTCGTCGCCTACGGGAACGAAGAGACGTTGAAAGCACTTCAAGCTGACCCGCTCTACAGCAAAGTGCCGGCCATCAAACGCGGTTCGGTCGTCATGATCGAAGATAACACGCCGCTCGCGGCTGCTGGGACACCATCACCACTCTCAATCGAATATACGATTGACGACTATGTGAAACTCGTGTCAGAAGCACTCGCGAAAGTCGAGTAATCAAATGAATATGCCGAAGAAGTTACACACGCCGAAACGGTTCGGGCTCCTCCTCGTAGGGTCGCTCGTCCTGCTCGTCGTCTGTATGCTCGCTTCGCTTGCTTTCGGCTCACGGACAGTCGGATGGGATGAACTGCTTGACGGTTTATTCCGTCCGGCTGTTCAGTCGTATGAAGCGGATATCGTCCGGCAGCGGGTCGTTCGGACGGTGTTCAGTTTCATGTGCGGGGCGGCACTCGGTGTCTCGGGCGCATTGATGCAGTCGGTGACGCGCAACCCGATCGCCGATCCGAGCATTCTCGGAGTCAACACGGGAGCGGCGCTGTTCGTCGTCGTCGGGATTGCCTTCTTCAACATCTCGACCGCGAGCGACTATATCTGGTTCGCGCTCGCCGGGGCGCTCTTGACGGCGGCGTTCGTGTTCGGGATCGGGTCGCTCGGTCGGGGCGGTTCGACGCCACTCAAACTCGTCTTGGCCGGCGCGGCGACGAGTGCGGCCTTGTCATCACTCGTCATGGCCATCATGATTCCGCGCTCGAACGTCATGGACCAGTTCCGGTTCTGGCAAGTCGGTAGCGTCGGGGCCGGGACGATGGATTCGATCATGACGTTCCTGCCGTTCTTTATCGGCGGTATCGTCATCGCCATCTTGGCGGCACCGTCCCTCAACATCTTGGCGCTCGGGGAAGAGCTCGCCACAGGTCTTGGTGTCCGCATCGGCACGTTGAAATTGATTGCCTCGTTCGCCGGTGTGATCTTGTGCGGGGCGGCGACGGCACTGGCTGGACCAATCGGCTTTATCGGTCTCTTGGCGCCGCACCTCGTCCGCTTGGTCATCGGAGCGGATGAACGGTATATCATCCCGATGTCGGCACTGACGGGCGCGATTTTATTGACGTTCGCTGACGTGGCGGGGCGCTTGCTCGGCAGTCCCGGGGAACTCGAAGTCGGGATTGTCACGGCGTTCGTTGGGGCACCAATCTTGATCGCGTTGACGATGAAAGTGAAGGTGCGTGGCGTATGACGAACCAATCGATTCAACCCATCATCCATAACAGTCGCAAGCGTCGGCAACGGACCGTCTTCGTGACGCTCGTCTTGTTCGCGCTGGCCCTTACGTTGAGCGCGACGATGCTCATGCTCGGCAACACGATTTATCCGGTCGCAGACGTCATCCGTGTCTTGTTCGGGGAACAAGTACCGGGCGCCTCGTTCGCCGTCGGCACAATTCGTCTGCCGCGCATGCTCGCCGGCGTCTTCGCCGGACTTGCGTTCGGGATCGCCGGGACGGTGTTCCAGACGATGCTCCGTAACCCGCTCGCCAACCCGAACGTCATCGGCATCACGACCGGGTCGAGTGCGGCGGCCGTGTTCGGCATCGTCGTCTTACAGGCGAGCGATACGTTCGTCTCCATCATCTCGATTATCGGCGGGCTGTTGACCGTCCTCGCCATCTACTTCTTGTCGAAAGGCGCCGCCTTCTCGATTGGCCGGCTCGTCTTAGTCGGCATCGGGATTCAGGCGATGCTGACAGCGGTCATCAACTATCTGTTGCTCATCAGCCGCCAAAACGATGTCGGGACGGCGATGCGCTGGTTGAGCGGTAGCTTGAACGGGGTGAAGATGGAGACGCTCCCGCCGCTCATGATTGCGGTCGCGCTCTGCCTCCCGGTCATCCTCCGACTCAGCCGACAGCTCCAGATTTTAGAGCTCGGGGAGATGACGGCGACGTCGCTCGGTGTCAAGACGAACCAGACGCGCGTCCTGCTCATTGTCGCCTCGGTGCTCATGCTGGCGCTCGCGACGGCGACGACCGGCCCGATCGCGTTCGTCGCGTTCCTGGCGGGACCGATCGCGAAGCGGCTCGTCGGGGACGGGCGTTCGACGATCATTCCGGCGGCACTCGTCGGGGTCATCCTGGTACTCGCAGCCGATCTCATCGGTCAGTTCGCCTTCACGGCCCGTTACCCGGTCGGTGTCATCACCGGCATGGTCGGGGCGCCGTATTTGATTTATCTCTTGATCCGGATGAACCGGAGAGGGGAGCTATAACGAGAAATGAGCCACATCCCGCGTAGGATATGGCTCATTTTTTGGTTTAATAGGCGGTCCAACCGCCGTCGATGGCGACGACTTGACCATTGATGAAACTCGATTCGTCCGAGCCGAGGAAGAGGGCGAGTTGAGCGATCTCTTCCGGTTGTCCGATGCGTGGGTTGATGGCCATCCCAAGTTGCTGGCGACCGAACCCTGCCTGGCTCATGTTCGTCATCGTCGAGCCGATGTTCGTCGCGACCGCGCCCGGTGCGATTCCGTTACAACGGATGTTTTGGTCGGCATACATGAACGCCGTGTTCTTCGTCAATCCGACGACGGCGTGTTTCGACGCCGTATAGGCCGCGCCGGCGCGAGCGCCGTACAAGCCGCCGGCCGAGATATTGTTGACGATGACGCCGTGACCTTGCTTCGTGAACAAGTCGACGGCAATCCGCATCGATTTCATGACCGACACCGTGTTGACGGCAAAGATTTTCTCCCAGCGCTCGTTCGAGATCTCACCGACCGGTTCCATCCCGTCCATGATGCCGGCGTTGTTGACGAGGATGTCGACCTGACCGAACGTCTTCACCGTCTCATCGAACAACTGCTGCAACGCCTCTTCAGACGTGACGTCCGTCTGGATGGCGAACGCCTCGCCTGAGATATTCTCGGCGACGTGCTTCGCTCCGTCAAGATTCATATCCGAGACGACGACGCGAGCTCCTTCTTTCGCGTAAAGCTCCGCGATCGCTTTCCCCATTCCTGATGCTGCACCTGTGACAATCGCCACTTTCCCCGATAACCGCATGACTGTCTCCTCCTTTAATTGAACATGTGTTCAATAACTATTATAATGAATGTTGGAAAGCGCTTACAATCATCAAAAAAGAGACGTTCTGTTGAATAATCAACACTTCCAGCCATAACTGTTGAGAGGAATGTGCAAACTATGAAGCCGGACTTGCGTGTCGTCAAAACAAAGCGAGCGCTCCATGAGGCGCTCGTCGAATTATTGAAGAATCATTCGCTCGAACAAGTGACGATTTCAGCACTTTGTCGTGTGGCAAATGTCAATCGGGGCACGTTTTATTTGCATTACGCACGGGTCGAGGACGTATTCGAGGAGTACTTCCAAGAAATCACGGCCGACCTCGCCAAGTCGTATGAGGAGCCGTATCGACATGTGAAGCTGCTCAATCCGCGTGAACTCGAACCGTCGACGATCCGCATCTTTCACCATGTCCAGACGTACGTCGACTTCTATCGCATCGTCTTTTCGAAAAACGTGCCGCTCGCGTACTATTACATGTTGTTCGACGAAGTGCGCAAGTTGCTCCTTCGCGATACGGCGGCGCACAAGCAAGATGAGATTGACCATGAGTTGTTCTGTTCGTATCAAGCAAACGCCATCGTCGGGATGATTATCCATTGGGCCGAACACGACTTTGCGGCCACCCCGGACGAGATGAACGAGCAGTTGGCGCACATATTGCGCCTCGATTCCGGCCGCCGTGTTTAGGTGGCCGTTTCCCGTTCATCGAACAGCTCTAAAAATGTCGAGGCGACGTTCGACAGGAGACTCCCGTTCTTCCAAATCAAATGGACGGAAGACGTGAGGGGGGGATGGAGCGGGACGAACACCAACTCGGTCCCTTGCGTGTTGATGATCCCGTCAAGACAGAGCGCGTGGCCGATGCCTTCCCGGACGAGGAGCGAGGCGTTATAGAGCAGGTTGTACGTCGCGACGACGTCGGCTTCACTCAAATCGACGCCGAGCCGGGCCGACAAATGCCGGTCGACGAGCGACTGCTCTGACAAGATGAGCGGCAAGTCGAGCAAATCCTCGGTCTCGATGGCATGCTTTTGTCCGATTGGGCTGTCGCGGCGCGTCATGATGCCCCAACGATCGACATGAGGGAGCTCGCGCGAGGCGTACGTGGCCAGGTTGATCGGTTCGATGACGACCCCGAAATCGAGGATGCCTCGGTCCAGCTTGTCGATCACGTCGTCTCCGTTGCCGCTATACAGGCGCAACTTGACGTCGGGATGAAGCTGTTTCATCTGTCGGAACGTCTCGATGACCGAGGTGAGCGTCTCCGTCTCACCACCGCCGATGTACAGTTCTCCGCTGACGGGTGTCGCCGTGTTCAAGTTGATCGAGATCTTATCGGCCAGACGGACCATCTCTTTGGCGTGTTCGGCCAAATAGTAGCCTCGTTCCGTCAGCGTGACGCCGCCTTGGCTCCGCTCGAACAACGGTCCACCGAGACTGTCCTCGAGTTGATGGATTTGCCGGGACAGCGCCGGTTGCGACAGCCGTAAATGTTCGGCCGCGCGCGTGATGTTCTTTTCGCTCGCGACGGCGAGGAAGTACCGTAGTTGTTGTAGCTCCATGTCATCCCTCCATGCGTTTTCGTTATGGTTCTTAATCAAATAGTAGCATTAGACATGACGCTTGTCCGTTCCTATACTAGAGTCATTCAAAGGAGGAATGGATTATGACCATCAACAAAGTTGTCATCATCATGGGGGCGTCGAGCGGGATCGGCGAAGCGACGGCCCATCTATTGGCCGAACGGGGCGCGAAACTCGTGCTCGCCGCCCGTCGTCTCGACCGGTTGGAAGCCATCCAAGCGAAGCATCCCGAGGCTGACATCGTCATCCAGCAAGCCGATGTCACGGACTACGCAGCTGTCGAGGCGGTGGTGAAGACGGCACTCGACACGTTCGGGACCATCGATGTCTTGTTCAATAACGCCGGGATCATGCCGACCGCGCCACTTGTCGACGGGCGCCGTGACGAGTGGCAGGCCATGCTCGATGTGAACGTGACCGGGGTGTTGAACGGGATTGCCGCCGTGCTTCCAATCATGGAACGTCAACAGTCGGGTCATATCATCGCGACGGATTCGGTGGCCGGCCACGTTGTCTATCCGGAGTCGGCCGTCTATTGCGGGACGAAGTTCGCGGTCCGCGCCATCATGGAAGGCTTGCGCCAAGAACAGCGGGAGAACAACGTCAAATCGACGATCATCTCACCGGGAGCCGTCCAGACCGAGCTGTACAACACGATCAGTGACAAACAAGCCGCCCAGGCGCTCCATGAGGCGCAAACCGAGTGGGGATTGACGAGCGAGGACGTGGCTGAAGCGGTCGTCTACGCCATCGACACACCGGACCGGGTCTCTGTCAGCAACCTCATCATCCGTCCGACGAAACAACAGGTGTGATGATGGGTAGCGGATTGAGAGAACGCGTGTCCGGTCAAACGATCGCTGCGGGCGAAGCCGTCTTTGAAGAGATTCATCACATTCAACGAGCCATCGAGCCGACGCTCATGCGCCTGAATTATCAGTATTTGCCGAAAGACGAGTTCCAGCGGACGCTCTCGGAGTTGCTCGGGCAAGACGTCGCGGACTCGGTCACGGTGCTACCGCCGTTCTATACCGATTTCGGGAAACACATCACGCTCGGGACAGACATCTTCATCAACCGTGGCGTCATGTTCACCGATCTCGGCGGCATCGACATCGAGGACCACGTCTTGATCGGCCCGTTCGCCAAGTTGCTGACGGTCAATCATCCGACCGACCCGACCGAACGGCGCGGCTTGATCACGAAGCCGATTCGTGTGAAACGGAACGCCTGGATTGGGGCCGGGGCGACGATTTTGCCGGGTGTCACCATCGGCGAGAACGCCATCGTCGCAGCTGACGCGACGGTGACAAAAGACGTCCCGGACAACGTGACGGTCGCCGGGACACCGGCCCGTATCGTTCAGACGTCATGAACGTCATCCGCCTCGGATTGGTCGCTTCCATGGTGTTTCTCGCTGGGTGTGGGGACGACACGGTGAGGAAGCCGGAGAATCAGGAAGGAGTGACGTCACAAGTGGAAGAACTAAACGTCTCAATACGTTTCGAAACCAACCCGACAGCCGAAGCGCTCCAAGCCCGTCTGCCACTCACGTTGTCGATGCAGGACTTGCATCAGAACGAGAAGTATTTCTATTTCGACGAACCGTTCCCGACGAACCCGGAACGTGTCGGTTCGATTCGGGCCGGGGATGTCATGCTGTATGGAGATGACTGTCTCGTCTTGTTTTATAAAGACGTCGAGACAAGCTATGCATATACGCGCATCGGTCGGGTCGAGGATTTTGCGACGCTTGAACCGCTGCTTGGGAGCGGGACGGTCGAGCTGACGTTTCAAAAATGATAAAAGATTGTGACCGCTTTCAAAATTTCATTGACTTCTCTATCGCATGAGGTGTATGCTAAAAATCCTGCCCAAAAAAGAGAGGCCGGGAACTGGCATCAGTTCATTTCGAGTCAGAGAGGACAATGATCCCATGAACCAACAACAATTAGTCGAGCGTGCCCGCCAAGTGAAAGAGAACGCCTACTCGCCGTATTCGAACTTCCGCGTCGGAGCAGCGCTTCTCATGAAGGACGGTACGGTCATCGACGGTGTCAACGTCGAGAACGTCTCATTCGGTGCGACGAACTGTGCCGAGCGCACGGCCATCTTCACAGCGGTCGCGCAAGGCTATAAAAAAGGTGACTTCGAAGCCGTCGCGGTGTCAGGCGACACGGTCGACTTCTTGCCGCCATGCAGTATCTGCCGCCAAGTGCTCGTCGAGTTCGGCGACCCGGACTTCAAAGTGCTGCTCACGAACGGCAACGCCGACGTGAAAGAAGTGACGCTTGAAGAGCTCGTCCCGCTTGCGTTCACAGAACTCGAGATGTAACAGCAATGTCCCCACATCCATCGATGCGGGGACATTTTTTGTAGTGAACGATTACCGCCAAAAATTAAACAAGAGTCGCGGAACGGCGAGCGCGAGTTCGAATAAAAAGTCAGCGGCTAAGTTCGTGCGATCCAACGAGTTGGACTGTTTCGGTCTGACGATTTGACCACGAACCGGATTCTTTCTTCCTTTTAGACGAATCCGAATCGAGGTGGCGGATGCCAAGTCGGGACTGTCCATCACTTGAAAGTGAAGGTGTGGTTCAGACGAATCACCCGAGTTGCCACAACGACCGATCAATTGACGTGTCTTGACACGGTCTCCGACGTTGACGGCGATCGAACCGTCTTCGAGGTGGGCGAGGAGACTGTACTCGCCGTTAGCATGCTCGAGGATGACGTGATTACCGAAAGGGCGACTCGAATCTGGGATGTCCGGTACATCATCGACAACCACCACAACCGTCCCATCCAACGGTGTGATGACGCGTTCCCCGAACGCATAAAACGAGTGGTTCCCGGACTTTGTCTTGTTGTATGACCAGTTGTTGTTCACTTTAATGAAGTCGTAGGCGTATCGTTGCGCACGTTCCGGATAATGCCGATTCTCACCAGGGTGTGTGCCGCCTGATACGACGAGCCAGTCATCCGTGAACGGGAGGTGGTATGTATGTTTCGTGAAGCGACGGTCGCCCCTCGAATTGGGTTGATGTGGCGTCATGAGTAGTTCCTCGATGAGGTCGTCCTGATTGAACGTGACACTAAGCACGCGTTCCTTCCGGTCATCTATCCAGACGAGATGACGGCCTCCATTCAATTTCATGTCATTCACGACCCGATAGCGGCGAACACCTTCATTGAATGAAGTGGCGAGCCGGTAGAACGTGTCGAGCGAGGTCTGTTGTTTGAATGAGTCGGTCGTCTGGTTATAGATTGAATCGAATTGACCATCGAGAAATGATTTAGGAAACGTTCGGACGTTGGGTTGCATGTAGGTTCCACCTTTGCTGGTTGTTCCTATTGTATACGGCCTCAAGAAAGTAAAGTTTCGAGCAAACAAAAAGCTGAGCCCAGATGGACTCAGCATGTGTCATTCGTTCGGTTCCCACGGATTGAAAAAGTTGTACGGGGGATGTACCCCTTCTAACGTCCGGAACTCATAGTCGCGTTCTTTCGCATAACGGATAATCGTATCGAGCGCTTGCGGTGTCATCGAGTGATCGTGTGCCAAGATGATGGAGGCGATATTCATCTCGTAATTCGCCTCAAGCCGATTGAACACACGTTGCTCGATCGGAGCGTTGTCTTTCTTATAAATATGATCGAGACTGCCGACGTTCCAATCCCAAATCTCAAAACCGGCCTCGTCCATCGCTTGCCAGTGCGCAGGCGTCATGCCTGCGTCACTCCCGTAAATCGTGCGGGCCATGTTCGTATGGATGCCTGTCACTTCATATATGAGACGTTGCACGTCCTTCATTTGACGCACGGCCGTCATCGGAGACGCATAAAACTCCTCGCGCACGTGGGTCATCCCGTGCAAGGCGATGAGATGGCCTTCGGCGACGATGCGTCGGATGAGGTGCTCATTTCCCTTGATATTTTTCCCAAGGATGAAAAATGTCGCTTTGACCCGATGTTTCTTCAAGACGTCAAGCAGCGCTCCCGTCTTCCGATTCGGCCCGTCATCGAGCGTCAAATAGATGAGGCTGCGGTCGTTATAAGCTTTCGGTTTCGGAATCGCTGCCTGTGACAGGGAGCTGATCAACAAAAAAATCGACATGAGCAAAATGACACGTTTCATCATCCAAACAAAACTCCCTCTAGGCAAAAAACGGGTGACGTGGTATCGGTATGAAGCTTAGAATACCATAACAAGAAGGCAAAAATGAAGCTAAAAACGGCCCTGACGTGAAAGGTCAGGGCCGTCGTTTCGTTAGCGTGAAATCGTCTCGCCGTCTTCAGGAACGATGAGGCGATCGGCGAAGCCGTGTGATGCCGCATAGGCACGTAAGTCAGGACGCGATAGTTTCCAATGGTTGACCGCTTCCATATGGACCGCGATAATCGTCGCCGACGGGGCAGCCTCGTGAACATGGCGGACGTCCTCTTCGTTCATGACGAGCGACCCGCCTTCGACGAATTGGTTGTCCCCGGCGTTGACGACGATGACTGCTGGTTGATGCGCTTGAATCGTCTTGGCGACTTCGTCATACCAGACCGTGTCCCCGGCGACATAGAGCGTCTGTTCCGTAGGGTGGGTGAAGACGACACCGCACACGAGACCGGCCATTTCTAAAATCGGACCGCGACCGTGCTCCCCAGCTGTCTTCGTGAGGTTGATTCCTTCGAATGCTGTCGTGTCGCTCAACACGGTCACGTTCGTGAAGCCGTCGCCTTCGATGACAGTCAAATCATCCTCGTTTTGAACGAACAGCGGGATCGCTTTCGGCAGAACTTGTTTCGCGACCTCGTCGTAGTGGTCGAGATGCAGGTGGGTCAAGATGACGGCATCGATGCCTGTCAGAATGTCGTCAATCGCGATTGGCAGGTCGGCCAATGGATTAGCGTCTTGCCGTTCCGAGTTCGGGAACGGGGGATAGGCGCCCTTCTCCCCGAGGAACGGGTCGATGAGGAACGTCTTTCCGGCGTATTCAACGCGGAGTGTGGCATTACGGATTAGTTGCACGTGCATAGAAAAATCTCTCCTTTTAGCTATAATGTATGTACAGTCTAACAAGCAGCCGTCGTTTCATACATAACACGAATCAAGTGTTTGGACGGATTGGCTTGAATCGTGAAAGGAGTCACCTATGCTCGATCCAACAGACCGCCTCATCATCGAGGCGCTACAGGCGAACAGCCGGATAACGATGAAAGAACTCGGGGCACACGTGCACTTGACCGGGCAGGCGACAGCGACGCGCGTCAAGAAGCTCGAAGACCTCGGCATCATCGAAGGGTATACGATTCGCGTGAATGAGGACAAGCTCGGGTTACCGGTCCACGCGATGATCACCATCTTTACGTCGAGCACGTTCCACGACCCGTATCTCATGTTCCTCGAGGAGCACCGGCCGTACGTCCGCAATAACTACAAGGTGAGCGGGGACGGCTGTTACGTCTTAGAGTGCCGATTCCCGTCGAACCAAGAACTGAACGCCTTTTTGGACGGGCTCAGCAAGTACGTCAATTATAAGTTGTCGATTGTCATTAACTGACGAAGGACCTGTGAATCGTTTGATTCACAGGTCCTTTTTAATGTCTTCGTCCGGCGCGGATGATGAAGCGGTATTCTTCACTCTTGAAATACGTTTCTGTGAACTCAAACCGACTGCCATCCATAAGAAACGAATAGAGTTCGACTTTGAGTACGGGCGTTCGTTCACTCACTCCGAGCATCTCGGCAATCTCTTTTGTCGGGAGCACCGGGATGAACTCTTGGACGCTGTCCGCAATCTTGAACTGTTTGACTTCTTCGATATAGGCGTACTTCGATTGCGACATCACTTCGTACGTCAAGTCGGGGAACAGCTTTAGCGGCAAGTATGTGTCCTCGACGATGAGCGGTTCGCCGTCTGCGAATCGTTGGCGCCTCACGTAGAAGACGAGCTCGCCATCTTCGAGTTCGAGTGCCTCTCGCACTTTCTCACTCGGTGGCTGCAACGTGAAGGTGAGTACTTTGTTCGTCACTTCTTTCCCTTCTCGTTTCATGTCTTCCGTGAAGCTTTTTAATTCGTACATGTTGTGTTCAATCTTTTCGGACTGGACGTATGTGCCGCTGCCCTGTCGTTTCCATAAGAGACCTTCCTCTTGGAGCAATTTGACCGCCTGCCGGACAGTCACTCGACTGACGCTGAACTCTTCGACGAGTTGAGCCTCGGTCGGAATCGCCTCACCGGGCGCCCACGTGCCGGACTCGATAAACGTGCGCATTTTGTGGGCGACTTGTTGGTAGAGCGGTGATTTTGCTTTCATGACTGACCCTCCGATTTCGACCTGAATTCATACTTCTAGTATACACAAAGTAAAATGTTTTCAAAAATATTGTTGACGTTTAAAAAAATATGTATTAAATTTGTATTGTAATCAATAAGATATGTATTCGAAAGGGGAACGCACACATGAAACAAGGACAACGCCTCGTCGTCGTCGGTGGCGGCAGCACGTACACAATCGGTATGATTATGAGCTTGATCGAAGAGAAGGCTCACTTCCCACTACGTTCAATCACGTTTTACGATACGGATGGTGAGCGCCAGGAGCGTGTCGCCAAAGCGACTGAAATCATCTTGCGTGAGGATTACCCAGAGCTCGAGCTGTTCGAGTATACGACGGACAAAGAATACGCCTTCCGCGACAAGGACTTCTTCTTCGTTCAAATTCGAACGGGCGGCCTGGAGATGCGCGAGAAAGATGAACAGATTCCGCTCCGTCACGGCGTGGTTGGACAAGAGACGTGTGGACCGGGTGGGATGTCGTACGGGATGCGGTCGATTGGGGACATGATTGATCTCGTCGCAGACATCCGCCAAGGCTCACCGGACGGTTGGATCTTAAATTATACGAACCCGGCCGCAATCGTCGCCGAGGCGTTGAAGCGTGCCTACCCGAATGACAAAAAGATTTTGAATATCTGTGACATGCCAGCCGCAATCATGGTGAGCTACGCGAAGATTCTCGGCAAAGAAATTTGGGATCTCGTGCCGGAATACTTCGGCCTCAACCACTTCGGTTGGTTCACAGGCATCTATGACAAAGAAGGCAACGAATTGACGGAAGACATCAAGCGCGCCATCTTAGAGGACGGGTTTATCCCAGAAGACTCAGAGATCGCAAACGACCCATCTTGGATCAAGACGTTCAAGCAAGTCGAGAAGATGCTCACCGACTTCCCGGAATACTTGCCGAACACGTACCTTCAGTATTATTTGTATCCGTCCGACATGGCGGAGAAGGAAGACGTAGAGAACACGCGGGCCCGTCAAGTCATCAACGGCCGCCAACAACGTGTCTTCTCGATGTGCGATCAAATCATCGCTGACGACTCGCTAGAGAACGTGCATCTTGAAGTCGACATCCACGGTTGCTACATGATTCGCGTCGCAGCGTCACTCGCCTACAACAATGGCGACATCTTCATCGTCATGGTGAAGAACGACGGCATCATCGCTAACTTGCCGGATGATGCGATGGTCGAAGTGCCGGCGATGCTCACGAACCGTGGACCGAAACCGTTCGCTGTCGGACACATTCCTCGCTTCTACAAAGGGATGATTGAAGGGCAGCTCGCCTACGAACAGCTCGTCGTCGACGCCTATTTCGAGAACAGCTATGAAAAGGCACTCCAGGCACTCACGCTCAACCGGACCGTCGTCGATGCGCCGGTCGCCCGTCAAATCCTTGACGATTTGATTAACGAGAACGAAAACTATTGGCCGGCCCTCAAACAACGGGAGACGGTCGCACGCTAAAGACGAAGGGGAGTCACTCCCCTTTGTTCGTTTTGAGAATTGATAACGCTTACACACGAGGAATGAATCAAATTAGTCAATGGTTCGGGGTATTTCAAAAATTCGGGAAGGCGCTCATGGTACCAGTCGCGCTCTTGCCGGCGGCCGGTATTTTACTTGGTCTCGGCGCGGCGCTAACAGGTCCGCTTGCAGAAAGTTGGACGTTTTTACAGAACGGGACGGTCGAAGCGATCAGTGCCGGGATGCTTCAAATCGGGTTGAGTATCTTCGCCAACTTGCCAATCATCTTTGCGATTGGCGTCGCGGTTGGTCTGTCCGGCGGGTCGGGAATTGCGGCACTTGCCGCACTCGTCGGCTACGTCATCATGAACACGACGATTTCGATTGCCCTTGGGATCACACCGGAAATGGCGGCTGAGAGCGGGGAGTACGGCATGTTGCTCGGTATCCCGTCACTTGAGACGGGTGTGCTCGGTGGAATCGCGGTCGGCTTGCTTGCGGTCTGGGTGTATAAAAAATTCCACACGTTCAACCCACCAGAGATGCTCGGCTTTTTCGCTGGAGATCGTTCGGTCGGTATCGTCATGGTATTCTTCTCCATCTTGCTCGGTTTCTTTATGATGCTCATTTGGCCGCCGATTCAGACCGGCCTCACAGCGATGGCGAATGTCATCGCGAGTGATGCGACGAATCCGGCTTACGTCGGGTTATACGGAATGCTCGAACGGTTATTGATTCCGACCGGATTACATCACATCTGGTACGCACCGTTCTTATGGACGTCACTTGGCGGCACGGCGACGGTTGACGGTTCGATTGTGAGCGGGGACCAATATATTTTCCTCGCTCAAATCGCAGAAGGTGTCGACGTGACGGCCGGACGCTTTATGGCCGGCAAGTTCCCGATCGTCATGTTCGGTCTTCTTGGAGCGGCGTTCGCCATGTACCGTCAGGCCGACCCGGACAAGCGTCCCGTCGTGCGTGGCCTCTTGCTCGCAGCGGCAGGGACGGCGTTCTTGACCGGGATCACCGAACCGATCGAGTTCACGTTCTTATTCATTGCACCACTTCTTTACGTCGTGCATAGTGTGTTGACAGGGGTGTCGTTTGCGCTCATGTACGCTCTTGACGCCCATATCGGCTGGGCCGGTGGCTCGGGATTGATTGACTATGTCTTGGTGAATGTGTTGCCAGGGACGCCGCGCTGGTGGATGAACCTCGTCGTTGGGGCCGGATTCTTCTTCGTCTATTACGGCATCTTCACGTTCGCGATTAAAAAATGGAACTTGGCGACGCCGGGCCGAGGGGGACAAGAGACGAAATTGTTTACCCGCAAAGACTACAATGAAAAGAAATCAGGAAAGACATCAATCCAAACGACGGCACTTGCCATTCAAGAGGCGCTCGGTGGCCGTGACAACATCATCGATATCGATGCCTGTTTCACACGTCTTCGTGTCGAATTGAAAGATGTGTCCCAAATCGATGAGGACGAGTTGAAGGCACTCGGGGCAGCCGGGGTCGTGAAAGTGAAAAATAACATCCAGGCCATCTTTGGAGGACGCTCGGATTTGTACAAGAATGAGTTGCTCAAACTGCATAAAGAGATGGACCAAGCGAATTGAAAAAAGAGCTCAACCGATTTACGGTTGGGCTCTTTGTCCGAGATGAGAAGGTTAGTTCGTAACCGACGAGGCACGATAAAATTGAGCGCCTTTGATGAGTGTCGAAGCGACGAGACCGATAGCGAGCGGCAGCGTGATGACGCCAATCCCTTGCTCAATGACGATCATGTTGCCTTCCTCATAATAGCCTTTCAAGTAGAACAGCCCTGAACCGATCGTCTCGTTCAGTTCGAGCGTCGAGACGTTAAGGTACACCATGATAGCGAACAATGAGATGACACTGATTGAGACAAATAATTTTGAAAACGATAGCTTGGTCATGCGAACGCTCCTTTACATGTAGCAATATGGACTCATATTACTATATAAAGACAATTCTTACATGAGGACAAAGCATCGATTTGATTAACGATACCGGTTCCATAACCGCTCCGCCTGCTCTCGCATCATCTCCCGCAGTTCAGTCGGCTCGACGACCTCGACTTCCGCCCCGGCCGCGAGCAATTGCCGCGACAAGAAAGGCAACTCGGCTTCCGGTACGTCCCACTCATTCTTTTCAGCGATATCGGGTAATACGTCTTCAAGCAGACGGCGGCCGAGCGGGGTGATGTTGAGCCGGACGGTCCCGCCGCTTCGGTCGTCACTCGCCTCGAGCAGCGTCGCCAAATCGTCCGCTTCGAACGTGTCATCAAGGAGACGCAGCGCTTCAATCCGGTCAATCCGATATTGGCGTAGCCCGTATTCCGAGAGACCATACACATACCATTTCGAATCGAGGAGCGCCATCCCGACCGGGGCGACGGTGAACGTGCGGCTGCCTTTCGTCGTCGCGTACGTCACCTCAATGTTGCGTCGTTGCTCGACCGCTTGAAACACGTCTTTCGTGAACGGTGCCGGTGGGACGGTCTTATTCCCGAGCCAAAGGATGTTCTTTTCGAGCTGTGCGATTTTCGTCTCGAGGTCGTGCGGCAATTCATTCACGTACCAGTCTGACAGCGTGTCCCTCATGTCCCCGAACGGCACGTCTGGAATCTGTTTCATCCATTTGAGGGTGAGGTAGAGCGCGACCGCTTCCTGTTCCCGGAGCTGGAGCGGGGGAAGCAGGCGGTTCGGCAACATCTCATAACCGCCGCCCGTGCCGGAGACGCTCCAAATCGGATAGCCGAGTTCCTCGAGCGTCAGCATGTCGCGCTGAATCGTCCGGACCGAGGCACCTGTCTCAGCGGATAGTTCGTCCGCTGTGAACCGTCTCCCCCGATTCAACAATCGGATCAACTGTAAATGTCGTTTTTTCATCTTGTTCATTCCCGTCAAGTTTTGTCGTGTTTATCAGTTAAGCTGAATGTATCACGAATCAAGGAGGAATTCATCATGGCAAACATCGTCTTATATATCGCGACGAGTTTAGATGGAAAGATTGCCCGCACGAACGACCAACTCGATTGGTTGTTCGCGGTCGAAGGGGAAGGGGACAACGGTTACGCCGACTTCTTCCAAACGGTCGGCGCCGTCATCATGGGACGGAAAACGTACGAGGAAGTGCTCCGGCTCGAGGACGATCATTACCCGTACGAGAACATCCCGAACTATATTTTAACACGGAGCCCGGACCGAGAGGCCGAACACGTTACATTCACCGACGAGCCGATTGAGCAGCTCATCGAACGGTTGAAGCAAGACATCGACGGAGACATCTGGCTCGTCGGGGGAGGAGAGGTCATCAAGGCCGCGATGGCGCACGACTTGATTGACAGCTATGAGATTGCGATCGCGCCGGTCGTATTAGGCGAAGGGATTCCGCTCTTCCCGGAAGGCACGAAAGAGACGAAGTTGAGACTGACGAGCCAACGCGCGTCCGGACAGTTCGTCATGGTGACGTACGAACGATAAACGAAAGACCAAGTTCGCAATGAACTTGGTCTTTTCTCATACATGCTTCCGTTGGAACGCGGCAATCGCTTCATACTCTTCCGCGAGATGACGAGAGAGCCGGATATAAATCGGCAGCAACTCCCGGTAAATCGTTGTCGCTTCATGGTTTGGCGTATGCTCATGCGTCACTTGCGGCACGGTCGTGAAGTCGTCGATGTCCCCGAACGCATACTCTCCGAGCATGACCGCACCGAGACACGAGCTCTCATGGCTCTCCGGTACGACGACAGGCGTATCGAAAATGTCGGCCATCATCTGACGCCATAGGCTCGACTGGGCGAACCCACCCGTCGCGTGAATCCGGTTCGGCGCGCCCGTCAATTCGTCGAGCGCCAGCATGACCGTATACAAGTTGAAGATGACACCTTCTAACACCGAGCGGATGAAGTGCTCGCGCTTATGGTGGATACTCAAGCCGAAGAACGAACCGCGTGCGTTCGAGTCCCAGAGCGGGGCCCGTTCCCCCATCAAGTACGGGTGGAACAACAGCCCGTCCGATCCAGGCTTGACCGTCTCGGCGATACGCGTCAACACATCATACGCGTCCATCCCGAGCCGTTTCGCCGTCTCGACCTCGCTCGCCGCGAACTCGTCGCGGAGCCAGCGCAAGATGATGCCGCCGTTATTGACCGGCCCGCCGATGACCCAATGCTTGTCGGTCAAGGCGTAACAGAAGATGCGGCCTTTCGGGTCCTCGACCGGTTCGCGGACGACTGTGCGGATGGCACCGCTCGTCCCGATCGTGACGGCGACGACGCCTTGCTCGAACGCCCCGACCCCGAGGTTGGACAACACACCATCACTCGCCCCGATGACGAGCGGGAAGTCCCAGCCAAGTGTCTCAACAACATCCGATTTAAGCGTTAAAATCTCCGTCGTCGGCACGAGCTCGGATAGTTGCTCGGGCGTGACCCCCGCGACGTCGAGCGCCTCCGCATCCCAGTCACAGTTTTTCAAATTGAACAGCCCTGTCGCCGAGGCAATCGAGTGGTCGATGACGAAGCGCCCGGTCAGGCGATAGAAGACGTACTCTTTAATGGAGACGAACTTGGCCGCGTGGTTGAACACGTCCGGATGCTCGGCTTTTAACCAACGCAGCTTCGATAACGGTGCCATCGGATGGACCGGTGTGCCGGTACGCATATGGAGCGCACTCGCATCGAAGTCGCGTTTAATTTCTTGCGTATACGGGTTGGCCCGGCTGTCGGCCCACGTGATGCTGTGGGTGAGCGGGCGACCTGAAGCATCGAGCGCAATCAGGCTGTGCATCGCCGAACTGAACGAGGCGAAGCAGACCGGACCGTCGGCTTTGGCGCGGACGGCGGAAATCGCCTCGAGCACGGCCCCGTAGATGACGACCGGGTCTTGCTCGGCCGTCTCCGTGTCCGGGGTGAGAAGCGGGTACAACACGTTATGTACCGCGAGTTGTTGCTGGTTATGGAACAGGACGGCTTTCGTGCTCGTCGTCCCGATATCGACGCCAATCGTGTACACACACATCACTTCCTAACTTAAATGATAAACAAGCTGATCAAGAAGACGACCGCGAAGCCGGTCAATCCGATAATCGTTTCCATGACGGTCCACGACTTGAGCGTGTCTTTCACGTCCAACCCGAAGTAGCGGTTGACGAGCCAGAAACCTGAGTCGTTGACGTGCGAGAGTACCGTCGCACCCGAGGCGATTGAGATAACGATGAGGCCGAGCGCGGCACCGGTGATATTTTGAAGTTCGAGAAGCGGCGTGATGAGTCCTGCCGCCGTGACCATCGAGACGGTCGCCGAACCTTGGGCGACACGGACGACGGCCGCGATCAAGAAGGCGAGCACGATCGCCGGGAGTGCTGACCCGGCCATCATTTCCCCGAGCACGTCACCGACACCCGAGTCGATCAACACTTGTTTGAACACGCCACCGGCACCCGTGACAAGGATGATAATCCCGGCCGGTTCGAGCGCTTTCGTCGCAATCTCTTGGACCTCGTCACGCGTATAGCCACGGCGTGTGCCGAGGAAGATGAACGTGAGCAGCGTCGCGAGCGTCAAGGCGACGAACGGGTGACCCATGAACGTGAAGAACGTGCGGATGCCGTTGCCTTCTTCTAGTAAGACGGCGGACAACGTGTTGGCGAGAATCAACACGAGCGGAATCGAGATGAGCGAGACGATCATCTTGAAGCTCGGCAGTTCTTTCGACGTATCAATCTCTTCGAACTCCATATAGTCTGGGATAGTGACGTGAATTTTCTTGGCGATATACTTCGCAAAGATTGGCCCAGCGAGAATCGTTGCCGGAATCCCTGCGATGACCCCGAACAAGATGACCCATCCGAGCTCGGCCCCAATCAAGTTGGCAACGGCAATCGGACCCGGCGTCGGCGGGATGAAACTGTGCGTGACGGCGAGACCCGCGAGGAGCGGAATCCCGTAGTACAAGAGCGAGCGGCCCGTCTTTTTGGCGAGGCCGTAAACGATTGGAACGAGAATGATAAAGCCGACGTCGAAGAAGACCGGGACGGCGACGATAAAGCCGGTGAGGGCAAGTGCCCATTGCGCCTTGTCTTCTCCAAACTTATTGACGAGCGTCTGGGCGAGGCGTTCCGCACCACCCGAGACTTCTAACATCTTACCGAACATAGCACCGAGACCGACGACGACGGCGACGAAGCCGAGCGTTCCGCCCATCCCGTTCTGGATCGAGGCGATGACGTCCCCGAGCGGCATACCGGCCGCGACCCCGACGAGTAGACTGACGAGGAGAAGTGAGACGAAGGCGTGAAGCTTCGTCCGCATGACTAAGAATAAGAGCAAGAAAATTCCTGCGACTGCGATTAAAATGAGTGTCGAACCCGACATATGTATTTCCCCCTTTACCGTATGTGTAACCGTTTACAAATATTTACAAAGGAAAAGGCCACCCCTGACCTTTTCCTTGCGGTTATTTCTTGACGACCGCGTGGCCCCCGAACTCGTTGCGGAGCGCGGCGACGACTTTCCCTGAGAACGTGTCGTCCTCGAGCGAGCGATAGCGCATCATGAGCGACATGGCGATGACCGGGGCCGCCGCCTGTAACTCGAGCGCCGTCTCGACCGTCCATTTTCCTTCCCCTGAGGAATGCATGACGCCGCGGATGTCGTCGAGCTTCGCGTCTTTCGAGAACGCGTTTTCCGTCAACTCCATGAGCCATGAGCGGACGACTGAACCGTGGTTCCAGACGCGGGCGACTTGCTCGTAGTCGTAATCGAACGGGCTCTTCTCCAAGATGTCGAACCCTTCGGCGATCGCCTGCATCATTCCGTACTCGATACCGTTATGAATCATCTTCAAGAAGTGGCCGCTGCCAGCCGGTCCTGTGTACAAGTAGCCATTCTCGACCGAGAGGTCCTTGAAGATCGGCTCGATCGTCGGCCAGGCGTCGGCGTCACCACCGACCATCGTGCAGGCGCCGTTGCGGGCACCTTCCGTGCCGCCGCTCGTCCCGCAGTCGAAGAAGGCGATGCCTTTGGCACTGAACTGTTCGGCGCGTACGACCGACAGCTTGTAGTTCGAGTTGCCGCCATCGATGACGATGTCACCCGGTTCGAGTTTTTCAAGCAGTTCTGCCAGTACGGCCTCAGTGATGTCACCGGCCGGCACCATCGCCCAGACGACGCGTGGCGTCTCGAGCGAGTTGACGACGTCCTCAAGCGTCGGCACGATCTCAAACTTCGATGTAGCCTCGACGTTCCCGGCGTCCGTCCCGACGACGTTGTGACCGTGGTCGCTCAAGTTGAGCGCCAAGTTGTATCCCATCTTGCCTAATCCAATCAAACCGATTTGCATATCGTCACCTCTAAATCGAATTTTTTTCCATCTCTCCACTATAATATCAAATTAAATTCGATTTACAAGTCGAATGACGGAATTTTTTTCGAATAACAAAAAAAAAGCGTCCCGACCTAACGAGTAGGCGGGACGAGGGTCAGACACTTTTCTTATATGGATACAGGAACGAGTCGAGCTCTTCGGCCGGCATCGGCTTGTTGTAATAGTAGCCTTGCGCCTGGTTGCAATCCTCGGCCTTGAGGAAGGCGACTTGTGCTTTCGTCTCGACACCTTCGGCGATGACGTTCAGACCGAGCTCGTGCGCCATTCGGATGATCGTCTTGACGAGGGCGGCGTCCTTCGAATCCGTCTCGATGTTTTTCGTGAAGTGTTGGTCGATTTTCAGCGTGTCGATCGGGAACAGCTTCAAATAACTGAGCGACGAGTAGCCGGTGCCAAAGTCGTCAATCGACAAGTGGACGCCAAGGGCGACGAGTTCCTCCATCGTCTCGATGGCACTTTGCGCGCTCTGGATGACGGTCTCGGTCAACTCGAGCTCGAGGTATTCCGGTGCGAGCCCGCTCGCCTCGAGCGCCTGGCTGACAATGTCCGGCAAATCTTTTTGCGCGAACTGGAGCGCCGAGATGTTGACGGCGACGCGGAACGGTTCGACGCCCGCATCCTGCCACGCCTTGTTCTGCCGGCACGCCTCATTCAAGACGTACTCGCCGAGACGATGAATGCTGCCGGTCTCCTCGGCGATCGGGATGAACTCGGCCGGGGAAATCATGCCGAGCTCGGGGTGTGTCCAACGCACGAGTGCCTCGACACCGATGAGCACCTCGGTCTCGAGGTGCACTTGCGGCTGATAATGAATCGAGAACTCGCCGCGGCCGATGCCTTTCCGGAGCGCCATCGCGAGCTGTGACTTGCGCGCGACAGACTCGTTCATGTCTTTCGTGAAGAACTGGAAGCCGTTCTTGCCGTCCTCTTTCGCCCGATACATGGCGATGTCGGCGTTCTTCAACAAGTCATCGGCCGTCCGCCCGTCGGACGGATAGAGGCTGATGCCAATCGATAGGCTCGTGAACACGTCCTCACTTTCGAGCAAGAACGGTTGGTTCAACGCGTTCGTAATCTGTTGGGCGCGGTGGGCGGCTAAGTTGCTGCCGGTGTTCGGCGACAGGATGACGAACTCGTCCCCGCCGAGACGGGCGAGCGTGTCGCTCTTATTGATCGTCGTCAACAGCCGGTCCGTCACTTGGCGCAAGAAGACGTCGCCTGATGAGTGGCCGAATCGGTCGTTGATGACCTTGAAGTTGTCGAGATCGATATAAAACAACGAGAACGTCGACTCGCTGCCTTGGGAAAGCAAGGCGTCGAGCCGGTCATTGAACAGACGTCGGTTCGGCAGGCCGGTCAACGTGTCCAAATAGACGAGGTCGTTAATTTGTTCTTCGATTTGTTTCCGTTCACTAATATCGCGGATGATGCTGCTAAAGAAGAGACCCGCCTCCGTCTCCCACGTCCCGAGCGACATTTCGAACGGGAACTCGGTCCCGTCTTTGCGCAAGCCGACGAGCTCGACCGTACGGCCGATGACGTTTGCTTCACGCGTCTCGCGATAGCGTTTCATGCCTTGTTCGTGTGCGACTTTGAAGCGCTCGGGCATGATGAGCGTGATCGATTCCCCGAGCACCTCGCTTGCCGTATATCCGAATAGGCGCTCGGCCCCGTGGTTCCATTGCACGATGCGACGTTCGGCATCCGCGACGATGATGGCATCGTTCGCCGACTCGATGACGGACTGGAACTTCGTTTCGAGTTCGATGGACTGACGCTCGAGTTGCTTCTCATTGCGAAGCGAGATCAGCATCAGCACGAACAGCGTCGTGACACTGCCGCCGATCCAGAAGGCGAGGAGCGTGCTGTCCATCGAGAAGCCGGTCAATGCTTGAGACGTCGCGAACGGGGTGAATTCGGCCGCACCCATGCCGATATAGTGCATCCCGGATACGGCGAGCCCGATCAACAGCGAACAGACGAGCTTGCGCCAATGGAAACGCGACACGTCTGGGAGCGAGAACAAGAGATACAGCCCGACGAGCGAGGCGACGAACGCGACGACGGCCGATAACAGCCACATGACCGGGTCGTACGTCAACACGGCGTTCATCTGCATCGCTTCCATGCCGACGTAATGCATCGAGACGATGCCGATGCTGATGAAGACGGCGCTGACGACGAGGTCGCGCGGTCGTGCCGTCTGCAGGCTGACGATATAGAAGGCGAACCCGGACGAGACGATGGCTGGAATGATCGAGGCGATGACGATACCGATATGGTAGGATACGTCGGCCTCTAAATGGAATGCCAACATCCCGATGAAATGCATCGCCCAAATGCCGAGCCCGAGACTGAGGGCACCGGCGCTCACCCAACGGAGGCGCGAGACCCGTTCGGCATACTTGAGCCGACTGCTAATATCGAGCGAGACGAAGGCCGAGAAGACGGCGACGGCGATGGATAACAAGACGAGGGGAAGACTGTATGTACTATGGAGATGGTGTTCGATGGGGACCAAACCTTTCTTTAATAATATCGGGACAAATGGACGAAAACGGACAGTTTTTCAAAAATGAGCTTTCCTAGCGTAGCATATTTATCTTGACGTGAAGGGAATATTTTCCACGGTGGGTCAATAGTTTGGCACATTAGAAGGATAAACCTATTATCAGCAGACATTGAAATCATATAAACGAAAAACCGTCCCGCTTCATGATTGAGAGGGACGGTCAAACATATGAAAAACGGGGGGGTTAAAGGGAATCGAACGTCTTGAATATTTTGTCCACGACATTGTCAGCCGTGACATCCATCAAAGGGATTTGTTTACTGACGATATGTTGCACGCCCCAGTAATGACGATCGCTACTTTCTTGATTAATGGGAGTGATACGAGAATAACCATTGTCCAACTCAATGTTCATCAAATCAGCATTGCGTAATGGATAATAGAATCTCCAATGGTTTGACGGAGAGCACCCTTTCCCCCAGCCCTGCATCGTTTCATTGTCATATACAAATTTGGACAATCGAATACAAGGAAGCTGACTTTCTTTCAACTCTAATTCCTCATCATACAACTCAATCTCCATGACATATAACGGTCCGTCCCGCCATTCATTTTCGAACTCATTGTGGTCTTTGTTTTGAAAGATAAGAATGAAATCACCGATGAACCAACCAGCAAAATCATTGTCTGATTTGTAGCGTAGAAACTTATCGACGACACTGACGTAATGACTTTTCTCCGGGGCGATGGTTTTCGTGTAGTCCATTAACTTATGGATGTTCTCGTATGTGTTATAGACGACATGGAAGGCGTTTCTCACGTTCTCAGTTGAATTCATAATATAGCTCCTTGTTGATTGGGGTATCGTTTATAAAATCGATTGTTACTTTATTGGTTGAAATGTTGAAGTTGAATAATTGGTCTGTATGGATGAATGGTGCTCCGTTGATGTCCATATTGATAAAGTCCTCAAACCCTTTTCTCGTCAACAACTCGATTAAATCTTGGATGATAATCTGTTGAAACTGATCTAATCCATTTAATTGTTTTAATTCATGAAAAAAATCTTGCCAAGAAATGAACCCTAATTCGACGCCGTTTTCAATTAACTTTCTATTGGACTCTTTGGAATCTCCAATATCATCTTTTACAGCCTTACACATTTGTCGATCCGCAATGAAGAGAAGCACCTTCTCCTTGTTAGTGCCTTTACGTGCAACAATCCGAGATTCCCTTGCGAGTTGGTGTTTACTTAATGTATACGAGCCATCGTCAGCATCATCCACTGAAGAGAGGCCGCTAATAAATTTCACCTCAATTCCGATAATGGTGTCATCAAAAGTGAGTAGAGCATCTAGCTCACCTTCTTGGTCATATGGCCAAAATTCAATCTTATTTGCCCAAAAGTCGTCAGTGACTCCTTTGATGATTGATTCGACATTCGATGATTGAACTGAATTCGCTAATACTTTTCCAAGTCCGTCTGAAAAGGGAAGATAGCGTAGAGCACCGAAGACATTGCCTGTTAAATTGTCTTCTAAGCGTTCTGATAAGTTTGAACCGGTACGACTGACTTTTCCTTTAATCTCAGCTAACACAAACCGACCTCCTGATTATTGAATTATGTAAGAATACATACAGTTATTCGTTAGAAGTAATTTTTTTCCTTTTCAAATCAACATCAACACTTCGTTGAAAATAAAATTGAAGGTCAGTCTTTGATTGCGGAATTTTTTTCGAAACGGTATCGTAAAAAGAAAAAGGGTGAGACATATGGAATCGATGAACGGCCTGGCCCGCATCCGTGGCGCCTATACGACACTCGGCAAGAAAGAGCAACGCATCGCCGATTATATCTTGAAGCAGCCTGAACGCATCATCCACCATACAATCAATCAAGTCGCCGACGACCTCGACGTCGCCGAGTCGACCGTGTTCCGTTTCTGTCAGCGCGTCGGCTTCAAAGGCTATCAGGCGCTGAAAATCGCGCTCGCCACCGACGTTGTCGCACCGCTCCAAGACATTCATGAGGACATCTCGCAAGAAGACACGCCGCTTGAAATCGCGGAGAAGATCTTCACGTCGAACGTGAAGACACTCGAGGCGACACGACAAATCTTGGATGGGGCCTCACTCGACGAGGCTGTCGCGCTTCTCTTGTCGGCCCGTCGCATCGAATTCTTTGGGAGCGGGGGTTCGGCCGTTATCGCGCTCGACGCGTATCATAAGTTCGTCCGGAGCGGATTGTTCGTCACGGCGAACTTGGAGTCGCATATGCAGCTCATGTCGGCGTCACAGCTGACGATCGACGACGTCGCCGTTCTCATCTCGCACTCGGGCGCCTCGAAAGACACGCTCGATGTGGCAAAGGTGTTGAACGAGCGCGGGGTGCCGACAATCGCCATCACAAACTATGCGAAGTCACCGCTCTCAAAACTTTGTGACGTCGCCCTCTATACCGTGTCGCAAGAGACGGAGTTCCGCTCTGAGGCGCTCGCCTCGCGCATCGCTGAGCTCAGCCTGATTGACGCCTTGTTCACCGTCGTCATGATGCGGCGCGGGGAAGAGGGCAGAGAATCGCTCCAAAAAATGCGTGAAGCCATCTCGCTTCGACGCATGTGAACTGGCTGGCCATTCGGTCAGCTTTTTTTCATGCAAGGATTATAAATAGGCAAATCGTGGAATTACTATAGACAGATTGATTTTTGTCTATACAGAGAGGAACCACCGATATGAACAACCTTGAATTCTTGACGACCGAACACTATGACGTGTTCAAACAGTTGGCCCAGCGTCTGAACAATCCTGGTGACGTCAAGAAAGAGTATTTCTCCGCCTTATACGTGATTGCCGGGAATGAGCGGGTGCGTAACCTCCTCTTGCCGTACATGGACCTCGAGCAAGGGAAAATCAGCACGGCGACAATCATCGACGACAATACGTTCGAGAAGCAGGACTTCATCCTCGTCAAACTCGTCATCCATTTGTACAACAATAAAGAATGGGTGCTCCCGACCGAGTTGATCAGTCTGCCACAAGACGACTATCAATTGGCCATGCAGGCGATCACGCTCTGCCGCGACGAACAGTTCGACGACGTCACCATACCCAAATGAATGGACCTGTCCCGCAGCTGTCGGGACAGGTTATTCGTCTAACTGAAGGAGGACACGCCATGTCTGTGAATACGACGATGCTCGCCATCGTGCTCGTCCTGATGGTGTCGATGATTGCCGCCCCGTTCCTGTTCGTCTTCTATTTATGGCGCAAGGACCGCCATCAGCGTGAGCACTCCGTCCTCCGCAACTTCCCGATTCTCGGCAAGGTACGCTACATCTTGGAGAAGGTCGGGCCCGAGATGCGCCAATACTTGTTCTTGAACGACAACGAGGCGAAACCGTTCTCGCGAAACGACTATGAGGCGGCCGTTATTTCCGGGAAATATAAGTCGCGCATTATCGGGTTCGGCTCGGAGCGAGACTTCGAGCGGGGCGGGTTCTATCTGCAGAACGTGCTCTATCCGACGAACCGAAACGAGCTCCGCATCGATAACAGCGAGACCGTGACGACGCACCTCTATCAAGTCGAAGAGGACAACTTGTTCACCCGCAAGGAACGAATCGTCGAACGTGAGGTCGGACCGTACTTATTGACGGAAGAGGACAGCATCGTCATCGGGAAACAGACGTGTCGGGAGCCGTTCTATGTCCGCGGTCTCGTCGGTCAGTCGGCGATGAGTTTTGGTTCGCTCGGCGAGAACGCCATCACGGCGCTGTCGATTGGACTCGGTCGGGCCAAAGGGACGTGGATGAATACCGGCGAGGGTGGACTGTCGGACCATCATTTGAAAGGCGGGGTCGACCTCATCTGTCAAATCGGACCGGCGCTGTTCGGCGTCCGGACCGAGGACGGTTCGTTCTCGGACGCGGCGTTCAAAGCGAAGAGTGAGATTCCGCAAGTGCGTGCCTTTGAGTTGAAGCTCGCCCAAGGTGCGAAGACGAGGGGTGGCCATATCGATGGCGCGAAAGTGACCGAAGAGATCGCCCGTATCCGGAACGTCAAAGTTGGCGTCACAATCGACAGCCCGAACCGGTTCTCTGAGTTCAAGACGGACCGAGAACTGCTCAGCTTCATCGAACGGCTGCGAGACATCGGCGGCAAACCCGTCGGCATCAAGCTCGTCATCGGACGCCTCGCAGACGTCGAGGCGCTCGTTCAAGAGATGGCTTCTTCCGGACAGCATCCCGATTTCATCACGGTCGACGGCGGGGAAGGCGGGACCGGGGCGACATACCAAGAGCTCGCGGATTCGGTCGGTCTGCCGTTGAAGGCGGCGCTCCCGTATGTGCATCAATTGCTCGTCGAATATGGACTCCGTGACCGTATCACGTTGTTCGCTTCCGGCAAACTCGTCACGGCAGACAAAATCGCCGTCGCGCTCGCGCTCGGGGCCGACTGCGTCAATATCGCTCGGGGCCTCATGTTCAACGTCGGCTGCATCCAGGCGCAAGTGTGCCATACGAACCGGTGCCCGGTCGGCGTCGCGACGACCGACCCGAAACTGCAGCACGCCCTCGTCGTCGACGAGAAGAGTTACCGCGTGACGAACTACATCATCTCGCTCCGCGAAGGGCTCTATAACATGACGGCCGCGGCCGGTCTCGACACGCCGACGAAACTGTCGCTCGAGCATGTCGCCTACAAGTATCCCGATGGCCGAGTGAAGCGGGGCGAGCAATTATTCGATGGACAGGCGAAAGACGGATGACCGCGGTCATCCGTCTTGTTGTGTAAGCTGGTGGAACAGTTTGGCATAGAGCCCCATCCCGATGAGCGCCGACAGCAAGATGAGTGTAAAGACGGCAATCGGGGACATGAAGCCCGAGGCGAGCACCGTCACCGGCGCAAGGAACTTGCCGATCGTGTTTTGGAGCGTGTCGGCCGCGAGGTATTGTCCGCGTGATTCGGTCGGGGCGTAGCGACTGACGAAGCTCTGGCTGACCGGGGAGCGGATCAACTCGCCGAATGTGAACACGGTCGTGACGACGAGCAAATACCAGATGTTCGACGAGAAGGCGACGAGGAACGTCCCGAAGCCGGCGAGAAACGTCGACAACAGGAAGACACGTCGTTCGTCCCACGCTCGGAACACGCGCGTGACAGGAATGATGAAGACGACGAACAAGAGCCCGTTATAGGCGACGAGCCAGCCGAACAGGACGGTGTTCGAGACGTCGAACGTGGCCGGGGCCTGTTCAATCAAATAGACCGGTACATACACGTCGAGTTGCATGATGGGGATCAAGGCGAATACGCCGGCAATCAAATAGAGGCGGAACAACGGATCGCGCAAAATCGTCGCATACGAACGCCCTTGGGTGCGGAATGTTTTGGCGACCGTCTTCTCAGGTGAGCCCGGCCGTGTCTCACGGGTGAGCGCCGCGAGCAGCACTCCGTATCCGAACAGGACGAAGGCACAGCCTAATAGGAGCGCTTGGCGATGCTCGAAGAAGAGGACCGCCCCAAGGATCGGACCGAGCACGGCGCCGATATTGTTCGACGCCATGAACGTCGCGAACACGTCGCGTAAATGTTCGGTTGGCACGAGGTCGGCGACCATGGCCGAGCTGGCTGGTTTATAGATGGCGCCCATGAAACCGATGCCGATATAGGTGACATAATCGACGTAGGCGTTTGTTGACACTGCGAAGGCGAGGAATAAGACACCTTGCGCGAACGTCCCGACGAGCATGACGGGACGGCGTCCGATTTCGTCCGCGAGCGAACCGCCGATTAAACTGCCGATCAAAAGAAACAGCGGTGGCACGGCCATGAGCAGACCGGCCAGCTCGACGCCGAGCGTTTGGGCGAAATAGACGGTGATGAACGGGAAGTACATCCAAAACAACAGATTGAACAGCCCTTCACCGAACAAGCGAACCTTCAGATTGAGGTCCCAGCGGTATGATTCCATCGTTGTGCTCCTTTCAAGAGTCTATCTTTACTGTAGGGAGTTGGACCGAGAAAGAATAGACTTATGTTGCGGGATTTGCTAAGCTAAAAATAGAAAAAGCGAATATATAGGCGCTTGTTTGCGCTGTACTATAAAACGAACATATGTTCGTTTAACTTTCTTAAGACGACCCGTCATCACATAGATGCCGGGTCGTTTTTGACATACCATAACGATTATCCCTTCGTTAGACCGGGAACACCTAACTGTTGATCATCTAAGGAGGGATTCGATGAAAGCCTTATTCTTGAACTGTTCGTTGAAAGGCGAGGGCACGACCTCGCACACGGAAGGGCTCATGAAAGATATCATTCCACACTTCGACAAACTCGGGGTCGACTCGGAGATCGTCCGTGTCGTCGACTACAACGTCGCGTTCGGAGTAACAGAAGATGAAGGGGGCGGTGACGAGTGGCCGCAAATTTTCGAGAAAGTGAAGGCGGCCGATATCCTCATCATCGGGACACCGCTTTGGCTCGGTGAGAAGAGCAGCGTCGCGACGCAAGTCATCGAGCGGCTATACGGAGGAAGCGCCTTAACGAACGATAAAGGCCAGGCCATCTATTACAACAAAGTCGGCGGTGTCGTCGTGACAGGGAACGAGGACGGGGCGAAACATGCCTGTGCGTCCATCTTGTACGGGCTATCCCATATCGGCTTCACTGTCCCGCCGAACGTCGACACGTATTGGGTCGGTGAGGCCGGTCCGGGCGACTCATACATCGAGGCCGGCCGCGATAACGCCTTCACGAAAAAGAACGGTCGTGTCATGGCGTACAACCTCTACCATTTCGCGAACCTATTGAAGCAGACTCCAATCCCGGCGGAAGGCAACGTCATGGAGTGACGGACAGCGCGACAGCCCCTAGACATCTAGGGGCTGTTCACATTAGAACCTTGATCGGAGCTCGATCTTGCGGAACTCTTTCAGCAATAAAATCGAGATTTCGTCGATGAAATGATCCCCGACCCAGCATGGTTCAAAGTGGAGCCAATTCTCATACGAGTCCGGCTGGAGAATCAGAATCCCGTTCGACAGCCAGGCCGTTCGCGCCCGGGTCGCTACACCGTCAATATAAAACATGACGTAGATATCTTTCATTTCATGCAAATAAGTCACGTGCATCTCGACGCCGCGGCCATCCTCACACGTTCGTTTCAGCTTGAGCATGTGAATACGGGTGTGGACCAGAGCGTACGCCTGACATAAGAAGTACCCGCCATGCTCGAACGCATGGAACGCTTGGGCGACGAGTTTGTCAAAGCATGCCTCCATGTCCTGCCAGTTATGATTCCGTCTCCGGAACACGGGCCTGTCTCCTGGCTCATACAGCTCTTTCGGGATGTAGACGTTATAGTCGTGAAGTTTACGCATCATGCCGGCTCCTTCTGTGTCACAAGATATGCTGCTCTTTCATCATACGCCTGCTGAAACGAAAAGAGTTTTACAGAAATTAGTACATTTAATCGCCAAATGTATAGAAATCCCATTCATATCAACGTTTGTTCGCAACGAGACGAGCGGATAACTGTCACAGTACAAAAAAACGTCGCCCGAGTTCGACTCGACCGACGCTTACCCCGCTTATTTTTTCTCCACCGCATGTCCACCAAACTCGTTCCGGAGGGCAGCGACAACTTTCCCGGAAAACGTGTCCTCTTCGAGCGAACGTTGCCGCATCATGAGCGACATCGCGATGACCGGTGCCGGTACCCCATACTCGAGCGCCGTCTCGACCGTCCACTTGCCTTCACCCGACGCATGCATGACCCCTTTAATCTCGTCGAGTTTCGCATCCTTATGGAACGCGCTCTCGGTCAGCTCCATCAGCCACGAGCGGACGACCGAGCCGTGGTTCCAGACGCGGGCGACTTGCTCGTGGTCGTACTCGAACGGGCTCTTCTCGAGAATCTCGAACCCTTCGGCGATTGCTTGCATCATGCCGTATTCAATCCCGTTATGAATCATCTTCAAGAAGTGGCCACTGCCACTCGGACCGGCGTACAAATAGCCGTTGTCCGTCGACACGTCGTGGAACAACTCCTCGATTTTGCCGAACGCCTCTAAATCTCCACCGATCATCGTGCAGGCGCCGTGACGCGCCCCTTCCATGCCGCCACTTGTCCCGACATCAAAGAAGTAGATGAGCTTGTCTTTGAAGTGCTCGGCCCGCCGCATCGATTCCTTATAGTTCGAGTTGCCGCCGTCGATGACGATATCCCCCGGTGATAAAAGCGCGTGTAGGTCGTTCAAGACGTGCTCGGTCACGTCTCCCGCAGGTACCATCACCCAGACGACGCGCGGCGCCTTCAAGTTCTCGACGACTTCTTGCAGTGTTGCCGTCGTCTCGAACTGGCTCGTCGACACGTTGCCCGGGTCGTAGCCGAGCACACGGTGCCCGCCGTCCGTCAAATTGAGCGCCAAGTTCATCCCCATCTTCCCAAGTCCGATCATCCCTAATTCCATATCGGTTCACCCCGTTCGTTGATTTGGTTTCTTTATAAGGGTTACCCGAAATGGATAGACTTCAAAAGAGGGGCTTTACTTCATCGATGCGGTAGGCGAGAATCGAACCGACTTTCACTTTCTTGCCGTCACTCAACTCGACATAGTCATTTAAGGGACTCGCTTCTTTCAACGTCTTCTCGAACGTGAATGCGGCCTCATGGATTGATGCTCCATAAACGATAAACGTGCAAGGCTCCTCTTTCTCTAAAAAACACGTGACGACGTAACGCATCTGCCGATCTCCTCCGACCATCAAATTGGTTTTATATTTACATTTTTAATGTGAACAAGACAATTATTACAAAAAATCATCCATTTGTCCCATGAAGGTTTTTGAATATAAGGAAACATACCTATAAAACAGCACATTCGACTAAATATTGACATGATTTCGCATAGGTCCTACTTCGAAAATGGGACCTTATACGTATAAATGAAATCTGATGACGGTTTCAGCATTTTAAAAGAGTGGTAACCTTACCAAAGATTGTGCGCGCGAAGCTAAACAATTGAATCGGTAAATCCGATACTTAAAAACGAACGAATATTTCGACATCATTCGGCAATCATTTACCTTTTTTACAAATAATTTAAAAAGTCGCAATGTTTTGCGTGCTAAACTAAAACCTGGTCTATTTCATTCAAGGGTTCGAGGAAAGGTGTTATGTCATGGAAGAGCAAAAGAAAAAGAGAGTCAAGAAACGCCGTAGAAAGAGTTCGCCCGCTAAACGCATCGCGATCATCGCGGGAATCGTAGTAGGGTTGTTCCTGCTCATCGGAGTCGGGGTAGCTACATATCTATATAATCAAGTCGATTCGACCGTCGAACGGTTGAACGAGTCGACGGGCCTCAGCCCGGAACGGATGACGACGGAAGCCATCAACGATAAGAAGCCGATCTCGGTGCTTCTTCTCGGCGTCGACCGTCGTGCCGATGAACAAGGTCGTAGCGACTCGATTATCGTCATGACGCTCAACCCGAACACAGATCAAAGCGCGATGCTCAGCATCCCGCGTGACACGAAGGCGGAAATCGTCGGCAAAGAGACTTCTGATAAGATCAACCACGCCTACGCGTTCGGTGGAACCGAGATGGCACTCGACACGGTCGAGAACCTACTCGACATCCCGATCGATTACGTGGCCGAAGTCGACATGAAGGGCTTCCAAGACACGGTCGATCTGCTTGGTGGCGTCAACGTGACGAACAACTTGGCGTTCACGTCAGGTGAGCATACGTTCGAACCGGGCGCACTCACGCTAAACGGTTCAGAGGCGCTCGCGTACACGCGCATGCGCTACGACGACCCAAGCGGAGACTTCGGTCGCCAGGAGCGCCAACGTGATGTCATCACGGCGCTCGTCAATAAAGGCAAAGATGATTTCTCGATCTCGAAATTCAACAACATGCTCGACGTGCTCGGCAACAACGCCAAGACGAACATGACGTTCAAAGACATCCGGACGCTCTCGAGCGACTATATGGCTGCTTTCAAAAACCAGGACGTCCTTCGCCTCGAAGGAACGGGCGGGAAAGAAAGCGACGGCATCTATTACTGGAATCCAGACGCCGCTTCACTCGAAGACGTGAAGTCGTATCTCGGACAATTGATGGAACAGTGACGCATCGCCTCATCCAAATTCGGATGGGGCGTTTTAATATGTGCGATAATAAGAAGAAAAGGAGTGACCCGAGTGCTCGACCGCCTGATCCGCCTCGTCATCGACGTCCGCCATCGGTTCAAGGACCACCATATCAATGACTATAGCGCGACGCTCGCGTTCTTTTGGTTTCTCGCCATCTTCCCGACGTTCGTCCTCTTGTTCGCCGTCATGGCGTGGTTCGGCATCGATGACGCCTTGTTGATCGAACAGATCGAGATCCTCATTCCGGGTTCGAGCGTGCGCGACATGCTGTCGATTGTCTATGACGTCAGCGGCAACATCAACGCCGGCCTCGTCTCAATCGGGGCCATCATCGCCGTCTGGTCGGCATCGAACGGGACGGCCCGTCTCGTCAAGCTGACCGTATTCGCCTACGGGGAGACGGAGGCCCGGAGCTACGTCGTCCGCCGGTTGATTGGTTTGCTCACGCTCATCGCCTTCAGCGTTGGTGCCGTCATCTTGATTGTGTTCCATATCTTTGGCCGTGAGTTCGTCGAGCTCATGTACACGTGGTTCCCAATGCTCGAGGACTTCGACAGATTAGCGACTTTAGCGCGCTATACGTTGTCGACGATCATCCTCATCTTCGCGTTCTCCATGTTCTATAAGATCGCCCCGCAACAACAAGTCAAATTCAAAGAGACGCTCCCAGGTGCCATCTTCGCCGTCATCTCCTGGCAGATGCTGTCGACGGGCTATAGCGTCTACGTCGACCAGTTCTCGATGTTTGGCGATACGTACGGGACGATTGGCATCGTCATCTTGCTGCAAATCTGGCTCTACTTGACGGCGGCGACGATGTTGCTCGGTGCTGAAATCAACGCGGCTTGGCCCGACCATATGCGGCGCACCCGTTATAAGACGCATTTCCCATAAAAATTGAAAAGATATGGTTAGCATTTTTTGACAACGTGCTATAATACAACACGTGAAGCGGGAATTATATCCATATCTAACGATTTTGAAAGCAGGTGCACGCATGGCGAGACATAAGAAGAAATCACGCTGGAAAAAGGTGTTGGCAATCACGCTCGGCGTTCTGACGATTTTCCTCGTCGCCGGGGGTCTGTTCGTCTGGTCGATGTACCGGGACGTCAATGAGACGGTGACGAAAGTGAACGACAATTTGGAAATCAGCGAAGAACGGAAACAAGTCGAGACGATTGAACAGAAAGAATCGGTATCGGTGTTACTGCTCGGGATTGACCGCCGTGACGGGGAGCAGGGACGGAGTGACTCGATCATCGTCATGACGCTCAACCCGACGACGGACGAAGGGGCGATGCTCAGCATCCCACGCGATACGAAGACAGAAATCGTTGGCAAAGGTATGAACGATAAAATCAACCACGCCTACGCGTTCGGTGGGGCTGAGATGGCGATGAATACGGTCGAAGGGTTACTCGATATCCCGATCGACTACGTCGTCGAGGCGGACATGGAGGCGTTCACCGAGGTCGTCGATGCGCTCGGCGGCATAACGGTGACGAACAACTTCGCGTTCTCGTCGGACGGCTACTCATATCCGGTCGGACAAGTTGATTTGAACGGGGCCTCGGCGTTGTCATACGCCCGGATGCGTTACGACGACCCGAACGGGGACTTCGGTCGGCAGGAGCGGCAACGCGCCGTCGTCGCGGCCATCGTCGAGAAGGGACGTTCTGACTTCTCGGTCGACAAAGTGACGAAGCTGTTAGACGTCGCCGGCAACCGGGCCAAGACGAACATCGAGTTCAATGAGCTCGTGGCGTTGTCGACGGACTATATGAAGGCGTTCCGCAACGCCAGCACGCTCCGCATCGAAGGAGCGGGCGGTCTGGAGTCGGACGGCATCTATTACTGGCATCCGAATGAAGCCTCGCTCGCCGATGTCCAAGCGGAGCTACAGCGCTTGATGAACTGAGTCGTCCTTAGGGACGGCTTTTTTTGCGTTTGAAAATCGTGTATCGGTGGGAGTGATAAAGAAACACTGAGGAGGGATCACATGCTTTGGGAAACTGTTGAACCGATCATCAATCGATTAGAGGACGACCATACATCGGAAGACTGGCAAGAACTGTTCACCAAGTGGGACGGGCATCATTGGCATGACGGGGAAGGTGTGAGCGAGAAGACGAGCGTGCTCATGATCGACGCCAACGCCGTCACGACGGACGGGAGTCCGGACTTGGATGCGCTCCATGACTTGTTGAAGGAACACGTCCAGGCGTCCATCAGCGACTTATATCTCGTCTCGCTGTTCCCGTACCCAGCCAAGCCGACCGATACGGCCATCAATCCGCGTATCCGGTTGTATGAGGACCTCGGACGCTTCAAGCACGAGTTCGAGCTCATGTATGACACGGAGCCCGACGTCTACAACGAGCTACAGTTCAATCTACTCGAGGAGACGGACGCCTTCATCGAGCGGCTCGCCCAAGGCGCGACGAAGCTGCGTGTCCACGTCCAGTCGTTCCGGGGCATGCCGGAAGAAAGCATCCAACGCGTTATCGAACTTTGGCACGCGGTGATCCATCATTACAAACCGCATGGCCAGTTGATTCTCGCCTATGAAGGGGACGTGTCGGAGCTCGGTTCGTACATCAGCGTCGCCGATGCGATTTGTCACTTCGACCTCGCCTCACACACGATGCTCGCCTTCGCGCAAGGGGATGCCAAAAAGTTGTCCGACTGGGCGAACCGGATCGAGGCGCCGGAAGAAGGGAAGACGTACTTCAACTTCTTGTCGATTCATGAACGTGACCCGTTCGAGAAGAACTTGATTGAGCCGAGCGTCGACATGATTCTCGCGGCCCACAGCATCTTGTTCTCGCTCCAAGGCATACCGGCTGTTGATTACCGGACGCTACTCGGTGTCCAGACGCCGGTCGACCGTGACACGCTCATCCAAGAGCTGAAGAAGGACCCGTATCGCCTGCAAGTGTTCTCCGGCATCATCAGCCAGTTGAACGTCAAACGGACGCATCCGGCGTTCTCGCCTTATGCCGAGCAGCGAATCGATACGTCCGACAAGCGCGTCTTCACGGTTGAACGGAAGGGTGAAGGGGAGACGCTCATGCTGTATACGAACATCAGCAGTGAGCCAGTGACCGTGCGGACGAGCGGGACGAACTTGTTCACAGGTGAGCCGGTCGAGACGATTGACCTCGATGCGTATGGGTTTGTTTGGGTGGAATCTGAATAGGACTTTTGATTCAAAATTGAATTGTGTGATTTAGGTGTATTGACTCATGATTCATTTGGTAGGAGAATGGATATAGAAGGAATTTCCATGACAAAATCCTACATACACCTAAGGAGCGAATTCCGATGAATCAGTCACTATTTATGCATGTCTTGAGTCTTACGTTCCATTCATTTTCGTATTGGATGTTCGCGACGTTGTTCATCGCATTAGCGGGCTTCGTATTTTTCTACCTGTGGGACCGTGAGTTTGCAATCGAGTACCGGACGATTTGGCGCAAGTTTTACTACTTGATGTTCGCAGCGTTCGTCTTGTTCGGATTAATCGTCGGCGAGTTCACGTTCGACGCCGCGTGGGCACTCGCGGGCATCGCCATCGTGATTGCCGTCCTTGACTTTGGAGTGCTCGTCACACCAGGCAAAGAACCAGAAATCATTGAAGTCGACATGACAAAACGGCTGACAGAAGAACCTTAAGGGTTCTCGTGTCAGCCGTTTTTCTTATGCCCGGTAACCGTTCGGGTTGTTCGATTGCCAGTTCCAAGCGTCGCGGCACATGGCGCGGACGTCATGTTTCGCTTCCCAACCGAGTACACGTTTTGACTTCGATGGATCGGCGAAGCACATGGCGATATCGCCCGGTCGGCGTGGCGTTACTTTGTATGGAACAGCTTTACCACTCTCGGCCTCGAACGCATGGACGAGGTCGAGGACGCTATAGCCGGTCCCGGTCCCTAAGTTGAACGCTTCGGCACCGGTATGGTCCATGACGTAGTCGAGTGCTTTCAAGTGACCTTCGGCCAAGTCGACGACGTGAATATAGTCACGGACGCCGGTCCCGTCCGGTGTGTCGTAATCGTCACCGAACACACTCAGTTCGTTCAAGCGGCCGACGGCGACTTGCGTGATGTACGGCATCAAATTGTTCGGGATATCGAACGGGTCTTCGCCGATTTGACCCGATTTGTGGGCGCCGATCGGATTGAAGTAACGCAATAGGGCGATGCTCCACGATGGGTCGGCGACAGCAAGGTCGCGCATGATGTCTTCAATCATCAGTTTCGTCCGTCCGTATGGATTTGTCGCGCTGAGCGGGAACGACTCGTCAATCGGTGTCCGTTCCGGCATACCATACACGGTCGCCGATGAGCTGAAGACAATTCGTTTCACGTCGAACGCGTTCATCACTTCGAGGAGGACGGTCGTGCCGACGACGTTGTTCTCGTAGTAGCGGAGTGGCTCGGATACCGATTCGCCGACAGCCTTTAATCCAGCGAAGTGAATGACGGCATCGATTGTGTGCGTCAAAAAGATTTGTTCAAGCAATTCGCGGTCGAGGATATCGCCGAGATAAAACGTGACCGATTTTCCCGTTAACGCCTCGACGCGTTCGAGCGCCTCGCGGCGGCTATTCGATAAGTTGTCCAGAACGATGACGTCGTGACCTGTTTCAAGCAACTGTAAGACGGTATGGGTGCCGATATAACCGGCACCGCCTGTGACTAAAATAGTGTTCATATGAATGACCCCTTCCAAAAATCCTCTATTGATTATTTCTCTGTCAAGCGCACCCGGGTCTGACCGTTTGTGCCTTCAAATAAGCGGAGTGAATACGTCTCACTCTCGTAAACCACTGCATCGTCAGTTTCGAGGACTGGTTCGCCGAGCGGGCTGAATACCTCGCGCGTCGTTTGTGTGTTTGTCCAATCGATGGCGTGTACTTTGTCTTGTTGAATGACGAAGAACCCACCGTTATAGAACGCATAGGCGTTCAACGCATCCGTCTCACGGCCATACGGCGCGCCGATCGTCTCCGTGAGTGCCGCTTCATTCATGGCGAAGAAATCAGGAATCGCTTCGCCGAGCCAATCGTTGTTCAAATTCGTGTTCACCCAGTCGAGTAGGGCGCTATCGGTCAAGTCGCGTGTCGGCCAGTCGGTCGTGACCGAATCGAGCGGAACCCATGCTGTCGTCCCATCCAAATTCACTTCGATATGGTCGTCTTGTTCCTTCAAAATCTCGTAGCGATCGCCGATATCTCCTATATAGGTGACCGTCGTGCCGTTTGGCTCTGAGACGAGGTTGACGTTTTTCGAGGCGAGCCAGACGTAGTTTGTCTCCGGCTCTTGAACGACCGGTTCAGGATCCGGCTTCGGTGCTTCCTCGACGACCTTGGCTTCTTGTTTTGGTTCCAACAAGTCCAGTACATATGGATACCCGATATAGCCGCCTCCTATGAGTAAAGCGAGGAGGAAAAGCACACCGATCCACTTGCCGGATCTTCGGCGTGGTTTTGCCGGCTCGATCGTGCGTTGATACTTCGCTCGTTCGGCTCGTGATGGGACTGGCGCCTCTGGCATATAACGTTGCTTTGGAGTGGATGTTTTTTCTTCCACTTTTGGAGCTTCGACTACGGCTGGTTCAGGAGCAGTTACGACCGTTTTTTCAATAACTGAAGTCTCATTGACCGTTGTCTTGTCAATAGGATTCGATTGCGTACTCGTCGCTTCTTTGTTCAACACATCGTTATGCATCTCGAGTAAAGACACATAGTATGGAAGAAATGTGGCATCTTTTTTACCGTCTTTGATCCAAGCAGCGAAATCGACGGCCGATTTTTCTTCCGTTGGGAGCGATTCTGACGTTGAACAGGTCAATTCTTCAAAGGACTTACTCAATGATTTTCCGTCCCCTAAATTTTGTTTGATGGTATCTTGCAGTTTTGTACGTGTTGCCGCATTCGTGTCTGCGTACAACTGGAGTAGGCGCTCACTAACGTGCACTATTGTCTCCTCCTTTTGTTAAGTTCTTCCTAACAAAGTTTATCAGATTTACATACCAAAAAAACCAAATTTTAAAAAATGGGTCATCAACTGTGAGGATTTTTGCTATAATGTTTTGGTATTGGCGTTGTTAAATATTATCTGCGGAATTTTTCCAGGAGTGACTTTAAAGAACAGAGGAGAGAAAATACGAACATGAAAGAAGAAACAATTTCTATTGGAGAATTATTCTCCATCTTAAAACGAAGCAAATGGCTCATCGTGAGTTTAGCAATTCTCGCAGCAATTCTCGCTTTTTTAGTTAGTTCGTATGTGATTCAACCTACCTATGAAGCTTCTACACAAGTATTAGTTGCCCCTAAAGAGTCTCAAAACAACACGATTGATAGTGGTCAAATTCAGTCATCAGTGACACTTGTTAATACTTACCGCGTTATCATTCAAAGTCCTGCTATCTTAGAGCAAGTTCAAGAAAATGTGGTTGGCGCACCCGATACAATTGCGAACTTGATTTCAGTCAACAGTGAACAAAATTCACAAGTCATTAATATTAAAGTTCAACATACGAACCCTGTTCTAGCAACTGACATTGCCAACGAAATTAGCGATGTCTTTTCGAAAGAAGTACCGGAGCTAATGAGTGTCGATAACGTAAAAGTATTGTCAAATGCCTCAGTCCCTATGTTTCCGATTAGTCCAAACATTTTATTGAATACGGCAATAGCAACATTACTTGGTCTAATGATTGGAGTAGCCATCGCTTTCCTTAGAGTGATGCTTGATCGTAGGATCAAAACAGAGCAAGATGTTGAAAATATTCTGGAACTACCGGTTCTTGGATCAATCCCAGTAATTGATAAAGTCGAGATGCAAAAACAACACCAAGCAAAAGTGAGGGGTGAACAAGTCCATGTTTAAGTTTGGAAAAAAGAAAAGCAAGCATATCAAATACGACAAAACAGGACGCGATTTGATTACTGTCCACAAACCAAAATCGCCAATTTCAGAACAATATCGTACCATCCGGACGAACTTGGAATTCACCGCTGTTGATGATGATTTACAAACGATGGTCATCACTTCAGCATCATCCGGTGAAGGAAAATCGACAACATCGTCAAATCTCGCTGTTGTATATGCCCAACAAGGAAAACGAGTGTTGCTTGTCGACTGTGATATGCGTCGCCCGACGGCTCACTTCACGTTCCGCCTTTCGAATGGGATTGGCCTTTCAACGGTGTTGGCTAAGAAAACGACAGTAGAAAAGGCAACACACTCCACTCAAATTGAAAACCTAGATTTAATTGCTGCAGGTCCAATTCCGCCAAACCCATCAGAGTTATTATCATCAAAAATGATGGATCGAGTTTTAGAAGAATTACAATCGAATTATGACATCATCATTTTAGACGCACCTCCGATGATGCAAGTAGCGGATACACGCCTCTTAGCCCGCAAGGTTGACGGTGTCGTTCTCGTGGTAGGCTGTGATAAGTCAGACCGCCAAATGGTCGTCAAAGCGAAAGAACAATTGACGCTCGCCGAGGCTCATATTTTGGGTGTAGTGTTGAACAAACGTGAGCCACAGGGCAGCGACGATTACTATTACTACTATGCATACGAATAAAAGGAGAACGTGCCATGATTGATATCCATTGTCACTTATTGCCGGCCGTCGATGATGGTCCGGAAACAGTCGAACAAGCGGTCGAGATGGCGAAGCGCGCGGTAAGTGAAGGGGTGACTGCAATCGTAGTCACCCCCCACGCGTTTCATCCGCAGTTTGATACAAGCCAGCTCGATGTATCGAGTGCTGTCACGAAGTTACAGGATGTTCTACGTCAAGAAGGAATTAAATTAGACTTATATGCTGGACAAGAGATTCGCATCTTTGGAGACCTTGTGGAGTCATTAGAGAAAGGTAAAGCGTTATCTCTTGCTGGGTCACGTTATGTTCTCGTGGAGTTTCCGAGTGACTCTGTCCCTGCTTATGCTGAACAATTATTCTTCGGACTTCAGACGGAAGGATACATGCCAGTTATCGCCCACCCTGAACGCAATAAAGAATTTGCTATCAATCCAAAGCGATTAATGGACTTCGTCTCGTCTGGTGCGCTTTCGCAGATTACGACCAGTAGTTTGACAGGAGAGTTCGGTCAGAACGTGAAGGAACTCGCCTTCGCTTTCCTCCGTAATGGATTGAGTCATTTAATCGCATCAGATGCCCATAGCACAGGCCGTCGAACATTTTATTGGACGGAAGTCGAAAAGGTTGTTCGAGAAGAACTTGGACATGACAAGTGGGAGAATTATGTAGCCAATGCGGAATCTATCATGAAAGACGACTTTGTATTCATTGATCCACCTACGCTACCGACTAAAAATTGGCGAGGAAGATGGAAAAAATAATTAGCATATTATTAAAGACTAATTATTGACAATTCAACTTAAAATATGATTCTTTTGTCGACAACTGTCGAACGATTTTAGGTTTATTTTACTCCTCGTATGTTTTTATATTAGGTCGAAAGTGATACCCTTAATTTATAATTTTGAAAGGATGTAAGTTACATCCTTTTTTCTATGAATCAGACATATAATATATATTTATCCATAGAGGAGTGTAGTAGATGACAACAAAACGAGTAAAGAAAGCCGTAATTCCGGCTGCCGGTTTAGGTACACGTTTTTTACCAGCCACAAAAGCAATGCCAAAAGAAATGTTGCCAATTGTCGACAAACCGACGATACAATACATTATCGAAGAAGCGGTTGAATCAGGTATAGAAGATATCTTGATTGTTACGGGTAAAGGCAAACGAGCGATTGAAGATCACTTTGATTCTGTACCAGAGCTTGAACAACAATTGATTGAGAAGGGGAAATCAGAGTTTTTAAAGCTTGTAGAAGAGACGACGAATATTAATATTCATTTTATCCGTCAGTCAAAACCAATGGGTCTCGGTCATGCTGTACTTCAAGCTAAGGCATTCGTAGGGGACGAACCATTTATTGTTATGCTTGGTGACGATATTGTTCAAGCAGAGACACCATGTACGAAGCAGTTGATTGAACAATACAACAAAACAGAAAGTTCAATCATTGGAGTGCAGCCGGTTTCGAGAGATGTAACACACCGTTATGGAATCGTAGATCCTCAAGCATCGCTTGAAGGTGGACTGCATAAAGTTGAGTCCTTCGTTGAAAAACCAGCTTCAGGAACAGAACCATCAAATTTAGCAATTCTAGGTCGTTACTTGTTCACACCCCAAATTTTTAAGTTTTTAGAGACTCAAGTGCCTGGTGCGGGTGGTGAAATACAATTGACAGATGCAATCACGCGCTTGAACGAAGTTCAACGTGTCTTTGCGTATGAGTTTTCGGGTAAGCGCTATGATGTTGGAGAGAAACTTGGCTTTATCCAAACTACATTAGAATTCGCATTGGCTAGAGAAGACTTGCATGATGACGTATTAAAGATGATTACACAATTAGTAGAAGAATATACTTCTATGGGCGCAATCAATTAAAGGGAGGGAAAGTAATTGTCGATTCCTGAACTAGGTCGAAAATCATTTCGGACAGGCGTTTTGGTGATTCTTGACATTATTGCGATTTTATCTTCAATGTTTGTAACATATTTCTTTTTATACCCAATTGAATTTGTTGGAAATGTAAATCGTAATCATTTTGTAGAGTCTGCTTTACTCTACAGTGCATTATTCATTGTAATGGCAGGGATAAGTCGCCTTTATCGAGTCGCATGGCGTTTTGCAAGTATGTCAGAAGCCATCCGTCTTGCAGTGACTCTTATGATGAGTACAGTGACTTTATATGTCATCCAGTTTGTTATTTACGGAGAAGCAATGGAAAGAATGTTATTCCTTAGTTTTTGTTTATCGCTTTTATTGTTAGGAGGTATCCGCCTAGGATCAAGAATTTATGTGACGTGGAAACAGGATCGCCGCTTAGTCCTAGGCGGAAGAAACATGAAGCGTCGTAAATCTGAAAAGCGAACTTTGATTGTTGGTGCCGGTCAGGCTGGTCGAATGCTTGTCCGTCAAATTAACCAATCAGAGAATCATCGGATGAATCCAGTCGGGTTTATTGATGATAATATTCACCTTCAAAATCTGACTGTTAACGGTGTTAGAGTGTTGGGAACCCTCGAACAATTAGAAAATGTTGTTGAGAATCATGCGATTGATAAAATTGTGTTCGCTATTCCTTCAATGAATTATCAAGAACGTCTTACACTTATAAAACGAGCGAAAGCTATTTGTACAAATGTCCATACGCTACCGATGATTGAGGAAGTTGCAGCTGGAAAAGTAGCTGTTAATCAAATGCGTCAAGTGTCAATTGACGACCTATTAGGGCGTGAGCCTGTGGAGCTCGATATCTCTGGAATTCAATCAGAAGTTGAAGGCAAGACGGTTCTTGTTACAGGAGCAGGAGGATCTATCGGATCAGAAATTTGTCGTCAAATATTAAAATTTAACCCAGATAGATTACTGTTGCTAGGGCATGGTGAGAATAGTATCTACTTAATTGAGCGTGAGTTACGTGAGTTAAACTTAAGTGTAGAACTCATTCCAGTTATTGCCGATGTACAAGATATTAAAAGGTTACGGGATGTCTTTAAGACGCATTTGCCTCATCTAGTTTTTCATGCAGCAGCACACAAACATGTTCCATTAATGGAAGCGAATCCGCACGAAGCTGTAAAGAACAATATTTACGGTACAAAAAATGTTGCTGAAATGGCTGATGAGTATGGTGCGGCACGATTTGTCATGATTTCTACGGATAAAGCAGTTAATCCTACAAATGTTATGGGATCGACAAAACGAGTAGCTGAGATGATTGTCCAAAACCTAGCAAAAAAAAGCCGAACAAAATATGCTGTCGTCCGTTTTGGAAACGTACTAGGAAGTCGCGGGTCGGTCATTCCACTATTTAAAATGCAGATTGAAAAAGGAGGTCCGGTGACGGTGACTCATCCTGATATGACAAGATATTTCATGACGATTCCTGAAGCTAGTCGTCTCGTTATCCAAGCGGGGACACTTGCTGAAGGTGGGGAAATTTTTGTTCTCGATATGGGGGATCCAGTGAAAATTGTTGACCTCGCTCGAAATATGATTAGATTAAGTGGATTTACTGAGGATCAAATATCAATTGCTTTTAGTGGGATTCGTCCTGGTGAAAAGATGTTCGAAGAACTCCTGAAAGAAGGCGAAGTACATTCAGAAGCTGTTTACCCTAAAATTTTTACTGGTATTGTGACTGAGGAAAAACAATTGGATGAAAAATTAAATCGAATGGAAAAAATTAAAACTACCGAGGCTTTGAGTCTATATCTTGTAAATTGGGCAAATGATTGTCTAACCCTAGAAGATTATAAGCAAAATAAAAATATGAAGAGCACTGTATAAGTCTAAAATCAAAAAATAGTTAACTGATTTTTAAAAATACATTTTAAAAAATTAAAACCCACTCTCGCTATTCCCTTAAAACGGTAATAGCATTTTTATCTTATCTTTACTTTTTTTAATTAATTAAATTACAAATTTAATTAAAAATGAAGAATAATTATTTTAGCAAAATCAATAAAGTGAGGAGCTCCATTCCATGTATTTTAAGTTCAAAAGATTTTTAGATTGTATTTTTTCATTTATAGGATTAATTATTCTTTCACCCGTTTTTATAATTATAGTAATACTAATAAAACTTGAATCTAGAGGCCCAGTATTATTTAAGCAAAAACGAATTGGTATAAATAAAGAAGAGTTTGATATTTTAAAATTTAGAACAATGAAAATCACTACGCCTCGAGACACTCCAACTCATCAACTAAATAATCCAGGTCAATATATCACTAAAGTAGGGAACTTTTTGCGCAAAACATCTCTTGATGAGCTTCCGCAAATTTGGAATATTTTAGTAGGTGAGATGAGTTTTGTAGGACCTAGACCAGCTTTATGGAATCAATACGATTTAATAGAAGAGCGAGATAAGTATGGGGTTAATAATATTTTACCGGGATTAACTGGATGGGCTCAAGTTAATGGAAGAGATGAGTTACCAATATACTTAAAAGTAAGGCTAGACGCAGAATACGTAGAAAAAGCTAATGCGAAGATGGATATTCAGTGCTTATTACGGACTGTTGTTAGTGTTATCAAAAGTGAAGGAATTGTTGAGGGTTCTATAGTAACCAAAAATGAAATTGCAAGCACAAAAGAAAATAAACATAATGAAATTTAATATGAAAAGTATAATTATTTTTTAGAAAATAGGGGTTTTTATATGAAAATATTAGTTGTTTGTCAATATTATTACCCTGAACCATTTAGAATATCAGATATATGTGAAGCGCTCGTATCTAAAGGGCATAAGGTTACAGTACTGACAGGGCTTCCTAACTACCCAGAAGGAAAAGTCCTCAATGACTATCGTTTTGGCCGAAATAGAAAGGAAATAATTAGAGGGGTAAATGTAATTAGATCTTTTGAAATAGGACGTGGAAAACACAAAATAAATTTATTTCTAAATTATTTAAGTTTTTCAATATCTGCTTCATTAAAAGCCTTACTAATGAAAGATGAATTTGATGTCGTATTTGTCAATCAATTATCACCAGTAACTATGGCGATACCGGCTCTAGTTTATAAAAAAAGATATAAAAAGAAAATACTTTTGTATTGTCTTGATTTGTGGCCCGCCAGTTTGGTTGCAGGAGGCGTAAAAGAAGGTTCTACAATTTATGCTATTTTCAAAAAAATCTCTAAATGGATTTATGAATCATCAGATTATATTACAGTAACTTCTAATATGTTTAAAGATTACTTTGAGCATACATTGAATATTAGAACAAAACATATACATCATTTACCTCAATACGCTGAGGAACTATTTTCTCAGAAGCTTAAACACGAGAATAACGGTAACAATAATTTTGTTTTTGCAGGTAATATTGGTGAAATACAAAGCGTTGAAACTATTATTAAAGCTGCAAACCACTTAAAAAACAGAAAAGATATATTTTTTCATATAGTAGGTGATGGTTCGAGGCTTGAAGAGTGTAAAAGAATAACTTCTGATTTAAAGCTAAATAATATTAAATTCTATGGTAGACGTCCTGTAAGTGAAATGCCAAAACTGTATGCATTAGCTGATGCAATGTTGTTAACACTTAAGGATAATCAAAATTTATCATACACGTTACCAGGAAAAGTTCAGTCTTATATGGCCGCTGGTAAACCCATTTTATGTGCCATTAATGGCGAAGCCAAAAAAGTGATTACTGATGCAGAGTGTGGGCTAGTGTGTCAGGCTGAAGATTATAAATCATTGGCTGATTTAATTGCTGATTTTTGTGATAAAGCCGATCGAGAACAATTAGCAATAAATTCATATCGATATTATACTGATAACTACAGCAAAGATCAGTTTATAAAAAGATTAGAAGATATATTACTTAATTTGGGGGATAAATAAATGTTTAAAAATAAGACGCTATTAATAACAGGTGGTACAGGCTCATTTGGTAATGCAGTTATGAAAAGGTTTTTGGACACAGATATAAAAGAAATCAGGATATTTTCTCGTGATGAGAAAAAGCAAGATGACATGAGGAAAATATATAAAAATGACAAACTAAAATTTTACATTGGGGATGTAAGAGATAGAGATAGTTTAAAAAACGCAATGTATGGTGTAGATTATATTTTCCATGCTGCTGCTTTAAAGCAAGTTCCTTCTTGTGAGTTTTTCCCTTTGGAAGCAGTAAAAACAAACGTTATTGGCACAGAAAATGTCCTAAATGTAGCTATTGAGAATAATGTGAAAAAAGTTATATGTCTATCTACAGATAAAGCTGCTTATCCAATAAATGCGATGGGAATTTCTAAAGCGATGATGGAAAAAGTTTTTGTTGCTAAAGCCAAGGCAGTAGACTCAGAAAAAACACTAATATGTGGAACGCGCTATGGGAATGTAATGGCATCTCGTGGATCTGTTATTCCATTATTTATAGATCAAATAAAGAGTGGGCAGCCTCTAACAGTTACTGATCCTAATATGACTAGATTTCTTATGAGTTTAGAAGAAGCAGTAGAACTCGTCATATTTGCTTTTGAAAACGCAAATGCAGGTGACATCATGGTTCAAAAATCCCCCGCTTCTACAATTAAAGACCTAGCACAAGCCCTGGTAGAGTTGTTTGAAGTGAAAAATGAAATTAAAATAATTGGGACTCGTCATGGGGAAAAGATCTATGAAACATTGCTGACTAGAGAGGAAAACATAGTTGCGCAAGACTTGGGCGATTTTTATAAAGTTCCAGTAGATAATAGAGATTTAAACTATGAGAAGTATTTTGAAGAAGGAGATCAAGAATTGTCTTCAGAAGATGAATACAATTCTCACAACACTGAGCGGCTGAATGTAGAAGCTATAAAAAGGAAATTACTAACTTTAGATTATGTTAAAGAGCAACTAAAGGACTGGGTTAAATGAAAAAAATATTAATAACAGGTTCAGAAGGTTTTATTGGAAAAAACCTTGTAGCAGAGCTTAAGAATCGCAATTATACAAATATTTATGAGTTTACAAGAGAAACTGATTTAGTAATGCTTAATCAATATTGTAAAGATGCAGATTTTGTTTTCCATCTTGCTGGTGTTAATAGGCCAAAAGAAAATTCCGAATTCTTAAAAGGTAATTATGAACTTACATCTGTTTTATTGGATACTTTAAAAAAACATAAGAATAATTGTCCTGTAATGATTTCTTCTTCAATTCAAGCTACACTAGACAATCCTTATGGTGTGAGTAAAAAAGCAGGAGAAAATTTGTTTTTTGAACATAATATCCATACAGGTGCTAAAGTTTTGGTGTATCGATTCCCTAATGTGTTTGGTAAATGGTGTAAACCAAACTACAATAGCGCTATTGCTACTTTTTGTCATAACATCGCGCGAGATTTCCCAATTAGTATTAACGATCATAATGTCGAAATGAATTTAGTTTATATAGATGACTTGATTGAGGAGCTTATTAGATCAATAGATGGGAAAGAGAATCGAATAGGTGACTTTTGTGAAGTTCCAATGAGTTATACAGTTACATTAGGTGAAATCGTGGAATTACTTTATTCTTTCAAAGATAGTAGAGAGAATCGAATGATACCAGATATGTCTAACGCTTTCTCCAAAAAACTATACAGTACTTATTTGAGTTATTTACCAAACGATAAATTTAGCTACGATTTAAAAATGCATGAAGATGTTAGAGGATCATTTACAGAGTTCATTAAAACTCCAGATCGAGGGCAAGTATCAATTAATATATCAAATCCTGGTATTACAAAAGGGAATCACTGGCATCATACAAAAAACGAAAAATTTTTAGTAGTCAGCGGACAGGGTGTTGTGCGATTTAGAAGATTATATTCTGATGAAGTCATTGAATATTTTGTAAGCGGGGATAAAATGGAAGTTATTGATATACCAGTTGGTTATACTCATAGTATAGAAAATGTAGGTACATCAGAATTAGTTACAGTAATGTGGGCAAATGAATTATTAGATGCTGAAAAACCTGATACATATTATCTGGAGGTTTAATTATATGAAAAAAATTAAGGTTATGACTGTTGTAGGTACGAGACCAGAAATTATTAGACTGTCCTCAGTAATAAATAAGTTAGAAGACTCGCCAGCTATTGATCATGTCCTCGTTCATACTGGACAAAATTATGATTATGAATTAAATGAAGTTTTTTTTAAGGATTTTAATTTAAAAAGACCCGATTATTTTTTGGATGCTGCCATGGGTACTTCAATTGAAACAATCGGAAATATTTTAATAAAAATAGATCCGATTTTGGAAAAGGTAAAACCAGATGCCTTCTTAGTATTAGGTGATACAAATAGTTGTTTATGTGCTATTGCAGCTAAGAGAAAGCAAATTCCTATATTTCATATGGAGGCAGGAAACAGATGTTTTGATCAACGAGTTCCAGAAGAAACTAATAGAAAAATTGTAGATCACACTGCAGACATAAATTTAACGTACAGTGATATTGCCCGAGAATATCTATTAAAAGAAGGTTTTCCTGCAGATAGAATTATTAAAACGGGGAGCCCGATGTTTGAAGTTCTCCATTCAAAAAGAGATGACTTTAGAAATTCAGAAATATTAGAAAGATTAAACTTAAGTAAAGGGAATTATTTTGTGGTTTCAGCCCATAGAGATGAGAACATTAATTCTGAAACTAATTTTGTGGATTTAATTCATAGTATAAATGAAATTGCTGAAAAGTATAAATTACCTGTAATTTTGAGTACTCATCCACGAACAAAAAATATGATTGATTCTAAAAACATCAAATTTAATGCTTTAATTAAAGTTTTAAAACCTTTAGGGTTCAATGATTATATAAAATTACAAATTGAATCTAAGGCTGTTTTAAGTGATAGTGGGACAATTAGTGAAGAGGCATCAATCTTAGGTTTTAAAGCCTTAAATATAAGGCAAGCTCATGAAAGACCGGAGGCAATGGAAGAAGCTGCAGTAATGATGGTAGGTTTGAAGAAAGATAGAATTCTCCAAGGATTACAGATTTTAGAATCTCAAAATGAAAGTACAATTAAAAAAGTTAGTGATTACTCTATGCCTAACGTTTCTGACAAAATGTTAAGAATCATATTGTCTTATACAGACTATGTTAAACGAGTAGTGTGGAGTGACTATCAATGAAAGTATTACAGATTAACTCAGTTTGTGGAACAGGGAGTACAGGGAGAATAGCAACGGACATTCATGAGACTTTAAATGTAAAAGGTCATGAAAGTTATATAGCTTTTGGAAGAGGCGAAGCTAAAAAAAGCGATTTTACAGTCAAAATTGGAGATAAATCGAATAACTTAAGACATTTAATAAAAACAAGAGTGTTCGATTTACATGGTTTTGGATCGGAGAGAGCTACCAATAATTTTATTCAAAAAGTGAAAAAGATTGATCCAGACGTTATACATTTACATAACATCCATGGGTACTATTTAAATGTAGAGTCCCTATTTAATTTCCTTAAAGAAATAGATAAGCCTGTTATCTGGACATTACATGATTGTTGGGCTTTTACTGGACATTGTGCTTATTTTGATTTTGCAAATTGTGATAAATGGAAAACTGAATGTTCACAGTGTCCTGAAACAAAATCTTATCCTGCAAGTTTGTTTTTTGACAATTCAACATTAAATTTCCATAAAAAAAATCAAATCTTTAACGGTGTGAAGAATCTTACTATAGTAACACCTTCTATTTGGTTAGCTGATTTATTAAAAGAGTCTTTTTTGCGAAACTATCCAGTAAAAGTGATTAATAATGGAATAGATTTAATTACTTTTATGCCGAGAAAAAGTGAATTTATAGAAGAGCACAATTTAAAAGATAAATTTATTTTATTAGGCGTAGCCAGCACTTGGGATAGAAGAAAAGGTTACAAATATTTTTTAGAAATGTCCAAGCATCTAAATGAGGATGAAGTAATAATTTTAGTTGGACTTACGAATGAGCAAATTAAAAAATTACCTAAAAATATTATTGGGATTAACAAAACTAATGATGCTAAAGAACTAAGTGAGATTTATTCAATTGCTAATGTTTTTGTAAATCCAACTCTTGAAGATAATTTTCCAACAACTAACTTAGAGGCTTTGGCATGCGGTACTCCTGTTGTAACTTTTGACACTGGAGGCAGTATTGAGAGTGTTGATGATTCTACGGGTCGCGTTGTGAGAAAAGGGGACATTCATGAATTAATTAGAACGCTGAATAAGATAAAGAATAAAGAAATTGAATTTGACAGTGACTCTTGTAGACGAAGGGCAGAACTTCTTTACAACAAGGATAAGCGCTATTTAGATTATATTAATTTGTATTTTAACAGATTATCGCATGATATTTCTTAATATTTAGGAGAAATGAAAATAATGAGAGTACTTCATATACAGCAATATTTTAATGAAGGTATGGGATATCAAGAAAATATATTACCTTATTATCAGCAAAAGCTAGGTCATGATGTAGTTTTAGTGACATCAAATAGATCTAATGGATTTGCAGGACAAAGCCGCATACAAGAAGAAAAGGAGTTTATAGAAAACGAATTCAAAGTTAATAGAATTGGAATAAAAGGTGAATTTAAAGGTAGGTTTGTAATTTTTAATGACTTATACAGTTATATTGAGAAAGAGAAACCAGACTACATTTTTCATCATTCTGTGACCTCTCCGTCCTTATGGACTATAGTGAAATATAAAAAAAATAATCCACATGTTTTTATTGCAACAGACAATCACGCGGATTTGAATATATCAGGTAAAAATAAAATTTGGAAGAAAGTTTACTACAATATTTATTGGAACAATTTTTTAAAGATATGTGATCCCTTTATCGATGTATATTTTGGAGTGACTCCTTCTAGGTGTTTATTTTTGAATGAAGAGTTAGGAATTGATAACAGTAAAATCCGTTTACTTCCTATAGGGGCAGATGTTGATAATTCAAAGGTTAACATATCAAAAGAAAGTTTTCTTTTAAAATATAAAATTGGAGATGGTAATTTAATTATAACCCATGGTGGTAAAATTACACCAGAGAAGCAAGTAGATAGACTTATTATTGCATTTAAACAACTTACTAATCCTGATGTTCGACTGGTACTTTTTGGCGATATTCTTGATGTGAAAGTTGAAGAATTAATCAAAAGTGATAATAGAATTATTTATCTTGGTTGGTTAGATAGGACGGATACTTTATCAGTTTTAAAATATAGTGATATTGGAATTTGGAACACTCAACATACAACTCTGCTAGAAGATTGTATTGCAGTGGAATTGCCTTTAATCCTTAGATATTACGGAAGTACTTGCCATTTAATAGATAGAACAGGTATTTTCTTGTATGAGGGTTCGGTTCGAGAAATATATGATAAATTATTATTCCTCATAAATAATAGAAATATATTGAAAGAGTTTAAAAAGAATGCAGTATATCTTAAAGAAGAACTCTCTTACGATATGATTGCTAAAGAAAGTATAGCGTATAGTCAAGATTTAAAATTTAAGCATACCCACAGAAAATTTATGACAGATAAATTTTCTGACAAATTATATAAGTATTTTAGAGTTTTTAATCGGGATTAACATTTAGTATATAAAAACGGGAAAGGTTTAAAATGAAAATAAAAGACATTAACAAAATTGAACTTTTATATAAAAGAACATTAGCTTTTCTTATTGCAATTACTGTGGTTCAACAAATGCCAATCATAAATGAGAGTTTTTACTTTGAGATCCGAGTGGTTTTGTATATTGTTTTTGCTTTATTGTGTATCATCCCTTTATTAAATTTAAGCAAGAGTTTCAAATATAAAACGGTTAGAATATTTTTATTTGTTATTCTCTACAATGTTATTCTGTTCTTAGTTTTTGGTTCTTTTGGATTCTCTGTGAATATAATGGAATTATTGATTCCGTTTGGTATTTTGATCTGTTCATTAAATACAAATTTTACACAGATTGAGCTAAGTAAAATAATTAGAATGTATGTAATTCTAGCAGCTATATTAGGGTTTAGTTCAGTACTTTATTATAGTGGAGGTTTTGAAATTTCTGAAATTTATTCTATTCCGAGTAAAAATCAAATTGGTCCTATAATTGGAATCTCAATAATAATAGTAGGTGTATGGATATTTGATAAAAAGAAATTTAATTTATATTCTCCTTTGTTCCTTAAAATCACTATGCTATTGATGCTAATTTCTTCATTGCTAGTAATTAGAAACAGAGCAAGCATAGTTGCTATTTTAATAGTATTTTTTATGTATTTTATATTTGATTTGAAAATCAAAAAAACGTATAAAAACCTATTTATAATACAAATTTTGTCAATATCAATCCTTGTCATGTATTTCTTGGGCCACCTTGACTATTTTATAGATGTTATATGGAAGTCTTTAACTCTAAATTATGATGTTACAGACCTTAATTCATTAAGTGCCCAAAGGACAGATGTATACTTTTATGCTCTTGATTTTGCTTTACAGAATCCCATATTAGGAAAATTGGCTGGAATTGAATTTGGTTATTACACACCGCATAATTTTATACTGTTTAAATGGGTTTCTTACGGGATTATAGGATCAATTCCTTTTGTTATTTTATATTTATATTTATGGTATTTTGTTGTAGACGGTATTTTAAAAATTAAAAGAATAAAGACTAACTCTCTAGCTATTTGGATTTTACTTTTTTCTTTAATTGTAAGTATCTTTGAATTCACCTATCCATTTGGTCCGGGTGTAAGTCAAATTATGCTGTGGTTTTTAATAGGACAGTATATTAGAAGGGAATCTTAAGTGATGCGAGTATCTTTCTTAATTTTATGCCATACAGACGAAAATCATATTGCGAGACTAGCAAAAAAATTGTCAGAACACGAAAATTTTGATATTTATATTCATCTCGACGCTAAAGTAGATATTGAAAAATTTAGGTGTCAACTACTTAATCATAAATCTGTTTATTTTGTAGATGAGCGATACGACGTAAGTTGGGGAGGATTCTCAGCTATTAAAGCCACTATGTCATTAATTAAAGAGGCGATTAAAAATGAAAATTACGATAGATATGTTTTATTGCAAGGATTAGATTATCCTCTAAAAAGTAATGATTATATTTATGATTTTTTTAAAAAGAATAGTGACGTTGAATTTATTAGAGGATGCAATGTTACTAACTCAAAAGATAGGTATTTCTATAGCAGAGCAAAATATTATTTATATTACGACCAAATTAATACTTTCAAAAAAATATTTAACAAAGCCTCGTTTTGGTTAGATTTAAAAATGAAAAGTGGTTATTTGTATGATCAAAAGAAATATGAAGTTTATTGGGGTAGTGCTCAATGGGCTTTGACGGGAAATTGTATAAATTATATTTTTGATGTTTATAGTAATCAAGAAAAGTTTAACAATTACTTTAAATCCATGTTCCCTGTTGATGAATTATATTTTCAGACAATTGTATTTAACTCTGAATATTTTAGTAAAACGAGTATGGAAGGACCAGAGGAAGAGAAAAAAGGATTAGTTAATTGGAGAAACTTGCATTATTTTGAATACCCTGATGATATAAAGGTATTTACACTCAACGATTATAATTTTCTGAAAGATAGAACAGAATTGTTTTGTAGAAAAGTGAACACAAAATATTCTTTAGACTTGTTAAACTTAATAGATAAAGAGCATATTAATAAATGTTAAAAAACTTTTATGATTTTAATGTAATGCATCATTTTATAATGGAGGGTAGGTATAATATGAAGATAGGTATTATCACGCCAGGATTTTTACCGGTTCCAGCCGTAAAGGGTGGAGCAATAGAGATGCTGATTACAAATATGATTGAACAAAATGAAAAAAGTGGAATTAATAAAATTGACGTTTATACTATTTCCAGCCCAGAATTAAATAATTGCAATTTTAAACATACTTCAATTATTCAAATACCTGTATCAAGGTTTCATAAAATGGTTAGAAGAATAAAACACCACTATCTTAAAGTTGTAAAAAAAACGCAAGAATATCATATTGTGTTTGGAGATATCCTAATTAAAGATTACTTAAAAGATGATTATGATTATTTATTGATAGAAAATAATATGACGTTATATAAAGATATATTTCAAAAAACTAATTATAAAGATAATTTGATTTTTCATTTGCATAATGATATTGGAAGTAATTCGAAGCCAGAGTATTTAGCAGAATTTATTGGAGATACAGCTTTTCATACTCTAACAGTCAGTGAATATTTAAAAAAACGTTTTAAAGAAACTTCGAAAAGTGATAATGTTTCTACTTTTTATAACTGCGTGAATATTCAAAAGTTTAATCGAAAAGGTCTAAAGAATACTAGTCAATTGAAAAAAAAATATAGTATTAACGATAATGACATTATATTTATGTACTCCGGAAGAATTGTCAAAGAAAAAGGCATTAAAGAACTGATAATAGCTTTTAAAGAAATTCAAAATCATAAAAACGTAAAATTAATGATAGTTGGAACTCCTTGGTCAAGTGTTAAAAAAAGAGATCCATACTTTGAAGAGCTAATAAGTCTATGTGCTCCACTTAATGACAAAGTTTTTTTTACCGGATATATAGATGCAGGTAGAATGCCCGAAATATACGGTTTAGCAGATGTTGTAGTGATACCTTCTTTGTGTGAAGAAGCATTTTGTGTAGTGGCACTAGAAAGCATGGCTATGCAAATTCCGCTAATTACAACAAACTCTGGCGGTTTAATGGAAGTAGTTGATACAAACTGTGCAATTATAGTTGAAAAAGAGAAAAATTTAATTGAAGCTCTAAAAAAATCAATGATTACTTTTGTTAAAAATAAAGAATTAAGAAATGAAATGGGCCTTAATGGGTATAACAGGGTGAATTCTATTAAGGAATTTGATTCTAATTTTTACTACTCTCAATTTTTAAATGCATTATCCTCTTTGGAGAAAAATAACTAAGAATTTTATTTTGATGTTTTTAATAAAATGATTTAATAACTTAATTTTTATAAAAAAATGATTTGAGACTTAAATGGAGTATTATATGAAAAGAACAGCAATATTAATAATGGTACTAACTTTTCTATCTCAAATATTTGGTTTTTTGAGAGATGTTGTCCTTGCTTATTACTATGGAGCTTCAAGTATCACTGATGCGTATTTAATTTCGATGACTATACCCGGAGTATTATTTATTATTGTGGGAGCGGGAATTTCAACAGGATATATACCGATGTACAACAGAGTAATCAGTGAATATGATAGTAAAAGAGCTTTATTATTTACGAATAATTTAATAAATATAACACTAATTATATGCAGTATTATTATCGTCTTTGGATTAGTATTTACTGATCAAATTGTAAAGGTATTCGCTTCTGGATTCAGCGGAAAAACCTTAGCATTAGCGGTAGATTTTACAAAAATCAATTTGTTTAGTTTATATTTTGTGGCACTATTGTATATTGCAAAACCTTATTTACAGCTTCATGGAAGTTATACGGCTCCTGCACTTATTGCCTTACCCCTTAGTGTTGTAACAATGATATCAACTTTTTTGAGCGCGAAAATGGATTCTATTATAATTTTAGCGTTGGGAGGGGTAATTGCAGCGGCATTACAACTTATTTTTTTAATACCTCTTATGTATAAAAAGGGATATAGGTATAGTTTCTTTTTTAATATAAATGAAAAGTATACAAAAAGATTAGCTATTATTACTGTTCCTTTGATAATTGGAATATCTGTAGATCAAATTAATAAATTGATTGATAAAACTTTGGCCTCTCAGATTGTAGAAGGTGGAATTTCAGCACTGAATTATGCACATAAAATAGATGTTTTTATTCAAATGCTTGTTGTAACTTCTATCTCAACTGTACTTTTCCCACAAATATCAAAGCTAGCTGCTGAAAAAAAATATAATTCTTTGAAAATTTATACTTTAAAAGCTGTTAATACAATTGCTCTATTAGTAATCCCCGCAAGTGTTGGGGTTATTTTCTTTTCTCAATCTATTGTAAAATTTATGTTTGGAAGAGGAGAATTTGACAATTCAGCTCTAGAAATAACATCGGATGCATTATTTTATTATTCAATAGGAATGATTGGATTTGGATTAAAGCAAATACTTTCAGAAGTATTTTATGCAATTCAAGATAGTAAAACTCCTATGTATAATGGAATGATAGGAATCCTTATAAATATCATATTAAACTTTATCCTCTCACGATTTATGGGAATAGGCGGGTTAGCCCTAGCTACTAGTATATCTGCATTATTTACTACTACTTTACTAATGTATAGTTTAAGAAAAAAAATGGGCCCTTTTGGGCTGAGATTATTAATTTTTTCTATCATAAAAATTACATTGATTTCAATTTTTGTTGCTTTGATAGCGAAAATTATATTTATCTTTTTGTTAAATATGTTTAGTGAGAACGTGTCATTAATAATTTCCGCAGTAATTGGCGTTATATTATATTTTTCGATGGTGTATATTGGGAAAATAGATGGATTTAACTTGCTTATTAATGGAATAGTGAAAAAAATCAAAAAAAAGCGGTGAAATTTTAAATTCAGTTAAACACATGGCACGCAGACGAATACCTAGCATTTTATATAGAATGAAGTTACCATCCACACATTTAGACGAAGAATCTCTAAGAGTTACATCCATATCACTGCCCCTATCCCGTGAAAATAAAGAGCTATATGGAGCATGGTGTCCATTCGGTCCATCGCGTGACAGTCATCGACCATATCGCAAGACAAAGGACAACTTAACGTTAAGGTTAATCTTGATCAAGCGACGCATATTAAAATTATTAAGAACCTACGTGCTATCCGTTCCCTTGAACAGGTTGTGAGAAGCCTCTTTGAGGGTCCCCTGCCTTGATATATTGAAGGTTGTTTGATGTGCTGATGACCGTCCTACACCAAAAAGGGGAATACCGAAAACCTTTGAAGATAAGTGGTAACTTTGACGTCGAGTTGTCCGTCCCTAAACGAATGAAACAGCTACGCAGACTCGAAATGTTCAGGCGCAAGAGCCGATTCTATCTCACCCTAGCAGTGTAACAGAATCGAGAACGCTAAAGGCTTTCTCCACGAGTTCTTCTCAAAAGGCTCGAACTTTTCGACTGTTGGCTGGTTAGGTCGAGTTCGTTAACGGCACTAGTCCAAATCAGCAATCAACAATGCAAAAGCTTGGATTGAAAGACCGCCCACGAGATTTTTGCGGAGGAACTGTTGCGCTTGAATTGTCCAACCATCGTTACAAAGTTAAAAAATGTTATGAATAGGAGAGGCGTATAAGAAGTGAAAATTACTATTGCTGGAACTGGATATGTAGGATTGTCAAATGCCATTTTGCTATCTCAAAAAAATGAAGTCGTCGCTTACGATATTGATGAACAGAAAGTTAATTTAATTAATAATAAAATATCTCCTGTAGTAGATGAAGAAATTGAGAAATATTTAAAAATTAAAAAATTAAACTTGATGGCTACTACAAATTATCTTGATGCCTTTAAAGACTCAGATTATGTCATAATTTCCACACCAACTAACTATGATCCTGTGAAAAATTATTTTGATACTAGTACCGTTGAGAAAGTTATTAATAATGTTCTTTCAGTTAATCCGGATGCTATCATAATTGTAAAATCTACAGTACCTGTAGGTTTTACAAAAGAAATGAAGATGAAATTCGATACTGAAAACATTATTTTCTCACCAGAGTTTTTGCGTGAAGGACAAGCATTACATGATAATCTTTACCCATCACGTATCGTTGTTGGTGAGCAGTCAGAACGTGCAGAAGTGTTCGCAAATTTATTAAAGGATGCTGCCATCAAGGAAGACATTGATGTATTATTGACGGATTCGACTGAAGCAGAAGCCATCAAGTTGTTCTCGAACACCTATTTAGCGATGCGTGTTGCGTTCTTTAATGAACTTGATACATACGCGGAAGTTCGTGGTCTTGATTCGAAGCAAATTATTGAAGGTGTTGGTCTCGATCCACGCATTGGGTCGCACTATAATAACCCGTCATTTGGTTATGGTGGTTACTGTTTGCCGAAGGACACGAAACAGCTCCTCGCTAACTACGAGGACGTGCCGAACAATATCATTGGAGCAATTGTAGACGCAAACCGCACTCGTAAAGATTTTGTCGCAGAGTCGATTTTAAAGCAAAATCCAAAGCGTGTCGGCGTCTATCGTTTAACGATGAAGACGGATTCGGACAACTTCCGAGCCTCGTCAATTCAAGGGATTATGAAGCGTATCAAGGCAAAAGGTGTCGAGGTCGTCATCTATGAGCCGGTTTTAAAAGAAGAATCGTTCTACAATTCACCTGTTATCAAAGACTTTGAGAAGTTCAAAGAGACAGCTGACGTTATCGTCACTAACCGCCTACATCCAGAACTTGAAGATGTAGCAGATAAAGTGTATACACGCGATTTGTATAGTCGTGACTAAATAATAGCAGCATGAGGTCTTGAACCTCATGCTACTTTTAAAAGCTTAATGGTATAGTCTACTAGATTATAAAGTTAATTAACTTCTTACTTATTCATTCATTCAAACTGTCAATCAGCTTGCGACTTTGTTCTCTGGATACGTGAAGGTAGCGCTCCGTCGTATTGATTGACTTATGCCCGAGGAGATTGGCTACACCGAGGATATTTTGACTCTTATTGTATAGCGTCGTCGCAAAACTATGACGCAGCATATGGCTCGTCAGCTTCACGCCGAACTGTTCTTGCGCGATTGCCTTCAAGTCATGGTTCACAAAGCCGGGTTGGACGACACGTCCGGTCGGCATCAAGAAAATACGATTCGATTTCCCTGTTTTCGGTCGGTGCGTGGCAATATACTTCTTCAGTTCGTCGGTGAGTCGTGGTGTCATCGGGACATGGCGGGTTTTATCCCCTTTTCCTTTTTGAACCGTCAACAACCGCTCTTCAAAATTGACGTGGGCAAGCTCCAAATTTAAAATCTCACTGATTCGTAATCCGGCATCCCCTCCGACGAGATAAATCGTGTAGAGGGTGTAATTGCGGGCGTGATACAGCACCGTGTTCAATTGTTCGCGGGTGATGATCGTCGGCGGTTCACTGACACCCTCCCGTGTGACGATACGACCGAACGGATTATGTTGCATCCACTGCTGATCGATAGCGAACGTGAACAGCCCACGGATGCGCATGATATAGGATTTGACGGTGTTGTCGGCCATCCCGCTAAGTTGTTTCTTATACGGGATCGCATAGTTTGTCTCGTCGATGTCTTGAATGTATACTGCACCGTGCTCGGCTGCATAGCGGGCAAAGCGCAGCAACGAGTTACGCGTGCTTTTTAGCGTCGTCTGGGGGGCTTCTTTACGTTCTCTCATGTCTGTTAAGTACATCTCGATTGCCTCACTCAGTAATACGTGTTTCATGTCGTTCACTCCTTCAAGTTGATTGCCTCTTTCAGTTCGCGTTGGACGTCGGCCTTATAAGCCCGCAAACGACTCGGCGAATAAGACAGTGTCTGTTCGGTCCCATCGATCAAGTGGCAGAGGAGTTCGAAATGGCGGGGTGACAGCAACAACCGCTGCTCGTCTAGCCAGTCGAAGAGATTGCGTTCGGATGCCATGCATTGTTCTGGGATCCGTTCGACGGCGACCTCATGTTTCAAATGGCGGGCGTTCTTTTGTTGGTGGTTCAGGATGGCGCCCCGGATTCGCTGGAAGCAATACGTCTTGGACAGCGTGCAGCCGCGATTCAACGCTTCCCAAAGAGCAATCCTTGCGATTTGGGCGCAGTCTTCCTGTTCGTTCGGGTGAATCGATAGGTGGCGAATGACATAGTGAATCATCGGTTCCCATTCGTGGATTTGATCATCAATTTGATTCATGTGGCAATTCTTTTCCGAGCGCTCTGTTGATTTTCCTAGGTTAATTCGAGTATAGTCATCGATATTCGAGATGGACTAGCGCCCTTATCGCACGTAAGCCTAGGGCTTAATTGAAATATCGGCTTACAATAACGAATGGAGCCGGAAGGCGAACGTACAGCAACAACCAATCGTCGAATATCGATGAATATCCGGCGAACGTGGAACTATACGGATGAACGTAGTGGGTCGACACGATTTCTCAGCTCGGTTCGATGAAAGATGAAGGCTTTGCGCACGATTGTCGTCAGTTTTTTTCAGCCAACCCATGACCGGTTTCCCCGACATGCTATACTAAGAAAAAAGCAAAGAAATGGGTGGAACAGTTATGGGGAAGACGACACCACGGAACTCGAAATGGATGCGGACATATAACCGCTCGCTCATCCTCCGGCTCATCCGGCTCCATCAGCCGGTATCCCGGGTCGAGCTCGCCAAGGCGACGAGTTTGACGAAGCCGACGATCTCGAACATCGTCAACGAACTGAAAGAAGAAGGACTGATCAATGAGCGCGAACTCGGCGTCTCGAGCGGGGGACGACGACCGATCATGCTCGAACTCGCGGCCAGTGACCGTTTCGTCATCGGTATCGACGCGACGCAGCGGCGGCTGCATGGCGTCGTCACGAACATCCATGGGGAGATGTTAGGCGAGGCGTGGCACGACGAGCGGTTCGATACGAACGAGGAGTTCATCGAGGCGATCGTGACGCTATACATAGAACTGGCCGGCAAAGCTCAAGGTGACGTCATCGGGCTCGGCGTGTCCGTTCACGGGATGGTCGAGGCCGGGAACGGGGTCGTCTTGTTCGCACCGCGTTTTCACTTGCATGACATCCCGCTCAAACAAGAACTCGAACAGCGGCTGAACCAGAACGTCTTCGTCGAGAACGACGTGCGGACGCTCGCCCTCGGCGAACTCTATTTCGGCGAGGCGATCGGCATCGACGAGTTCTTCTACGTCTACGCCGGTTACGGGATTGGGGGCGCCTACGTCCACGGCGGCGAACTGATCGACGGGGAGCACCATATCGCCGGTGAGATCGGCCATATGCGCATCATGCTCGACGGGCCGATCTGCTCGTGCGGCAACCGTGGTTGTCTCGAGGCCGTCGCGCGTGAACTCGTAGAGGAGGAAGTGAAATGAGTGTACTCGTCGTCGGAGGGGCCGGTTATATCGGCTCCCATGCAGTCCGTGCCTTGCTCGCGCGTGGGGAAGACGTCATCGTGATCGACAACTTGCAGACCGGTCATCTCGAATCAGTGCCGAAACAGGTCCGTTTCTATGAAGGGGATATCCGCGACCGTGCCTTCATGGATTGGACGTTCGCGAATGAGTCGATCACCGAGGTGCTCCATTTCGCGGCCAACTCGCTCGTCGATGAGTCGATGGATGAGCCGCTCAAATATTACGACAACAACGTCTTCGGGACACAAGTGTTACTCGAGACGATGCGGAAACACGGCGTGACCCGAATCGTTTTCTCCTCGACGGCCGCAACATATGGCGACCAAGACGAGATGCCAATCCGCGAGACGGCCGCGACGAACCCGACGAACACGTACGGGGCGACGAAGCTCGCGATGGAGACGATGATGAAATGGTGCGACCGCGCCTTCGGTATCCGTTTCGTCGCGCTCCGTTACTTCAACGTCGCTGGTGCCGACTCGACCGGTGAAATCGGTGAGGACCATATGCCGGAGACGCACCTGATCCCGCTCGTGCTCGAAGTGGCAAACGGGAAACGGGACGCGATCACCGTGTTCGGCGACGATTATGAGACGCCGGACGGGACATGTATCCGTGACTACATCCACGTGCAAGACCTCGTCGACGCCCACGTACGTGCACTCGATTATTTGAAACAAGGCGGTGCGAGCGACGTGTTCAATCTCGGAACGAAGACGGGGCTATCGGTGCTCGAGATCATCGAGGCGGCCCGTCGCGTGACGGGACATGCCATCCCGGTGCAGATGGGTGTCCGTCGTGCCGGAGACCCGGCGATGCTAATCGCGTCACCGGACAAGGCGAAGCAAGTGCTCGGCTGGGTGCCGGAACGGTCGACAGTCGATGTCATTTTGGCCGACGCCTGGAACTGGCACAAGCATCATCCAGAAGGCTATAAACATGTCGAAGGGGTGAGACGATGATCGAATCTACGATTGAAGCGCTCGTCGAGGCAGCGATTCGGGAGGAATTGATTACGGAACAGGATCGCATCTATGCGCGGAACCGTGTCCTCGCCCGAATCAATCAGCTCGATTTCACGAAACCGACGTTCGTCCCGCACGACTCGATCCCGAATCTGCTCGAGACATTGACAGAACACGCGGTCGAACGCGGGCTCGTCGACGACTTGCTCGAAGAGAAGGACCGGTTCATGGCCGAGGTCATGGACGTGTTCGTCTCGAAACCGTCCGAGGTGACGCGCACGTTCAACGCGCTTCGAGCTGCCGATGTTGAAGCGGCGACGGATTTCTTCTATAAGATGAGTCAGGCGTCGAACTATATCCAGACGAAACGGATTGCCAACAACATCACGTACAAGGCACCGACCCGCTACGGCACGCTCGATATCACGATCAACCTGTCGAAGCCGGAGAAGGACCCGCGCGAGATTGCACGGGCTCGCCTGCAACCGATGCCGGAGACGAACTATCCGAAAGGGTTGCTCGCGATTGAAAACGAGGGCTACGGCGGCCACTTGAAACATCCGGCCCGGGCCAACCATCGCATCATCCCGCTCACACTCGGCGGACAGGCATGGTCGTTCCAATACTCGCCGTATCTTTACTACAACGAGCACTCGATTTTGTTGTCGAACGACGTGCGCGACATGGTCATCGACCGGGGCGCGTTCGAGCGTCTGCTCGATTTCGTGTCGCAGTTCCCGCATTACTTCGCCGGGTCGAACGCGGACTTGCCGATCGTCGGTGGATCGATTTTGACGCACGACCATTACCAGGCCGGCCGCTACCGGTTTGCGATGGATGATGCCAAGGTCGTCTCGACGTATCGCTCGGACCGTTACGACCAAGTCGAAATCGAGACGCTCTATTGGCCGCTCTCGGTCGTCCGGCTCCGTTCACGCCAGAAAGAGCAGCTCGTCATGTTGGCGAATCAGTTGCTCGGTCAATGGCGCGAGTATGCCGACGGTGATATCGTCCCGTATTCAGGTGACACCCGTCACAACACGGTGACACCGATCGCGCGCCGCCGCGACGGACGTTATGAGCTCGACCTCGTCCTCCGTAACAACCGAACGAGCGATGAGCATCCGGACGGCATCTTCCATCCGCACGCCGACGTCCATCACATCAAGCGCGAGAATATCGGGCTGATCGAAGTGATGGGGCTCGCCGTATTGCCAGCCCGCCTGAAGGCCGAACTCGAACAAGTCGTCCGCTATGTGGCCGGTGAAGACGTCGAAGTGGCGGACATGCACCGCGCTTGGGCGGATGAGTTGAAGGCGAAAGAAGGCGACGCGAAGACGATTGTCGACCAGGCCGTCGTCGACAAGTTTGTCAAAGGACTTGAGGACGCGGGCGTGTTCAAACAGACGGTGGAAGGGCAAGCCCGATTCACTACATTTATGAACGCGTTTTTGAGTCGCGTCGATAAAGTGGAGTATGGGGCGACGACTACGGGAATGAACAGGTAAACTAGTTGAAGTAGGTGAGCCAGTTGAGAGAAGCAACGATCGAAAACAAGAATGGCATGCGCTTGTCAGCCATTTCGTACGGGTGTGCCATGACCGAGTTGACGGCACCGGACCGTGACGGGAATATGGACTCCGTCATTTTGAAATATGGCAGTCCCGAGCAATACCTTGAGAACCCGGTCTATCTCGGTTCCGTCGTCGGACGGATCGCCGGACGGGTTCGCAACGCGGAGATTGATGGTGTGGCCTTGACCCCAAGCGAGGCCCCGCATCATATCCATGGCGGAGACGACGGCATCACGGCACGGCATTGGGACATGGACGTCGAAGGGCAGGCGATTTACTTTACGTATGTAAGCCCGGACGGGGAAGAAGGCTATCCCGGCAATGTCATGTTTAAGGTCGTCTACGAGTTGACGGACGACAACGAGCTCGTCGTCACGATGACGGCCCAGACGGACAAACGGACATGGGTCAACTTGAACCACCATAACTACTTCAATCTCGGTGGACGGCCGACGATTCATGACCATGTGTTGACACTGCCGGCCGACCACGTCGCGAAGCTTGATGAGGAGTCACTGCCGACGGGCGAGTTGCTTGAAGTGGAGGAGACACCGTTCGACTTCCGTGACGGGAAGCAAGTCGGTGAGGCAATTTCGTCGGAGGATGAGGCCATTATAAAGGCTGGAGGACTTGATCATCCGTTCATTCTGAAGGACGGGGTGACCCGGCTGCACGATCCGGTCAGCGGCCGCGTTATGGACGTCGAGACGAACCAACCGGTCATGGTCGTCTATACGGCGAATTTCCTCAGTGAAGAGACACCGGTCACGCTCGAGGGACGACAGAAGCATAGTGCGATTTGTTTAGAAGCCCAAGCGTTCCCAGACGCACCGAACCATCCAGACATCGCCACATCGATCGAACTGAAACCCGAGGAGTTGTATCATTCGAGGACGGTTTATCGGTTTGGGGTGGAGTGATAAGTAGAACCTTAGTATGGCTGTTTTAAAGCCGATACTAAGGTTTTTTTGTATGATTTTTTTTGTCTTACTTAAGGCTTCTTAGCTTATATGTGAGTTCAAAAACATAGTCAATATTACCTATTTAAATTTTAGGTGAATTAAATAAATTGGGAGTAAACTAATTTAGGAAACTCAACAGATTAATTGGAAAAGAAGGGGAACATTATGAAGAAATTTTATACATATGTATTGGTGAGTTTAATCATTTTCGCCTCACTATCGATCAGTCCAGCGATAGTTCAAGCAGATGACGGAATAGGACCAAAGATTTTAGATGTAAGTTTTGATCGGACAAAGCTTACAAGGGGACAAAAAGTAGAATTAGTTGTAAATGCCGAAGATACAAATGGCTTAGCTTCTTCGGCTGAGATTGAATTATTGATGCCTGACGGAAATCTGAAGATACTAAATGCCAGTTTTTACGGAGATAATCGTTACCGAATAACACTTGATTTATCACATTACTGGGAATTTCCCAGCTTTGGAACGTATCAAATTAAAAATGTTAAAGTCATGGATCGCTATGGAAATACCACAGTGGAAGATTTATCGAAGGAGAAGGTTGAATTTGAATTCATCGATGATCAAGAGGCTCCTGTAATAAAAAATGTCAAATTTTCTAAGACCGAAGTTTATTCAACTTGGTCTGATTATGTCAAATTTGAGGTTTTGGTTGAAGATGAAGGAAGACCATCAAATTACGCAACACTTTATCTTGTACATTCAAAGACGGGAACAGAGAAACCCGTACAAATGTATTACGAGGAGTACGATCGAACATACCGTGCCTATGAATGGAGTTGGTATGACGCGATTTTTGGGGAGTGGAAAGTTCAACGAATTGAAGTAAGAGATGTAGCAGGGAACTCTTCGAACGTATTCGGCCCGTTTGAAGGCGACAATAAATTAAGCTATATCAACATCGAAGATGATCGGCAAAGTCCAGAATTTGTTTCTGCTCAATTTGTGACATTGAATCCCAATAGTATGACCAATGATACCTATCAGGTCGTCGCTAAAGATAATGCGTTTGTAAGTGAAATTAGTGCAACTTTTAAACATCGTCATACTGGAAAGGTTGTAACATTACGTCAAGACAGTGCTGAGTTCCCTGCTGGTACTATGGAATCAGGCGTAGCTACGACAGCAAATCTACAATTTGACATAGCAAACACGTTTTCAAATTTACATGGATTTTGGGATGTCATTCAAATTGATATTGTAGACTTAAACCAAAATAAAGTAAGTGTGAAAGAGGTTAGTGATTCAATCTATATTGATCGGCAGATTACAGATTTAGATGTACGCATAGTTAAGGAAAGCACAAACTGGACTGGACACTATATCGACCAGGACGTGTTTATCATGCCTGGGGCTTTATTGACTACGTTGCCAAACGTCACGATGACAAAAAACGTATATGTTTTAGGAGCACTCCGGACGTATGGAGGACTTTCTGTCTACGGAACACTCTATGGCAATCGTATGACGTTTGGACATAGCACCCCAATCTATAACGGAGATATACAGGTAGCCGGAAGTAATTCACTATGGAATATGCAAATGTCTAACGTTACTCGTTTTAAACTTCCTTTAAATACAGGAGGCGCATTAGTTGAAAACGGAGACGGCACTTTTGATATTGTCGGTTTAACGTTACCTTTAGGAAATAAAATCAACATTAATGGAGTGGAAGCTGATTTAGATCTTACCGGACGCTTTAAGGCTCATGGTGTTCCAATGAATGGAGAAGCGACAGCTATTGTCCAAGTGACGGCTTCAAACGGTATAACCTACTCTACAAGTGCGAAAGTGTACGATAACCAACAGCCTGTCGTTACTGCATCGAAAGACTCAGGAATTTATTTGACGGGAACTCCACTGGAGCTTACCTCTACAAAAGAAGGAACAGTTTACTACAATCCTAATCATGGAGCAGGATATGACAGTGAATTTTTACGCTTTGATTCGGGCTTTACTTTAAATAATGACATTAAAATAAAGTACTACGGCGTTGATCCTACTGGTATCCAGTCAGATACTCAAGAGAAACAATATCGAGTCTTTTCCGTGTATGAACCGAAGGCTTCTGAATCTTTCATTCAAGGAAGTGGAAGCCCTGGGCTTAAGATTCAAGCAGAAGTCGACGAAAAAATCTACACGACGACCATCAATTCTGAAGGACATTTCCTGATTGAAGGACTCGACCTAACAAAGTCGAAACAAGTTCAGATTTTTGCGACTGATGAAGAGTATACAAGCGAAGCTTATACGTTCGATATCATTGATGATTTGCCAATTGTCATTGAGGGAGTAGAAAATCAAAAAGTTTACAATCGTGATGTGACGATTACGTATAACAAAGGCGACTTGTATTTAAACGGAATGTACTACGTGAGTTCAGGAACTACATTTACCGAAGATGGTTATTATGAATTGTACGCATATAATAATGGGGAGTATTACACGAATATTTCCTTTACCATTGATAAAACAGTACCTGAAGTAAACGGTATCCAGACTGGAAAAGCTTATAACCAAGCAGTCAATCCTACATTTACAGAAGGTACGGCAACATTGAATGGTATGAAATACACAAGTGGGACAAAAATTAATCAAGAAGGCGAGTATGTTCTTGTTGTTACTGATTGGGCAGGAAACAACACGACATTTTACTTCACAATCGATTACAAAGCACCAATCGTATCAGGTGTAGAGAATGGAAAAATTTATAATCAGCATGTCGCGCCTTCATTTAACGAGGGAAGTGCCAAACTAAACGGGAATGCGTTCGTCAGTGGTACAACCGTCAAAGCGGAAGGGTCACATGAGCTAATTGTCCAAGATTTGGCGGGAAACACGACAATTTATAAGTTTGAGATTGATTTAACCGCACCAAAAGTTACGAACGTATCCGATGGAGCAACGTATCGTCGTGCGTTGATTAACTTCAATGAAGGTATTGCAAAGCTCAACGGCACAGAGATTCAAACAGGTCATGAAGTGATAAAAGACGGCAAGTATGACTTAGTAGTGAATGATACTGCTGGTAATACGACGAAATTATCATTCGAAGTTGATTCAATCGCCCCAATCGTGAGCGGAGTCGAAAACGGGAAGCGCTATAATCGTTCGATTACTCCAACATTCACAGAAGGCATCGGGAAGTTGAATGGGAAACCGTTCACGAGCGGTACAGTCGTCCAACTGGAAGGCACGTATGATTTGATTGTAGAAGACAAAGCAAGCAACATAACAACAGTACAATTTTCTATTGATGTGACGGCACCGATTGTAACAGGTGTTACGACAAATTATTCTTACAACCAACCGGTTGTCATTTCGTTCAATGAAGGTACGGCAACTTTGAATGGAAAGGCGATTGCGAAAAATTATACGGTCAATAAAGATGGATCTTATGAATTGATCGTTAAAGATTCAGCTGGTAATGAGACCATCATCGTATTTGAAGTAGATTTACTTGCTCCAGTAGTGACTGGCGTAGAGCCAAAAGCTTATCGTGAAAATGTGACACCTGTATTTGGTGAAGGAACAGCAACGTTGAATGGTAAAGCATTCGTATCTGGTACAACAGTTACAGTGGAAGGTGACTACGAGTTGAAAGTGACTGACCGAGCTAAGAATGAGACAGTTATTCGTTTTAGCATCGACAAAAAACCGGTTCTTGTCACCGGTGTCGAGAATGGAAAAGTCTATCAACAGGTCAAACCAACCTTCACCGAAGGAACTGCCAAATTGAATGGAGTAGCCTACACTTCCGGTACACTCATCACACTTGAAGGAAACCATGTCTTACTCGTGACGGATAAGGCTGGGAATGAGACAAAGATCTCATTCACGATTGATCATACAGCTCCAGCTATCAAAGGATTCCTTGAAGGGAAATCTGCTTACCGTGAAGTGACGCCGGCGTTCACAGAAGGTGCAGCAACGCTTAACGGGCAACTATTCGCTTCAGGTACGACCATTTCTAGTGATGGCGACTATGAGTTGAAAGTGAAAGATCAAGCTGGGAACGAGACGACGGTTCGTTTCAAAATTGATCGGAAACCAGTTACGCTGACTGGTGTGGAGAGCGGAAAGACTTATCAACAAGTAAAACCAATCTTCACAGAAGGCGTCGGTAAACTGAACGGTACTTCTTATGTATCTGGAACAAACATTGATCAGACAGGTGACTATGTCTTAATCGTTACAGACGATGCTGGAAACGAAACAGAACTTTCATTCAGCATTGATCGCACCTCTCCAGTCATTTCAGGGTTGGTAGATGGGAAACAAAGCTACCGTGAAGTGACACCGCTATTTAACGAAGGAACTGCTTCATTGAACGGGAAGGCTTTTGTTTCAGGTACGAAACTTGTACAAGAAGGCAAATACGTTTTAAAAGTCACTGATCAAGTGGGTAATGTGACGACTCGAGAATTTACAATCGATCGCACGACTCCGATTGTCTCAGGCGTTACGAGTAAACAACTCACCAACAAATCGGTGACGGTAACCTTCAATGAGGGAAGCGCGACGATAAACGGTAAAAATATTGCGAGTGGACAGACGGTTGTCGCTTCCGGTGTTTACTCACTTCGTGTGACAGACGAGGCAGGAAACGTGAAACTCTTGACGTTCACCATCGATAAAGTAGCACCGTCGAAGCCGACCATCTCGACGCTGACGAACAAATCGACGAAAGTAACTGGAAAAGCCGAGAAGGGGTCGACGGTGTCCATCACGTACAACGGACGGACGTACACGACGAAAGCATCGACTGCCGGCACATACAGCTACAGCTTGAAAACGACGAAAGCGGGGACAACGGTTTCCGTGCGAGCGAAAGATGCTGCAGGAAACCTATCGACGGCTGCTTCGTCCAAAGTATTGAATACGTTCGCGACGTTCACTGTGAATACGGTGAAATCGAGCGCTACCTCGGTGACGGGTAAAGGAAATAGAGCTGCGACGGTTCAAGCGTTCGTCGGAACGAAAGCCATCAGTAAGACCGCAAAAGTGGATTCGAAAGGGAACTATAAGCTGACGATTCCACGTCAAAAAGCGGGCATGACGGTGACCGTGAAGATGACACAAACGGGTTATCAAGAACTGAAGAAAATGACAAAAGTAGTGAAGTGATGTAGTACAACAAAAACACCTGAAGGTTCGGCTGTTCGTTTAGCCAAAGCTTCAGGTGTATTTTAATTTTATGATTTATCCTGTATGTCATTCAGGGTTTTAAATGTGGTCAGAATTTAGAGAAATCAAATCCCTTAAGCTTTGACGCTATATAAATCAGTCAACACGTCGGTCACCGTCTCGCTGAACGAGCGGAACGACGAATCGTCGATGAGTGATGTCATCGCATCTTTTACGACAGCTGCGTTTGTCCAATCGGAAACGTCGATCGTCTCGGTGTAGATGCGAGTGAACTTCTTGCCTTCTTGTTTTCCAGACTTCCAAAACGAGATGTTCTTCGTTTCGAATGCCTCGAGGAGTGGGAGACGTTCGGCATAATCAATCGGGCCGACTTCCACATAGAGTTTGAGACGTGTGCTGCCTTTCCGTTCAAACCAGATGATCAGTCCATAGTTGAGCCAATAGCGATTCAACCGGTCCATCTGATCCAAATATGGTAACCAGTCGGCCATGACGAAGTTCGGTACGCGAGTATGTGCGGAGTAGGTCGTAATCGCCTGTTCGTTCACAAATTCGAGGAACGCTTGGTGGACGATGTTGCCGCCGGTCTTAAAGATGTAGTCGATGGTTTGTCGCTTCCGGTTATAGATGAGCAGTAGATGTCGTCTCGTCTCCGCGTCGAACGTCTCAAGCGTTTTGACAGATTGCCGTAGCTCGATTTGTTTATGCTTCGCCGGGTTAGCATTCGCATACAGCAAATGAATCGCAGAGGCGTAGTCTTGATAAAGCTCGAGCGCCGTATTCATCGTGTCCTCGTCATCGACGAGGCGCTCCTCGAGTAACGCGATATAACACGTCAGGAAATCGTAAATGTTGTCGGCAATCGTCGCGCGGTTCAACTCGAGTTCATGGGTGATCATCAGACGGACATCCTCATAATCAAGGAACCAGTAATCGTCGTGGGAAGGGGCATCACTCGAGAGCGTCAAATAGACCGGCAAGATGGTGCGGTTTGGAAATGTCTTGTGGACGTGGTCAAAGTAATGACTGAGTTGGCCGGCCGACTCGCTCGAATGAAACTTGTTTTCGATGAGCAGCATCAAGTTTAGCGATGGAATATCGATCAATAAGTCGATGGCACCATTCCCGGTCCACCACTCCCGATGGACCGTGACGTCCGAGAGTGGGGCGTGAAGGAATGGTAGATAGTCGATGCCGACGATCTTTTCTTCGTTCTCCGGCTTCGTGATTAAGTTCATCAATACTTTCCGTAAAAAGAAGCTACCGAGCCGATGGTTTTCGTTCGGATCGAACAGCCAGGCGAGGACGTTCGAGTGACGAATCTCATACTGATCGACGCGGAGTACTTTGAGCGGATTGAATTGATGGAACTGCTGATGGAGACGGTTGAATTCGGTCGAGTTTTCGAGTTGTAAGATGGTGTCGAGTGAGTAGTGCATATAGGCCTCCTAAGAAGAATTGATAAGATTAGTAAACTACAAAAGGCATGCGAAGGTTATATAAATAATAAACAGGGTCGTAAATGATATGAAGATAGAAGATAGCAGGAAAAAAATAAAATGATTTTGAGTCTAAAAATGAGGAAAGCAGCCTCAGCCGAATTCGGCCGAAGCTGCTTTCCTTATTTCTCTACAGACGACTTCAGCGTCACTTCTTCGCCGTTCGTCGTGATAACTTGCTTGTACCAATCAAAGCTCTTCTTCTTCGAACGGGTGAGGGACCCGTTACCTTCATTGTCTTTGTCGACGTAGATGAAGCCGTACCGTTTTTTCATCTCGCCGGTCGAGGCGCTGACCAAGTCGATCGGGCCCCAACTCGTATAGCCGAGAATCTCGACGCCGTCCTTGATGGCCTCATGCATCTGTTCGATATGCTTCGCCATATAGTCGATGCGATAGTCGTCTTCGACGTAGCCGTTCGCGTCTGGCGCGTCGACGGCACCGAGTCCATTCTCGACGACGAACAACGGCTTCTGGTAGCGGTCGTACAGCTGGTTCGCCGTGATACGGAAGCCGGTCGGATCAATTGTCCAGCCCCATTCCGACTTCTCGAGGAACGGGTTCTCAAGCGAGCTGAAGATGTTGCCTTCGGTCGATGCGTTGATCTCCGGGTCCGTGCTCGTCGTCCGGCTCGCATAATAGCTGAAGCCGATATAGTCGACCGTATGCTGTTTCAACAACTCGAGGTCGCCGTCTTCCATTTGGAGCGTGATGCCGTTTTCGTCGAGGAAACGTTTGGCATAGCCTGGATACTCGCCGCGCGACTGGACATCGATGAAGAAGAACGATTCACGGTCCTTGTCCATCGCGTCCAAGACGTCGTCCGGGTTGCACGAGTAGGCGTACGTCTGACCGGCCGCGAGCATGCAGCCGACTTGCATGTCGGGATTGATGGCGTGGGCCGCCTTGACCGCTTTCGCGCTCGCGACGAGCTGATGATGGGCCGCCTGATACTTCACTTGCTGTTTGTCCTCGCCCTCCTCGAACACGAGACCGGCGCCGATGAACGGCAAGTGTAACAGCATATTGATCTCGTTGAACGTCATCCAATACTTCACTTTGCCGTTATAGCGGGTGAACAGCGTCGTCGCGTACGTCTCGAAGAAGTCGACGACACGGCGGTCGCGCCAACTGCCATAGTTTTGGATGAGGCTGACCGGTACGTCGAAGTGGGCGATCGTGACGACCGGCTCGATACCGTGCTTCAACAGTTCGTCGAAGACGTCATCATAAAACTGAAGACCGGCCTCGTTCGGCTCGGCGTCGTCACCGTTCGGGAAGATACGGGCCCATGAGATCGACAGGCGGAGCGCCTTGAAGCCCATCTCGGCGAACAGCGCGATATCTTCTTTATAACGGTGATAGAAGTCGATCGCTTCGTGTGACGGATAAAACTCGCCTGGCACCGGCTCGAGTGACGGTAAGTCGCCGAACATGACGTCGAAGCGCTTCTTGCCAGTCGGCAACAAGTCGACCGTCGTCAGCCCTTTGCCGCCTTCTAAGTAAGCACCTTCAGCTTGGTTCGCGGCGATGGCGCCGCCCCATAAAAATCCGTTTGGAAAACTCATTAAATCCATCCTTTCTAAAGTAGGGGAGGGACGAGCCCTCCCACATTTATTCGTTAATGACAAACAAGGCTTCGCCTGAACGAACGTTTGTGGCGCGGCTCGGTGAAATCACTTTCCGGTTCGTGACGATGACCGGTGTCGTGAGGGCACGGCCAGAGCGTTTGATCGCGTCGAGATCGAACTCAATCAACAGCTGTCCTTTCTCGACGAATTCGCCTTGCGTGACGTGTGCTTTAAAGTGTTTGCCTTCGAGTTGAACCGTGTCCATGCCGATATGGATGAGCACCTCAGCTCCCGTCTCGGTCGTGATGCCGATGGCGTGATGCGTCGGGAAGAGAGCGGACACCGTCCCAGATACCGGGGCGACGAGCTTGCCTTCCGTCGGTTCGATGGCGACGCCTTGGCCGAGCGAGCCGGATGAGAAGGCGACGTCCGAGATGTCTTTCAAGTTGACGACGTTGCCGGCAAGTGGACTGAGGATCTGTTCTTGGCCGACTTTTGTCGCTGATACTTCTTGTGAGACCGGTGTGACTTCTGGTTGTGGTGTTGCGGCGACCGCTTTATTGACGCCACCGAAGAGGTACGTCAAGACGAAACCGACGACGAAGGCGGCAGCCGTCCCGATGAGTGATCCGTAGAAGCCGGTCGTGATGCCTTCCGGCGAGATGTTCGACGGATAACCGAAGACGCCGAGTCCACCGATGATATACACTTGTGTACCCATGATGCCCATGATTCCACCACCGACGGCACCACCGATACAGCTCATGATGAACGGTTTCTTAAGCGGGAGCGTGACCCCGTAAATGGCTGGCTCGGTGACCCCGAAGATCCCTGAGATGAAGGCCGGGATACTGAGCGTTTTGATCTTTTGATTTTTGATGCGAAGGAAGACTGCGAGTACGGCACCGATCTGTGCGAATGAGGCCGCGAAGACGAGTGCGAGTACAGGGTCTGCCCCGAGTGACGTCAAGTTGTTGATGGCGACCGGGACGAGTCCCCAGTGTAGGCCGAAGATGACGAACACCTGCCAGAGACCGCCAAGGAAGATCCCGGCGACGAGCGGGCTCAAGTTGTAGACGGCGACCGTGGCGCTACCGAGCAACATACCAGCCCATGTCGCGATTGGTCCGATTAAGATGAACGTGAGCGGCACGATGATGAGCAATGTCAATAACGGGACGATGAACATTTTGACGACGTCTGGGATGACCGTCTTCAAGAAGTTCTCAAGCTTCGCTGCGAAGAACGCCGCGATGATGATCGGAATGACCGATGTCGAGTATGTCATCAAGATGACCGGCACACCGAGGAACGTGATATGGATCGGTGACTCGAACATGGTGCCGGCGAAGACAGTATAGAGCGGGTCACCGGCCGTGAGCGTCGACAGCGTCGGATAGACGAGCGCCGCCCCGATGGCCATCCCGATGAACGGACTGCCGCCGAACTTCTTAATGGCCGTATAGCCAAGGAAGATTGGGAAGAAGTAGAACAACGAGTCGCCGATGGCGTTCAACAGCTGATACGTGCCGGATGTGGCGTCGAGCCAACCGAGGGCGACGAAGAGGGCGTTGAACCCTTTAATCATCCCGGTCGCGGCTAAGACGCCGAGGACAGGGGTAAAGATGCTAGAGATGATATCGATGAACCGGCTGAATAATGATCCTTTCGGGCCTTCCTCTTCTTCAATCGGTGACTGGTTCTGGAAACCGCCGACTTCGACGACCGCTTTATACACGTCGGGGACGTGGTTGCCGATGACGACCTGGTATTGACCGCCGCTCTTCATGACGGTGACGACACCATCCATGTTTTTGAGGGCTTCCGTGTTGGCCTTGCTCTCGTCTTTTAATTTGAAGCGCAAACGGGTGATACAGTGGACGACGCTGTTGACGTTCTCTTTGCCGCCGACTTGTTGGATAATGTCGCGTGCGAGCTGTTCATACTTCATGTCCATACCTTCCTTTTTCATTGGATTTTTGGTTTGCGTCAAATAAAAAACCTGACCCGTGTCAGATGAGATACGTGAAATCACGTCTACCATCTGACTCGAGTCAGGTTATGCCCACTAAAGGTAACATTCCTGCGCAGGAGACCGTTCAGTTGTTATTTGATACTTGAAATGTAGCACGTGCCAAAACAAAATGTCAACGCTTACATTTAGGAATTTTCAGATTTCTTTAATCTGTCACAAGTGAGATTTTTTTACTTCTATAGATGGGAATCATTTTGAATTGAAACCAACGTGGGGAAGGATTCGTACATACATTATCACTAACTAAAGGAGCTTTGACCATGAAACGTGAACAACATATCCGCCGCCTCGTCGATTACGCACGGCAAGGAAATGCGAAGACCTTCATCCTCGGTGCAGCCTCGGCCATCGTGACGGGGACCTTGATCCAATCTGTGTCTCAATACGAATTCGTCGTGCTCGGCATCGGATTTCTCGGCGTCATTCCGCTGGCTATTCGCGAATGGAAACTTGGCACGATCCGAGCCTCGTTCAACCATAATGCGAAGTACCAGCGGCTCGTCCGGTTGCCGTTTTGGCTGACGCTATGCGGGTTGGTCATGCTGTACGCGCTTCTCGGCTGGTACGATTCTAGCGCGGCGGGTCCGTCCTTCTTTATCTTGTTCGCAGCGCTCTGCATGGGGATGTTTGGTCTCCAGCGTGCCTTCGACCGGGTCATCTTGAAACTCGAGCCGGATTATATCACCGACCGCGAACTGCATCGCGAGCTGAAATGAAAAAACGAGGTCACCCGGCGCGGGATGACCTCGTTTTTGCTTACAGATAGCGTTCATTCATGACCCGCCCTCGAATCGGTTTGGCCGGTGAGCCGTAGGCGACCACATGGTTCGGGATGTCCTTGACGACTGTGGCGCCGGCCCCGATGACCGTGTCGTGCCCGATATGGACGTTGTGGATGACCGTCGCGCTCATACCGACGAACGTGCGGGCACCGACGTGGACGTTGCCGCCGAGATGCGCGCCCGGGGCGACCGAAGCGAATGGTTCGAGCACACAGTCGTGATCGACAGACGCCATCGTGTTGATGATGCTATGAGGGCCGATGACGGCGTTCGGATTGATGACGCTCCCTGCCATGACGGCCGTGCCCTCGCCGAGTATGACGTTCTTGCCGATGACGGCGCTCGGATGAATGGCGTTGACGAATTCAAAGTCTGGTGTCCGTCCGCGGATGGCGCGCTCGAGTGACTCGCGCTGGACGTTGTCACCGATACCGATGATGCCTTTTTTGGCGACGACGTTGGAATGGACGAGACCGAGCACGGGGTACCCGGCGACGAATTTACCGATTAAGGCTGGGTTATCGTCATAAATTCCTGCGATCCGGTAGAGTCCCATCAACTCAAGAATATCGATGATGACTTGTGCGTGACCGCCTGCACCAAAAATCACAATCCATTCCATGATTGGTCACCCCTTTTTTGCCGAAAACTGTCGAAAATATTGTTCTGTACGTTAGTTATTTCCGATTCCCTATATTTGAAACAAAACAAAAAAGAAGTTGCGAGCATGATTTGATATCAAAGCATATTCGAGGACGGGACGTGTGACTTCCTATATAGGTATTTGTTCAAAAATCTGTAAACCTTCCATTTACAATCCAAAAGCATTATCCGCATTTCCGTTTTGTTGTTTTTCGGACGGGCTATTTTCCTAAGGTAATCTACTGATGGGAGGAGTGCTCACATGCCTTTGAAACTGATGTATATCACGAACCAGCCGGAGATCGCGCTGCTCGCTGAACAGAACGGGGTCGATTGGGTGTTCGTCGACTTAGAGTTGAACGGGAAAGTGGAACGGCAAGGTCATCTCGATACGGTCATCTCACGCCATGCGGTCCGCGACGTGAGTCGGTTGCGCGCGGTCTTGAAGCATGCGGAGCTGCTCGTCCGCGTCAATCCGATTTTCCAAGACTCGCGCTATGAGATCAATGAAGTCATCAATCGAGGGGCCGACGTCGTCATGTTGCCGTACTATAAGTCGGTCGACGAAGTTGCGGCGTTCATCGAGCTCGTCGACAAGCGGGCCGGCGTCTGTCTGTTGTGCGAGACGAAAGAGGCCGTCGCCTGTATGCCGGACGTTCTCCAACTATCGGGCATCGACTACGTCCATATCGGATTGAACGACCTGCATCTCAGTTACGGGCAGAGCTTTCTGTTCGAACCGCTCGCCGACGGGACGGTCGAGGCGGTGACACGTCAACTCCAGATAGTGGGCATCCCGTATGGGTTCGGCGGCATCGCCCGCATCGGAGAAGGGAGGCTCCCGGCCGAGAAAGTGCTCGGGGAGCATGTCCGGCTCGGCTCGTCGCTCGCTATCTTGTCGCGCAGCTTCTGTAATATCGGGGTGACCGGAAAATTTGACGCCAGACAGGCACAAATGTTCCAAGAAGGGGTATGGAAAATTAGGGTGTACGAGCAACAGCTCGAACACGCGACACCGGAGTGGTTGGAATTGAACCGGTTGAGCCTCGTCTCGACCGTCGATGCCATCGCGACGGAAATCCAGAACCGGAAAGGGATTTTGTCATGAATTTGCTGTCGACAGGAGTGCGGTTGACTCCTGAACAACGCGCCACACTCGAACGACTCGGCTATACGGTGACGACGCTCCGGGAAGAAGCGGACGTGACAGACATCGATGTCTCAGAGGTCGAGGGACTGATTTGTAACAACTTGTTTCAATATCGCCAATGTGAGGATTTCAAACGGCTACGGTTCGTCCAGGCCATCAGTGCTGGACTCGATCGCCTGCCGCTCGAAGAACTCGAGAAACGAGACGTCCGCATCTATAACGCCGGCGATACGTATGCCGTACCGATGGCCGAATGGGTCGTCTGGCAATTGCTCGACTTCATGAAGCACGGGGCGGCGTTTCGGGAGAAGCAGGCGAACCGGCATTGGGAGAAGGAACGGCGCTTGCGCGAACTGACCGGGAAGACCGTCGCCTTGCTTGGCCTTGGTCACGTCGGAGAGGCGATCGCGACGCGGTTCCGGGCGTTCGATATGACCATCATCGGCGTCGGACATCGTGAGAAGCAGGTCCCGTTCGTCGACCGTTACGTGTTGATGGATGAGTTGCACGACGTCTTGGCGGAGAGTGATGTCATCGTCATCGCTTTACCGCTCACCGACGAGACGTATCATGTGATTGATGCGGAGGCGATTGCGTCCATGAAAGAAGACGCTGTCTTATTGAACGTCGCACGTGGCGCCATCATCGACGAGACGGCGCTTATCGATGCGCTCGAGGAAGGCAAGTTCTTCGGGGTCGCCTTGGACGTCTTTGAGACCGAGCCGCTCCCGTCGGACCATGCGCTCTATAACTTCGAATGGGTGACGCTCACCCCGCACAATTCATACGTATCGGACCGGGTGAACGAGCGGCTGTTCGAGAACATCGTCCGCAATTTACGGCACGAACAACTTCAGTGACATGCGAAGCTGACCAAACGGTCGGCTTTTTTCGTTTTTTATAATTCACGAAAAGATTATCCACGACTCATTCCGTTTGTGAGTTACCGGGAAGGGCTTACGGGAACAACGAGGATAGACTCACAGCATTCACTCACATCATGAAACGACAACCTAGAAGGAGTGACCTACATGCCAAGCCTTACCCCGCTCGTCAGCCTCGTCGTCCCGGTCTACAATGCGAGCGCCTACGTCCGTCAGTGCCTCGATAGTTTGACACAACAGACGTACCCGCACGTCGAGATCATCTGCATCAACGACGGTAGCACCGACGATAGCCTTCACATCCTGATGGAATATATCCATGACCCGCGTGTCCAAGTGCTCGACCAGACGAATCGGGGCTGCGCCTTCAGCCGCACCCGAGGGCTCGGCATGGCGACAGGGGAGTACATCATGTTCATCGACAGCGATGACTGGCTCGACCTTGACGCGATCCGCATCCTCGTCGAACACGCCGAACGGGAGCGTGCCGACGCGGTCATGGGCACGTACGTCCGGGAGTACAAGGGTCGGTCGTTACCGAAGAAGATCTTTGACGCGGATTTTTTGTCGTTCGACGCGGTCGAGACGAAACGCCACGTCCATCGTCGCCTGTTCGGACTGATCGGCGAGGAGCTGGCCCACCCGGAAAACGTCGACGCGCTCAACTCGAACTGTTTCACCCTCTATCACCGCGACCTCGTCAAACATCTGACGTTCGGGGCCGGTCCATATGGCACGTTCAACGACCTGTATTTCCAAATCGAAGCGCTCGAGAATTGCCATCGTTTCGTCTATATCGATTACCCGGTCTACCATTACCGGAAGACGGACGCCGGTTCGATGTCGAGCGCGTATAAGCGAGACCTCGTGTCGTCACGGATGCAGTTCTTCCATATCTTGATGCGCTACATCGAGAAGCACCATCTCGGCGAGGAATACATGCGCGCCCTCTACAATCGCATCGCCCTCAGCATGATCGGCATCGGCTTGAACGAGCTGGCGGCACCGAAATCGCTCTTCGCCCAAGCCGAGTCATTGAAGCAAGTGCTCCGGCAAGACGAATACAAGCAAGCCTATTCGCAGATGGAGCTACAGCATTTCGACGTGAAATGGCGGACGTTCTTCCAGCTCTGTAAACATGAACGGACCGTCCCGCTCGTCTTGATGTTGCATGGGGTCGATTATCTTCGGAAACGTGTGTGAGGAGGAGAAAACGATGAAACGAGTGCTCATGGTCGCCTCGGTCGTCTCGATGATCGAGAGCTTCAACCGCGACAATATCCGCATGCTCCAAGAGATGGGGTATCAAGTCGACGTCGCCACGAACTTCGAATGGGGCAGCATGTATTCGCCTGAGAAAATCGCCCGCATCAAGCAAGACCTAGAGGTGAACGGGGTCGCGTTGTACCAAATCGATTTCGAACGCGACATCAAGAAGATGAACGGCCACGTCCGCGCTTATCAACAGTTGAAGGCCGTCATGACGGCGAACCGCTATCACTTCATCCACTGCCACTCGCCGATCGGCGGAGTCGTCGGCCGGCTCGTCGCGCGCCAGACGCACACACCATGCATGTATACGGCGCACGGCTTCCATTTCTTCAAAGGCAGCCCATCGCTCAACTGGATGCTGTATTATCCGGTCGAGCGGACGCTCGCCCGATTGACCGATACGATTGTCACTATCAACGAGGAGGACTTCTCGCGGGCACAGACGTTCAAGACGTCGCACACGTTCCGCATCCCCGGCATCGGTGTCGACACGAAACGGATTGAGGCGGTCACGATCGACCGGCCGTTGAAACGTCGTGGCCTCGGCATCGACAGCGATACCGACTTCGTCTTGTTGTCAGTCGGCGAGTTGAACGAGAATAAGAACCACGAGACGATTATCCGCGCCATCGCCTCACTGCATGAACCGACGCTCCGTTATTTGATTGCCGGGACGGGTGACAACAAGGACCACCTCGAACGTCTCATCCGCGAGCTCGGGCTCGAGCGGCAAGTGACTTTGCTCGGTTTCCGGGACGACGTCATCGAAGTGATGAAGGCGTCGGACTGCTTCGTCTTCCCATCGAAACGGGAAGGGCTCGGCATGGCCGCGCTCGAGGCGATGGCCGCCGGGCTACCGCTCATCACGTCGAACGTGCATGGCATCAACGACTATTCGATTGACGGGGTGACCGGCTACAAATGTTCGCCGGAAGACGTGGCCGGATTCGCGCGGGCCATCCGCACGATGCAACTCGATTTCGATTTGTCCCACCAGATGGGGCTCCATAACAGTGAGTCGGTCAAGGCGTTCGACGTCGACCGCTCGAAGACGGAGATGCGACGCATCTACGAGAGTTTTGATCGACCGATTGCCTGAAGAGAGGAGGGAGACGCATGAAACTCGATACCGAGGTCGGCGTCGTCAAATATCTGGTGCTGTTCTATTATCTGCTCGCAACGACCGTCTTCTACGCGCTCGCGATTTACGCGACCGGGAACGGCGTGTCGTACCATTTGTTCGGGGAAGGGGATGACGGCGTCTTCTACTGGGAACAGGCGATGAACGTATTTTACGACTTGTCGTGGATCCGGACGTCCATCTATCCATGGGTCATCGGCAAGCTGATGCAGTTGATCGGCACCGAGAGCGTGTTCGCCATCCGATTGTTCAACTTCGTCGGGATGGCGCTCCTCATCCATTTCGCCTTGAAACTTGTCTCCATCCAGCTCGCGACGACGGAGCTCGGGGAGAAAGAGGAACGCATCCGCCATTACGCCCATCTGTACGCCCTGTTTTGCTTCATCGCCTATATCAGCCTGTTCATCAACATCACGACATCGATTTACCGTGACGTCTGGATTTACATGCTCTATATCGCCGCGACGTATCTCGCCATCCGCTGGTTGTTCGAGAAGAACTGGACGTACTTCCTGCTGTTGATTCCGACCGTCTGGTTGCTCGGCGAGTTCCGGACGTATGCGCTCCTGTCGTTCGTCATGGCGACCGTCCTCTGGCTGACGCTGCAATCGGTGCGCAAAGTCGCCGGACCGTTCGTCATCCTGACGCTCGCGCTCGTCATCTTCGGCGTCATCTATACGTTCTTCATGGATGTCCAAGTCCCGATCGTCGACAAGACGCTCCGCTCGGCGTTGCAGTATCGCTCTGACGGCATCGGCTTCCTCGCCGGGGGCAGTCAGATGGGCATCCGGCTCGACGCATCGAACTACTTCGGTTTCCTGTTCAATTACGTGCATAGTTATCTCGGCAACCTCGTCGGCCCGCTGCCGTGGGACGTCCGTGGCCTCACCATCTTGCTCGTCTTCTTCATCGAGGCGTTGCCGATGACGCTCATCCTGTTGTTCCTCTGGTCACGTCGCGCCTACGTCACGAAAGTGCAACAGTTCATCTTGATGCAGGCGTTCGTCTGGAACGGCTTGATCGCCATCACGAACGATAATATCGGGACCGCCCTGCGGCTCCGTGCCATCGCCTATCTGTTGATTCTGCTCGTCTTTGTCGTCGCCTATAGCCGGCATCGGGCCGAGCATGTGAAACAGCCCGTCCCGCCCGTCGTCACGACGTAGATAAATCTTTCAAAAAAATGATAGGCATCTCCTTCCTGTTTGCATTTGACGGGAAGGGGTACGGGGAAATGGTCATTATCCAACAACGCATACAACTTTGAGTCGCACCAATGAAGGAGGTTAGGTTGCCGTGAAAGACATCAACGCATCGATTCGCGATATTTGGTTCATCCTGAAAACGAAGAAGTGGGTCATCCTCTTCACCATGGTCCTAGTCGGGGGCATCGCCTACTCGCTCAGCCGCTACGTCATCCCACCGACGTACGAGGCGTCGACCCAAATTCTCGTCGTACCAAAACAGACGGGGACGGAGACCCTCGACAGCACGCAGATTCAATCGTCCCAAGGGCTCGTCAACACGTATCGGATCATCATGAAGAGTCCGATCATCTTGAACGAGGTGCGCGAGAATATCGCCAGCGCCCCGGAGAAACTTGAGGACCAGATCGTCATCGAGAGCGAGGAGAACTCGCAAGTCATCACCATCCGGGCGACGGCCGATTCGGCAGCCCTCGCGTCATCGATCGCCAATGAGCTCGGACGTGTCTTCTCGAACGAGGTACCAAAATTAATGAATATCGATAATACGCAAATCTTGTCACCGGCGTTCATCCCGGCCGAACCGGTCGAACCGAACATTCCTCGCAACACGGCGCTCGGTGTCCTGGTCGGCTTCATCTTGAGCAGCGGTATCGTCCTCATGCGTTACTTGTTCAATAAACAGATTCGCTCCGAGGCCGAGGCCGAAGCCATCCTCGGTATCCCGGTCATCGCGTCGATCCCGTTGTTTGATCGTCAAATCGCGAAACCTGAGAAACGGAAGCCGCAGGAACCAAAAGTCGTAAAGGAGGGTGAACCGTATGTTCCGAAAACGCAACGAAAACTATCATAACCGGATGACGAAAAACTTGATCACGATTTACGAACCGAAGTCACCGATCTCGGAGCAATACCGGACGCTCCGGACGAATCTCGAGTTCACATCGCTCGGCTCGAAGTTGCAGACGCTCCTCATCACCTCGACGTCGATGGGGGAAGGCAAGTCGACGACCGCGAGCAACTTGGCCGTCGTCTACTCGCAACTCGGCAAGCGCGTCCTGCTCGTCGACTGTGACATGCGACGCCCGACGATCCATCAAATCTTCCATATCGACTCACGGATCGGGCTCTCGAACGTGCTCGCCAAGCGCTCGACGGCCGAGGCGGCCATTCAGCCGACACAGCTCGACAACTTATACGTCATGGTCGCGGGCGTCGTCCCGCCGAACCCGTCCGAGTTGCTCGCAGCCCCGGCGTTCCGGGAGATGCTCGATCACTTGAAGGACGACTTTGATATCATCTTGCTCGACGCACCGCCGATCATGCAGGTGGCAGACAGCCGGATCATTGCCCAGGAAGTCGACGGGGCGATTCTCGTCCTCAGCTGTGAATCGGCCGACCGGGATGAGGTCGTCAAAGCACGCGACCAGCTGCTCATGACCGGGGCGAAGATTCTCGGCATCGTCTTGAATCGCCGCGAGTCGCGTCAAGGCAAGGACGCCTATTACTATACGTATCAATGAGGAGGCTCTCCCATGGCGACCAAATATGCCATCGAACCGGAACAGACGAGTTCGAATCAAATCAAATACGGCGCCTTGGTCTCGTACGGATCAATCGGGTTCAACATCATCTCGGGGCTCCTCTACACGCCGTGGATGATCAGCAAAATCGGACAAGGGGACTATGGGTTATACGTCCTGTCGTTCTCGATTATCGCCATCTTCGCGTTCAACCTCGGACTTGAAATCGTCGTCGCCCGTTTCCTCAGCAACTATCGGACGCACGGCGACCGAGCCGGGGAGATTCGTTTTCTCGGCATCGCCTATAAGCTGTTCTTCTTCTTGACGCTCATCCTGACCGTCGTCCTCGTCGTCCTCTATTTCCTGCTCGACGTCATTTACGGCAATTTGAGCGCGAGTGACATGGAAAAGTTGAAAGTCATGTATCCGATTGTCGGGTTTTACATCTTGATCACGCTGCTCGCCAAACCGATTGACGCCGTCTTTATCGTCAACGAGCGATTCATCCAGCTGAACACGCTGCTCTTCCTCGAGAAAATCCTCATCGTCAGCTTCACAATCGGGGCGCTCGTCATGGGTTTTGGGGTCTACGCCCTCGTTATCATCAACGCGGCGATGATTTTGCTGATCAACTTGTGTAAACTGCTGTACGTTTGGAAAGGAACGGATACGGAGATCGACTTCACCGCATCCGGGAAAGGGATGTATCGTGAGATTTTTGTCTTCGCCTCGTGGCAGACGACGGTGTCGGCGACGCAGAACTTCTTGATGCACATCATGCCGACCGTGCTCGTCATTTTCGCGAGCGGAGTCGCCGTCGCCATCTTCTCGATCGGGATGGTCATCGAAGGCTACGTTCTCTTGATCGCCACGGCCGTCAACTCGTTGTTCTTGCCAAAAGTGACCCGGCTCAACCACTCGGGCGGTTTGAAGGACATCGAGAACTTGATGATTCGGGTCGGTCGCATCCAGCTGTACGTCATCGGGCTCATCACGATGGTGTTCATCGCGATGGGGGCGGAGTTCATCCACTTCTGGGTCGGGGACGACTTCAAAGAGTCGTACGTCGTCGCGGCCCTGTTGATTGCGATGGGAATTATCACGTTGCCGCAAGAGATTGCCAACATCCATCTCGTCGCGACGAACCAGGTCCGCTACCGGGCGTACGGGATGGTGCTGTCGGCGGTGATTGCCTTGATTGTCTCGGCGTTCCTGAGCGGTCCGTACGGGGCGACGGGCGCAGCACTGTCGGTCATGATCGGATACTTGAGCGGCAACACGTTGTTCATGAACATCATCTACGCGAAAGTGTTGAAGCTCGACGTGTTCCGATTTTTCCGAGAATGTCACTTGAAGCTCGCCCCGGGACTCTTGTTCGTCCTCGGACTCGGCTTCATCGTCCAATATTGGTTTCCAGCTGACACGTTGCTCGGCTTCGTCTTCAAAGGAATGGGACTCGTCCTCGCCTACGCCATCTTCATGTGGGTGTTCACGGTCGATGCGTTCGAGAAAGACTTGGTCCGGTCGATGATTCCAAGCAAGCGATTCGGGAAGGGGGAAGTGTGATGGGGATGTATGAGACGTACGTTAAACGGCCACAAGACGTGGTGCTCGCGTCGGTCGCGCTCGTCGTATTGAGTCCCGTCCTCGTGACGGTTGCGGGTCTCATCAAGTGGAAGCTCGGGGGACCGGTGCTGTTCAAACAGAAACGTCCAGGCAAGGACGGCGTCATCTTCGAGATGGTGAAGTTCCGGACAATGACCGATGAGCGAGATGAACACGGCGAGCTGTTGCCGGACGAGATCCGTTTGACCCCGTTCGGGCAGACGCTCCGGTCGCTCAGTCTCGACGAACTGCCGAGCTTACTGAATATCATCAAGGGCGACATCGCCATCGTCGGACCGCGCCCGTTGCTCGTCGAGTATTTACCGCGCTATAACGAGGAGCAACGCCGACGTCACGATGTACGTCCCGGACTGACGGGACTCGCCCAAGTGAACGGACGGAACCGACTGACATGGCCGGATCGCTTCGCGCTCGACGTGAAGTACGTCGACAACGTCACGTTCTTCAATGACTGGAAGATCATCCTGCAGACGGTCGGGAAAGTCGTGAAGAAGGACGGCATCTCGTCGGATACGGCGGCGACGATGGAGGCGTTTATGGGGAATGAAGTCGTTGAGGCGAAGTATCATGTCGGGAGCAAGTGATGAACGATGACCAGGTTTTCAGTTGGACAAATCGTCTAACGGACACCTGGTATTTTTTATGTCGTGGTATCGAAAAACATACACCTTTTTATAAAAACAGGAGACAAAATTTAGAAGGTAGATGGTATATTGTTCTTTGGAAAATCTTAATGGGTGTTACATATGAGTGATAAAGGAAGCGACAGAATGAAAAAATGGGTCAGTTTACTTGTAGTGATGTTATTGGTATTTAGTTCGTTTGATTGGAGGGTGTTTGGGGAGGAGGATTTAGAAGGACCAAAATTTTTGAGCCACAGCATCAGCCCGGGACAGTACACCGTGGGGGATATGGTCCAGCTGGAGGCGGTCGTAAAAGATGATGCAACCGGCGTCTCAAACGTTCTCTTTTATTTGAGAAAGCCAACAAGCGGGGGGTCTCTCTACGTGAGCATGTACCACCAGGGAGACGGTCGCTACACGGGAAACCTGCAAATCGTGGAGGGGATGGAAGCAGGACGTTATGTATTAGACCGAATCGCAGCTTACGACAATCAAGGGAACTACTCCAGATTAGACGGAGATGAGAGTGATCAATGGTTTGAGGCGGTGGACACGAAAGAGGATATCGAGGGGCCAAAATTTTTGAGCCACAGCATCAGCCCGGGACAGTACACCGTGGGGGATATGGTCCAGCTGGAGGCGGTCGTAAAAGATGATGCAAC